>NZ_CP025624.1:6600000-6890566 GCF_002874965.1 Pseudomonas sp. NC02 | reverse complement strand
GGATATCCCCTAAGTTGAAAGCCGGTGAGGCAAAAACAGCCGCCATTGTAGCGGCCAGCCGCCCACTTATCCACATGTAGGTTGCTCACAGGGCGCCAAGAATCAATGCCTTAACCGTAAAAAAGGCGACAAATGGTCTGTGCATAAGCTCTGTGGATAAGCGCCCGTAAGCTCGTTGTACAAGTGGGGTCGAAAGTCTGTGGGTAACTGGCCTGTGGATAACTAGCCATTCCACACACAGCTTATCCGATAGCGCAGCACAGGCAGAGCACCGTTTCTCCCCCGTGTTGTCATTCTCTGTACAGCCCGTAGAATATGGCCTCAAGGCAGTTATCCACAGAAGATGGGGTGCCTAGCTTTTATAAGCTTTACAGAAAAGCTTTAAATAACTTCCTTCTTTATTTTTATATCTATGGCATTGCTCGTGAAAGGCGAATCGCCCGGATTCGGTCCGCAGGCCTCCAGATATCTAATTAAAGGAAAAGCTGGTTGGAAATTGACCTAGAGGCTTGCTTTCTCTAGAATCGCCGGTCTCTTAAAACGGGGGCCATTCCGGCCCGTTGTGGACGAACCAGGTAACACGCCATGAAACGTACTTTCCAACCAAGCACCATCAAACGCGCCCGTACTCACGGCTTCCGTGCTCGCATGGCCACCAAGAACGGCCGTGCTGTCCTGTCGCGTCGCCGCGCCAAAGGTCGTGCGCGTCTGGCAGTTTGATAATCCGGTACTGGTGGTGAGTCAGGACTTCAGTCGGGAAAAGCGTCTGCTAACCCCCCGGCATTTCAAGGCAGTCTTTGACTCCCCCACCGGCAAGGTTCCGGGGAAAAATCTCCTGCTCCTTGCGCGTAACAACGATCTGGATCACCCCCGTCTCGGGTTGGTGATCGGCAAGAAGAGCGTAAAGCTCTCCGTTGAGCGCAATCGCCTCAAGCGTCTGATGCGCGAATCGTTTCGCCTCCACCAGGAGACTCTGGTTGGTTGGGATATTGTTATCGTCGCGCGCAAAGGCTTGGGGGACGTAGAAAACCCCGAATTGATTCAGCATTTCGGCAAGCTCTGGAAACGTTTGGCTCGTACCAACAAGCCAGCACCAGCTGTCAGCACCGAAACTGTAGGGGTAGACAGTACTGATGCGTAAACTGGCCCTCGTTCCGATCCAGTTTTACCGCTATGCCATTAGTCCCCTGATGGCAAACCACTGTCGTTTCTACCCCAGTTGTTCCTGCTACGCGTTGGAAGCCATAGAAAATCATGGCCTTCTGCGCGGTGGCTGGCTGACCTTTCGTCGTTTAGGTCGCTGTCATCCGTGGAATCCCGGTGGTTATGACCCGGTTCCGCCTATCCCTACCTCCCGTTCTTCTTCGATGGCCGAGTAATCATGGATATTAAACGCACGATCCTGATCGTCGCCCTGGCAATCGTGTCCTACTCTATGGTTCTTAAGTGGAACCAGGATTATGGCCAAGCTGCCCTGCCGACTCAGAATGTTGCTACCAATCAGTCGGCGCCGGCTATTCCGGATACGCCACTGGGTAACAATGCTGCCGCCAGTGCCGATGTACCCAGCGCGAATGCCGATACCAGTACCCCGGTAGAAACCCCGGTCGTCACCAATAAAGACCTCATCCATGTAAAAACGGATGTACTGGACCTGGCAATCGACCCACAGGGTGGTGATATCGCCCAGCTGAAGCTGCCGCTGTATCCACGTCGCCAAGACCATCCGGATGTTCCGTTCCAACTGTTCGATAACGGTGGCGAACGTGTATATCTGGCGCAAAGTGGCCTGACCGGTACTGACGGTCCGGATGCTCGTGCTACCGGTCGTCCGGTTTATTCGACCGAACAGAAGACTTATCAACTGGCCGATGGCCAGAACCAGTTGAACGTCGACCTGAAATTCAGTCACGACGGCGTCAACTACATCAAGCGTTTCAGCTTCACCCGCGGTTTGTACGATCTGAAAGTCACTTACCTGATCGGCAACGAAAGCGCGAAGCCGTGGACGGGCAACCTGTTTGCCCAGCTCAAGCGTGACAACAGCGCCGATCCTTCTTCCAGCACCGCCACCGGCACCGCGACTTACCTGGGCGCAGCCCTGTGGACAAGTAGCGAGCCGTACAAAAAAGTGTCGATGAAAGATATCGACAAGGGCGCGCTGAAAGAAACCGTTCAAGGTGGCTGGGTTGCCTGGTTGCAACACTACTTCGTGACCGCATGGATCCCGAACAAAGGTGATGCCAACCTGGTTCAAACCCGCAAAGACAGCCAAGGCAACTACATCATTGGCTTTACTGGCCCGACGTTGACCGTCGCGCCGGGTGCCAAGGCTGAAGCCAGCGCCACGTTGTACGCCGGTCCGAAGAGCCAGGCAGTCCTCAAAGAGTTATCCCCAGGTCTGGAACTGACTGTGGATTACGGCATTCTGTGGTTCATTGCCCAGCCGATTTTCTGGCTGCTGCAACATATCCACAGCATTGTGGGTAACTGGGGCTTCTCGATTATCCTGCTGACCATGCTGATCAAGGGGATCTTCTTCCCACTGTCGGCCGCCAGCTACAAGTCGATGGCGCGTATGCGTGCCGTGGCCCCGAAACTGGCTGCGCTGAAAGAACAACATGGCGATGACCGGCAGAAAATGTCCCAGGCCATGATGGAGCTGTACAAGAAAGAGAAGATCAACCCGCTGGGTGGATGCTTGCCGATTCTGGTGCAGATGCCGGTATTCCTGTCGCTGTACTGGGTGCTCCTGGAAAGCGTGGAAATGCGCCAGGCTCCTTTCATGCTGTGGATAACTGACCTGTCGATCAAGGACCCGTTCTTTATCCTGCCGATCATCATGGGCGCGACCATGTTCATCCAGCAGCGTCTGAACCCGACTCCGCCGGACCCGATGCAGGCCAAGGTAATGAAAATGATGCCAATCATCTTCACCTTCTTCTTCCTGTGGTTCCCGGCTGGTCTGGTGCTGTACTGGGTGGTCAACAACTGCCTGTCGATCTCCCAACAGTGGTACATCACACGTAAAATCGAAGCGGCTACCAAAAAAGCCGAGGCGTAATTTACTCTGTGGATAACACCACTCAAGACGCCCCCTAGTGGGGCGTTTTGCTTTCTGTCACTTTTATCCGGGTACCCGCCATGAGCGCTCCTCGTGAAACCATCGCCGCTGTCGCCACCGCTCAAGGTCGTGGTGGTGTCGGTATCGTTCGTATTTCCGGGCCGCTCGCCGGCGTGGCGGCCCAGGCCATCAGTGGGCGGGAACTGAAGCCGAGGTATGCGCATTACGGGCCGTTTTTAGGTGCTGATGAAGAAGTGCTGGATGAAGGTATCGCCCTTTATTTCCCGGGGCCGAACTCCTTTACCGGCGAAGACGTCCTGGAGCTGCAAGGCCACGGCGGCCCGATCGTTCTGGACATGCTGCTGCAGCGTTGCCTGCAGTTGGGTTGCCGCCTGGCACGTCCGGGTGAATTCAGCGAACGCGCGTTTCTCAACGACAAACTCGACCTGGCCCAGGCCGAGGCGATTGCCGACCTGATCGAAGCCAGCTCTGCACAAGCTGCGCGCAATGCGTTGCGCTCGTTGCAGGGCGCGTTTTCCCTGCGTGTGCATAACCTCACCGAGCAATTGATCAGCTTGCGCATCTACGTGGAGGCCGCGATTGATTTCCCGGAGGAAGAAATCGACTTCCTTGCCGATGGCCATGTCCTGGCGATGCTGGATAAGGTTCGCGACGAGTTATCCACAGTGCTGCGCGAAGCCGGGCAAGGTGCCTTGCTGCGCGACGGTATGACCGTGGTGATTGCCGGCCGTCCCAACGCCGGCAAGTCGAGCCTGCTCAATGCCCTGGCCGGGCGAGAGGCCGCGATCGTCACCGAGATCGCCGGCACCACGCGGGATATCCTGCGCGAACATATCCACATCGATGGCATGCCCCTGCATGTGGTGGACACCGCTGGACTGCGTGACACCGATGACCAGGTGGAAAAGATCGGGGTGGAACGCGCGTTGAAGGCCATCACGGAAGCTGACCGCGTGTTGCTGGTGGTGGATGCCACCGCGCCAGAGGCTGCAGACCCGTTCGCACTGTGGCCGGAATTCCTCGAACAACGGCCGGACCCGGCCAAGGTCACGCTGATTCGCAACAAGGCTGACCTGACGGGTGAGGCAATTGCCCTGGAAGTCAGTGAAGATGGCCACGTGACAATCAGCTTGAGTGCCAAGGCTGCAGGAGAAGGGCTGGAACTGCTGCGCGATCATCTGAAAGCGTGCATGGGCTACGAGCAGACTTCGGAAAGCAGCTTCAGCGCTCGTCGCAGGCACCTGGAGGCACTGCGGCATGCCAGCGCCGCCCTCGAGCATGGCCGTGCGCAACTGACGCTGGCAGGAGCCGGTGAGCTGCTGGCTGAAGATTTACGCCAGGCGCAGCAGCTGTTGGGGGAGATCACCGGCGCATTCAGCTCCGATGATTTGTTGGGGCGGATCTTTTCAAGCTTCTGTATCGGGAAATAGGCGGTTATCCACAGCTGGCTGGTTACCAGTTGTAGGAAACTGTTCCGAGTAGCGTCCGGCTTTCACCCCAGTAGCAGCGGCCCGCATCGTTGCAGCCGGACACATACTCCTTGTCGAACAGGTTCTTCGCGTTCACGTCTACCGACCAGTGCTGGTCAATCTGGTAACCAATGGCGGCATCCACCAACGTCACGCTTCCAGCATCCAGCTTCCCGTAAAGAGAAGGCGCGGTGTAAGCGAAAGTGCTGTCGAAGTAGCGCACGCCGCCACCGACGGACAAGCCCTTGAGCTGGCCATCAAGAAAGCGGTATTTGCCCCAGACCGAAGCCTGATTACGCGGAACACCGGTCATCTGGTGACCTTCCACGAGCGACGTTGCCGAATCCTTGGTAATCCGAGCATCGGTGTACGTGTAGGCCGCAGTCACGTTCAAATTAGGTGTGAGGTTGCTGTTGACCTCCACTTCCACACCCTTGGCCCGGCTTTCGCCGACCTGGCGGTAGGTATTGGTCGTGGCGTCGAGGTACGTGTCGTCCTGCTTGCGCAAGTCATAGACCGACAACGTCATCGCCGTGTCCCAGCCGATCGGCTCGTACTTGAGGCCTACTTCGTATTGACTGCTGGTGATCGGGTCCAGCGGTGTGCCGGCATTGGAGATCTGCTGTACCGGAACGAACGCGGTCGAGTAGCTGACATATGGCGTCAGGCCATTGTCGAACTGGTACATGATCCCGCCCTGATAGGTGAACTTGCGGTCTTCAGAGCTGATGTTGCCGGCCTTGGCCACCTTGTCGCGAAAATCACTGTCGACCCAGTCCTGCCGCCCGCCGAGCAAGAATAACCAGTGGTCATACTTGCTCTGAAGCTGTGCATAAACACCTTTCATCTGCTGTTCGAGCAACGTGTTTTGCACCGCGAGAGGCGTCAATGGATCCCTCAGGTACACCGGGTTATACACATTGATCGTGCCTGCAAATCCGGCATTCCAATCCTGGCTGAACGAGGTACGGTCATAGCTGGCACCGAACAGCACGGTATTTTCCAGCCCGCCTACCTGGAATTTGCCTTCCAACTGGTTATCCAGCGAGTAGACCATCGATTTGTTGTAGCGGTCGTAGGCATTCATGTTCAGCTGTGTGCCGAACCCCGCATTATTCAGGTTGCCTGGCCAGGTTTCATGGCGGGTGATTCGCGACTGCATGTAGCGCGAGTTCTGCCGAAACTGCCAGTCATCGTTGAAGCTGTGGCTGAACTCGTAGCCGGTGCTCCAGGTTTCCCGTTCGAAGGTGTTCCAATCCGGGTCACCGAGCATGGTGTGCTTGGAGAGCTTTCCGTTGGGGTTGGTCAGTAACGTGCCTGCTGCAGGTAGGCCAAGTTCAAGATTAGTGTGGTCTTTCTGGTAGTTGGCCAGCAGCGTCAGGGTGTTGTAGTCGTCGAAATTGAGGGTCAGGGACGGTGCGATATACAGACGGTCATCGGGAACGTGATCGGTCTGGGTGTCGGACTTCCTGCCGAGCATCACCACCCGTCCAAGGATATTGCCGCTGTCGTCCAAGGGACCGGAGATATCCACACCCACCTGGCGCCGGTTATTAGAACCGTAGGTCAGCTGAACTTCGCCTTGTGGTGTAGCTGTCGGGTGTTTACTCACCAGGTTGACCAGGCCACCGGGTGCGTTTTCGCCGTAGAGCAGGGAAGAAGGGCCACGGAATATCTCCACCCGTTCCAGGCCATAAGGTTCGCTGGTGGTGTCATACCGGTTGCCTTGGACTCGCAAGCCATCGCGCAGCAGGCCGTAGCCATAATCCGTAGCGTTGAAACCGCGAATGAAGAACAAGTCACCGGCCAGCCCGTCGCCCGCAGCGAAGGGAGGGGCAAAGATTCCCGGCACATAGCCCAGCACTTCTGTGAGCGTCTGGGATTTTTGATCCTTGATGCGCTGGCCGGTCACCACCGACACCGAGCGCGGGGTTTCCGACAATGGTGTGCTGGTCTTGGTACCGATTCGGCTGTTTTGCGCTTTGTAACCTACGTCCCCGGCAATTTCCTGATTGAACCCAGTCTGTTGATACGTGCTGACAGTAGTGGGGGCCAGCATGAGCTGTTCCCCGCTCGCAGCCGGCTGCAGCGCGTAGCTGCCGGGGCCTTGAACCGCCGCCTGCAATCCCGAGTTTTGCAGCAATAACGCAAACCCTTGCTCCACCGAGTAGTCACCCTCCAGCCCAGGACTTTGCAGGCGCGCCGTCTGCTGCGGCGAGAATGACAGAATCACATTGGCCTTCGACGCGAATTGGCTCAAGGCATTGTCGAGTGGCCCGGAGGCGATCACGTAATGTTGCACTGGGCTGGCAGCAATGGCCCGAGTGCATAGCAAGGTGCTGGCAGTCGCGGCCGTGGCCAGCAGCAAGCCATACGTGATGCCGTGATGGGAGAGACGCTGGCGAAGTTTTGTAGGAAGGCGCATGTGTGAGTAAGCCCTGAAGGTAGCATCGTGATTACCTGTAGGGCCGCGCCAGGTAAAAAAAAGATAACCCCCGTTGAGAGTATTTTTTCAGTATCAAGCTGTAAGCGTTACGGAGACCCAATAGCGCGTGAAATACTTCACGTGGATCGGCAGCGTGACCTGCAGGTTGGCCAATACGGCGTCGGTGGAATCCAGACGGAAAGTGCCGGACACCCGCAGCCGCGCTGATGCGGCATCGCACTGCATAACGCCCGGCCGATAGCGCGCCAGTTCGTCGATGACATCCCCCAGTCGCGCATCCAGAACGATCAGTTGGCCGTCGACCCATGCGGCTTGGTTCCCGCGATAGATATGGCTGGGGCCTACGTCTTGCGTGCCGAAGTCGACACTTTCACCAGGTCCGAGCACTCGGCTATGGGCCGGCTGGTCGACGGGTTGCACGCTGACCCGGTCTTCCAGCACACCAACCCGCGTCGACCCTTGCAGTTGGCGAACAGTGAACCGCGTACCCAAGGCTTGAACACGACCCTCATGGGTTTCGACATAAAACGGTGTCTGCCGGCCCGACTTTCCGGTGTGGATAAGTACTTCCCCCTCACGCAAACGGACCAGTCGCTGCTGCCCATCGAAAAGTACGTCGATAGCCGTGTTCGTATTGAGGTCAATTTGAGTGCCGTCGGCCAACCCGATTCGCCGTCGTTCGCCGACCTTGGTCCGATAGTCAGCCCAGAGGTTGCCCAGGGATGTGTGTTGTTGAACGTTCCACCCCAAGTACCCGGCGGCACCGAGCATCAGCATCAGCTTGAGCACTTGCCGCCGTTGTTGACTGGCCGAGAGCGCACGACGGGTGAAGTCCTTGGGTAGCGCACCGAGGCCACGTTGCAACTGCTCCATCTGGTTCCAGGCCGCCTGATGGGAGGGATCGCCGTTGAGCCATTGCTGCCAGGCACTTTGTTGCGCGGGTGTCGGTGGCTGCGATTGAAATTGCACGTACCAACTGGCGGCGGCTTCGAACGTCTTGCGATCCGGGGCAGCCATTACATGCCCGCCATGATCAAGGCGCATTCAGTCAGGGCCCGAACCATATGTTTCTTGACGGTGGTCAGCGAGACACGCAACTGATCGGCGATCTGTTGATAAGTCAGGCCTTCGACCTGGGACAGCATGAAAATTCGCCTGGCCCGCTCCCCCAGCCCACACAAGGCTTTATCCACAGCAACGAGGGTTTCAATGATGATGGCCTTGTCTTCTTCACTGATTGCGATCGCTTCGGGCCGGTCTGCCAGGGTTTGCAGATAGGCCTGCTCAATGGCGCGGCGACGATAGCGGTCAATCACCAGTCCCCGGGCAACTGTGGCCAGATAGTCCCTGGGCTCGAGGATCTGCGTCGCATTGCGGCCCCCCAGGATCCGCACGAACGTATCGTGTGCCACGTCAGCTGCATCGCAGGCGTTATGCAACTTTCCCTTGAGCCAGCTGTGCAACCACGAATGGTGCTGCTCATAGATGTGCTGGACTGCAACGGTATGCGAGGGAAGGGCCATGAGAGGTGACGAGGCAGGTTAATGATAATAACTATTATTAACTGCCGTGACGCTTTCTCACAATAGGCGTTCCATCAACCCGTTTCACAAATGCAAATGAACTGTTTCCTGCCTGACCGAGGATTTTCGGAGGCATCTGCCTGCCTGAAACTTATCGGGATCCATATTTTCTGTGGATTAAGCCCTGTGAATAACCGCCTCTGTGCCCGGTTGATAACTAGGCTTGAAACCTGAGTAAAAACCCCTCTGTGGATAACCACCCGTTTAATCCACAGGCTTAAAGCACTTATCCAAGGGCCTCATTGGCACCTAACCACAGACTTTAGAATCTCTGTACATATCGTAAATAAAGGCCTGTAGAGATCTATCCACAGAAACATGCCTCAGTAGAAATAAACATAAAAACAAAGATTTAATAAATTTCTCTCTTTTAATTTCTATTGTTCGTGATTCATCCACAGCTGGTTAAATTTTGTGCAAAGGGTTCTTTAGGAAGGGCGAAGTCCCTATACTTGCCGACTCGTTCGAAAACCTGATCTCGAACGCTCATTCCTAATTACCTACAGAAGCAGGCACGAGGTGCGTGGTGGATTTCCCTTCCCGTTTTGAAGTGATCGTCATCGGCGGCGGTCATGCCGGTACCGAGGCAGCACTGGCGTCAGCACGCATGGGGGCAAAAACCCTGTTGCTGACGCATAACGTGGAAACCCTCGGCGCCATGAGCTGCAACCCCGCGATTGGCGGGATTGGCAAAAGCCATCTGGTCAAGGAAATCGATGCCCTGGGCGGCGCGATGGCCATGGCTACCGACAAAGGTGGTATTCAATTTCGCGTACTGAACAGTCGCAAAGGCCCGGCCGTACGAGCCACACGTGCTCAAGCCGACCGCATCCTGTACAAGGCCGCTGTCCGCGAAACCCTGGAAAACCAGCCGAACCTGTGGATATTTCAACAGGCAGCCGATGACCTGATCGTCGAACAAGACCAGGTACGCGGTGTCGTCACGCAAATGGGCCTGCGTTTCTTCGCAGAATCCGTGGTGTTGACCACCGGTACCTTCCTCGGCGGACTTATCCACATCGGTATGCAGAACTATTCCGGTGGCCGCGCCGGTGATCCACCGTCAATTGCCCTGGCTCAGCGCCTTCGCGAACTGCCACTGCGTGTTGGTCGCCTGAAAACCGGCACGCCGCCGCGAATTGATGGCCGGTCTGTGGATTTCTCGGTGATGACCGAGCAAGCCGGCGATACACCGATTCCGGTGATGTCGTTCATGGGCTCCAAGGAACAGCATCCGAAGCAGGTCAGTTGCTGGATTACCCATACCAACGCTCGCACCCACGAAATCATTGCTGCGAACCTCGACCGTTCGCCGATGTATTCCGGGGTGATCGAAGGTATTGGCCCGCGCTACTGCCCGTCGATCGAAGACAAGATCCACCGCTTTGCCGACAAGGAAAGCCACCAGGTTTTTATCGAACCGGAAGGTCTGACTACCCACGAGCTGTACCCGAACGGGATTTCAACTTCCTTGCCGTTCGACGTGCAAATCCAGATCGTGCAGTCGATTCGCGGTATGGAAAATGCGCACATCGTGCGTCCTGGCTACGCCATCGAGTACGACTACTTCGACCCGCGTGACCTGAAATACAGCCTGGAAACCAAGGTCATCGGCGGTTTGTTCTTTGCAGGGCAAATCAACGGCACCACCGGTTACGAAGAAGCCGGCGCCCAGGGTTTGCTGGCCGGAACCAACGCGGCACTGCGTGCACAGGGCAAAGACAGCTGGTGCCCGCGTCGCGATGAGGCGTACATCGGTGTGTTGGTCGACGACCTGATCACCCTCGGAACCCAGGAACCGTACCGGATGTTTACGTCCCGGGCCGAATACCGCCTGATCCTGCGGGAAGACAACGCCGACCTGCGCTTGACCGAAAAAGGTCGCGAATTGGGCCTGGTCGACGACGTGCGTTGGGCGGCCTTCTGCAAAAAACGCGAAAGTATCGAGTTGGAAGAGCAACGCCTGAAAAGTACTTGGGTTCGCCCGGGCACCGAGCAAGGCGACGCGATTGCCGAAAAATTCGGCACGCCGCTGACTCACGAATACAACTTGCTGAACCTGCTGTCCCGTCCGGAAATCGACTACGCTGGTCTGATCTCGGTCACCGGCGCTGGCGCAGAAGATCCACAGGTTGCCGAGCAGGTCGAAATCAAGACCAAATACGCCGGTTACATTGACCGTCAGCAGGATGAGATCGCTCGTCTGCGGGCCAGCGAAGACACCAAGCTGCCTGTGGATATCGATTACACAAACATTTCCGGGCTGTCGAAAGAGATCCAAGGCAAGCTTGGGATAACTCGACCGGAGACCCTGGGCCAGGCGTCCCGTATTCCGGGCGTCACGCCGGCAGCCATTTCGCTGTTGATGATTCATTTGAAAAAACGCGGCGCGGGCCGTCAGTTGGAGCAAAGCGCTTGAGTTCGTTGGTCACCTCGCAACACGCCGAAGAGTTATCCACAGGTGCTCGCCAGCTTGGCGTCAACCTGACCGAAGCCCAGCACGAGTTGCTGCTGGGTTATCTGGCCCTGTTGATCAAATGGAACAAGGCTTACAACCTCACTGCGGTGCGTGACCCGGACGAAATGGTCTCCCGCCATCTGCTCGACAGTCTCAGCGTGATGCCGTTTATCGAAAACGGCCGCTGGCTCGACGTTGGCAGCGGCGGCGGCATGCCCGGCATCCCGCTGGCGATCCTGTTTCCGGAGTCGCAAGTGACCTGCCTGGACAGCAACGGCAAGAAAACCCGCTTCCTGACCCAGGTCAAACTCGAACTCAAGCTGGATAACCTGCAAGTTATCCACAGTCGCGTCGAAGCCTTTACGCCTGAACAGCCTTTCAACGGAATTGTTTCCCGGGCTTTCAGCAGCATGGAGAACTTCAGCAACTGGACCCGCCACCTCGGCGACCGCGATACCCGTTGGCTGGCAATGAAGGGCGTTCATCCAAGCGACGAGCTGTTAGCATTGCCGGCAGACTTCCACCTCGATAGCGAACACGCCTTGGCCGTACCCGGTTGCCAAGGCCAACGCCATCTGCTGATACTGCGCCGCACGGCATGATTGGGAACACAAGCAAGAATGGCTAAGGTATTCGCGATAGCGAACCAGAAAGGTGGCGTGGGCAAAACCACCACCTGCATCAACCTCGCAGCATCCCTGGTCGCTACCAAGCGTCGGGTGCTGTTGATCGATCTCGATCCACAGGGCAACGCCACCATGGGTAGCGGTGTGGATAAACACGGCCTGGAAAACTCGGTCTACGACTTGCTGATTGGCGAGTGCGATCTGGCCCAGGCCATGCACTTCTCCGAGCACGGCGGTTATCAACTGCTGCCGGCCAACCGCGATTTGACCGCGGCGGAAGTGGTGCTGCTGGAAATGCAGATGAAAGAAAGCCGTCTGCGCAGCGCCCTGGCGCCGATCCGCGAGAATTACGACTACATTTTGATCGACTGCCCGCCGTCGCTGTCGATGCTGACGTTGAACGCACTGGTTGCGGCCGACGGGGTGATTATCCCCATGCAGTGCGAGTACTTCGCGCTCGAAGGCTTGAGCGACCTTGTGGATAACATCAAGCGTATCGCCGAGTTGCTCAACCCGAACCTGCAAATCGAAGGCCTGCTGCGGACCATGTATGACCCGCGCCTGAGCCTGATGAACGATGTGTCGGCACAGCTCAAGGAACACTTCGGCGATCAGCTCTACGACACCGTGATTCCACGCAACATCCGCCTGGCCGAAGCGCCAAGCTATGGCATGCCCGCGCTGGCGTACGACAAGTCTTCCCGCGGCGCCATTGCCTATCTGGCGCTGGCCGGCGAGATGGTTCGCCGTCAACGCCGCAATTCACGCACCGCTGCAGCCCAGCCAACTTAAGGAATCCCCATGGCCGTCAAGAAACGAGGTCTCGGACGTGGACTGGATGCACTGCTGAGTGGTCCGACTGTCACGACCCTTGAAGAACAGGCAGTGCAGGCCGACGAGCGCGAGCTGCAGCACCTGCCGCTGGACCTGATCCAGCGCGGCAAATACCAGCCGCGCCGGGACATGGACCCGCAGGCGCTGGAGGAATTGGCGAATTCGATCAAGGCCCAGGGCGTGATGCAGCCGATCGTGGTGCGCCCGATTGGTGCAGGCCGCTTTGAAATCATCGCCGGCGAGCGCCGCTGGCGCGCCAGCCAGCAGGCCGGCAAGGAAACCATTCCGGCAATGGTGCGCGATGTGCCGGATGAAACCGCCATCGCCATGGCGTTGATCGAGAACATCCAGCGTGAAGACCTCAATCCGATCGAGGAAGCGATCGCCCTGCAGCGTTTGCAGCAGGAATTCAAACTGACTCAGCAGGAAGTCGCGGATGCGGTGGGCAAGTCCCGGGTTACCGTGTCCAACCTGTTGCGCCTGATCGCGCTGCCAGAAGTCATCAAAACCATGCTTTCCCATGGCGACCTGGAAATGGGTCATGCCCGTGCTTTGCTCGGTTTGCCGGAAAATCAACAGGTTGAGGGGGCGCGACACGTTGTCGCACGAGGCCTCACCGTTCGTCAGACCGAGGCCCTGGTTCGCCAGTGGCTCAGTGGCAAACCTGCACCGGTCGAAACCGCCAAACCTGATCCGGATATTGCACGCCTGGAGCAGCGCCTGGCCGAACGCCTAGGCTCTGCGGTGCAAATTCGTCATGGCAAGAAAGGCAAAGGGCAATTGGTCATCGGATATAACTCATTGGATGAGCTTCAGGGCGTCCTTGCCCACATCCGCTGAAACAATTGCTTCTGTAGCGCGCAGTCGGAAATCACTACCCGGCAGTTGAATAGGGGCAGAACCGCCCCTATACTCTGCGCGCATTTTGTCGGCACAAATTATGCCAAGTTATTGATTTCCGGCAGCCGACCATTGAGGAGCAAGAGTGATGGAAACCCGCACGCCAAACACGTTGCCGTTCCATCGCTTGGCCGTTTTCCCGGTTTTAGTGGCTCAATTTGTCATTTTACTGATCGCCTCTTTGGCGCTCTGGTATTGGTATGGAGTCGTAGCCGGATACTCGGGACTCTGCGGAGGCCTGATAGCCTTGCTGCCCAATATGTATTTTGCTCACAGGGCCTTTCGGTTTTCCGGCGCCCGAGCAGCCCAGGCTATCGTCCGGTCTTTTTATGCCGGCGAGGCGGGGAAATTGATTTTGACGGCAGTGCTGTTTGCACTGACCTTTGCAGGTGTGAAGCCATTGGCGCCGCTGGCTGTATTCGGCGTCTTCGTGTTGACCCAACTGGTCAGCTGGTTCGCTCCCCTGCTAATGAAAACAAGACTTTCGAAACCTTAGGGCGTTTGAGGCAACCATGGCAGAAACAACCGCTTCGGGCTATATCCAGCACCACTTGCAGAACCTGACCTTCGGTCAGCTTCCCAACGGCGGCTGGGGCTTTGCCCACTCCGCAGCAGAAGCCAAAGAAATGGGCTTCTGGGCATTCCACCTGGATACTCTGGGCTGGTCTGTCGCATTGGGTCTGATCTTCGTCCTGATTTTCCGCATGGCGGCAAAGAAGGCGACTTCCGGTCAGCCAGGTGCTTTGCAGAACTTCGTTGAAGTATTGGTCGAATTCGTCGATGGCAGCGTGCGGGACAGCTTCCATGGTCGTAGCGCGGTGATTGCACCGTTGGCACTGACCATCTTCGTCTGGGTGTTCCTGATGAACGCCGTCGACCTGATCCCGGTCGACTGGATTCCTCAGCTGGCCATCCTGATCTCCGGCGATCACCACATTCCATTCCGTGCGGTTTCGACCACGGACCCTAACGCCACCCTGGGCATGGCCCTGTCGGTGTTCGCGTTGATCATTTTCTACAGCATCAAGATCAAGGGCATCGGCGGCTTCATCGGCGAACTGACCCTGCACCCGTTCGGCAGCAAGAACATCTTCGTTCAAGCGCTGCTGATCCCGGTGAACTTCCTGCTGGAGTTCGTGACCCTGGTCGCCAAGCCGATTTCCCTGGCCCTGCGACTGTTCGGCAACATGTATGCCGGCGAGCTGGTGTTCATTCTGATCGCTGTGATGTTCGGCAGTGGTCTGCTCTGGCTTAGCGGCCTGGGCATTGTTCTGCAGTGGGCGTGGGCTGTGTTCCACATCCTGATCATCACCCTGCAGGCGTTTATCTTCATGATGCTGACCATCGTCTACCTGTCGATGGCGCACGAAGAGAACCATTAAGACCAGTCTCGACTAGTCTGATGTCCCTCCCGGTCAAACGGGAGGGTAGCCCTGAAGGGCTATGAAACGATTTGTTTTACCGCTTTAAAATCTAAAAAACCTAAACCATACGACGTAAAAGTCGGGAGGAAAGATGGAAACTGTAGTTGGTCTAACCGCTATCGCTGTTGCACTGTTGATCGGCCTGGGCGCCCTGGGTACTGCCATTGGTTTCGGCCTGCTGGGCGGCAAGTTCCTGGAAGGCGCAGCGCGTCAGCCAGAAATGGTTCCAATGCTGCAAGTTAAAATGTTCATCGTCGCCGGCCTGCTCGACGCCGTGACCATGATCGGTGTTGGTATCGCTCTGTTCTTCACCTTCGCGAACCCCTTCGTTGGTCAACTCGCCGGTTAATCACTCGTTTTTTCGAGTGATTGGTGTGTTGTGCAACGAACGAGCGAGGTATTGGCGTGAACATTAATGCAACCATTATTGGTCAGTCCTTAGCGTTCTTGATTTTTGTAGTTTTCTGCATGAAGTTCGTATGGCCTCCGGTCATCGCGGCTTTGCACGAACGTCAGAAGAAGATCGCAGACGGACTGGACGCTGCCGCACGAGCAGCTCGCGACCTGGAGTTGGCCCAAGATAAAGCGGGTCAACAACTGCGCGAAGCGAAAGCTCAGGCAGCTGAAATCATTGAGCAAGCCAAGAAACGCGGTAACCAGATCGTTGAAGAGGCTGTTGAAAAAGCCCGTATCGACGCTGACCGTGTGAAGGTTCAGGCTCAAGCCGAGATCGAGCAGGAACTGAACGGTGTCAAAGATGCGCTGCGTGCCCAACTGGGTGCTCTGGCCGTCGGCGGTGCTGAGAAGATCCTGGGTGCCACAATCGATCAAAACGCGCACGCGGAGCTGGTAAACAAACTGGCTGCTGAAATTTAAGCGAGGGCGATCATGGCAGAATTGACCACGTTGGCCCGACCTTACGCTAAGGCAGCCTTCGAGCACGCCCAGGCCCACCAGCAGCTGGCCTCTTGGTCAGCCATGCTCGGCCTGGCTGCAGCAGTGTCGCAAGACGACACCATGCAGCGCGTGCTCAAGGCCCCGCGACTGACGAGCGCAGACAAGGCCGCCACGTTTATTGACGTGTGCGGCGACAAGTTTGATGTAAAAGTGCAGAACTTCATCCACGTCGTTGCCGAAAACGACCGTCTCCCGCTTCTGCCGGAGATCGCCGCTCTGTTTGACCTGTACAAGGCCGAACAAGAGAAATCGGTAGATGTTGAAGTGACCAGTGCTTTTGCATTGAACCAAGAACAGCAAGACAAACTCGCCAAGGTTCTCAGTGCACGACTCGACCGGGAAGTGCGCCTGCAAGTTGCGGAGGATGCCACCCTGATTGGTGGTGTCATCATTCGCGCCGGCGACCTGGTTATCGATGGCTCGATTCGCGGCAAACTCGCGAATCTTGCCGAAGCATTGAAATCTTGAGTTTGAAGGGGCAGCAGAGCAATGCAGCAACTCAATCCTTCCGAAATAAGTGAAATTATCAAGGGCCGCATCGACAAGCTCGATGTGACCTCCCAAGCCCGTAACGAAGGCACTGTCGTCAGCGTATCTGACGGCATCGTGCGGATTCACGGTCTGGCCGACGTAATGTACGGCGAGATGATCGAGTTTCCGGGCGGCGTCTACGGTATGGCCCTCAACCTGGAGCAAGACTCTGTAGGTGCCGTTGTATTGGGCTCCTACCAGACTCTGGCCGAAGGCATGAGCGCCAAGTGCACAGGCCGCATCCTGGAAGTTCCGGTTGGTAAGGAACTGCTGGGTCGCGTTGTCGACGCACTGGGTAACCCAGTTGACGGCAAAGGTCCGCTGAACAACACCGAGACCGATGCGGTCGAGAAAGTTGCTCCAGGCGTGATCTGGCGTAAGTCGGTAGACCAGCCTGTACAGACTGGCTACAAGGCTGTCGATGCCATGATTCCTGTCGGCCGTGGCCAGCGTGAGCTGATCATCGGTGACCGTCAGATCGGTAAAACCGCTCTGGCGATCGACGCGATCATCAACCAGAAAGACAGCGGGATTTTCTGCGTCTACGTAGCCATCGGTCAGAAACAATCGACCATCGCCAACGTGGTTCGCAAGCTGGAAGAAAACGGCGCCCTGGCTAACACCATCGTCGTGGCCGCCAGTGCTTCGGAATCCGCTGCACTTCAGTTCCTGGCACCGTACTCCGGTTGCACCATGGGCGAATACTTCCGCGACCGCGGTGAAGACGCGCTGATCGTTTATGACGATCTGTCCAAGCAAGCAGTGGCTTACCGCCAGATTTCCCTGCTGCTGCGCCGTCCACCAGGCCGTGAAGCTTACCCAGGCGACGTGTTCTATCTCCACTCCCGTCTGCTGGAGCGCGCATCCCGCGTTTCGGAAGAATACGTAGAGAAGTTCACCAACGGCGCAGTGACCGGCAAAACCGGTTCCCTGACCGCACTGCCGATCATCGAAACCCAGGCTGGCGACGTTTCCGCGTTCGTTCCGACCAACGTGATTTCCATCACCGACGGTCAGATCTTCCTGGAATCGGCCATGTTCAACTCCGGGATCCGTCCTGCAGTGAACGCCGGTGTTTCGGTATCCCGTGTGGGTGGTGCCGCTCAGACCAAGATCATCAAGAAGCTCTCCGGTGGTATCCGTACCGCTCTGGCTCAGTACCGTGAACTGGCGGCATTCGCCCAGTTCGCTTCTGACCTGGACGAAGCGACCCGTAAGCAACTTGAGCATGGTCAGCGCGTTACCGAGCTGATGAAGCAGAAGCAATACGCACCAATGTCGATCGCTGACATGGCGCTGTCGCTGTATGCCGCTGAGCGTGGGTTCCTGACCGACGTTGAAATCACCAAGGTCGGCAGCTTCGAACAAGCGCTGATTGCTTACTTCAACCGCGATCACGCCGAATTGATGGCGAAGATCAACGTGAAGGGTGACTTCAATGACGACATCGACGCTGGCATCAAAGCCGGTATCGAGAAGTTCAAGGCCACCCAAACCTGGTAAGCCGCAGCGGGGGCCGCGAGGCTCCCGCTTGCTAACCTGATAGGTGTTACATGGCAGGCGCAAAAGAGATTCGCAGTAAGATTGCGAGCATCAAAAGCACGCAAAAGATCACCAGCGCCATGGAAAAAGTGGCGGTCAGCAAAATGCGCAAGGCACAAATGCGCATGGCTGCTAGCCGTCCCTACGCGGAGCGTATCCGCCAGGTTATTGGTCATCTGGCTAACGCCAACCCGGAATATCGCCACCCGTTCATGATCGATCGCGAAGTAAAGCGCGTCGGTTATGTCGTGGTGAGCAGTGACCGTGGTTTGTGCGGTGGTTTGAATACCAACCTGTTCAAGGCCCTGGTCAAGGACATGGCGGTAAACCGCGAAAAAGGCGTCGAGATCGATCTGTGTGTGGTCGGTAGCAAGGGTGCGGCCTTTTTCCGCAACTTCGGCGGTAACGTCGTTGCAGCTATCAGCCACCTGGGTGAAGAACCGTCGATCAATGATTTGATCGGCAGCGTCAAGGTGATGCTGGATGCATACCTGGAAGGCCGGATTGACCGCCTCTCCGTGGTATCCAACAAGTTCATCAACACCATGACGCAACAGCCTACCGTGGAGCAGTTGATTCCATTGGTGGCCGCCCCGGAACAAGAACTCAAGCACCACTGGGACTACCTCTACGAACCAGACGCCAAAGAGCTGCTTGACGGCTTGATGGTGCGCTACGTGGAGTCGCAGGTGTACCAGGCGGTGGTCGAGAACAACGCGGCTGAACAAGCTGCGCGGATGATCGCGATGAAGAACGCTACCGACAACGCCGGTGATTTGATCAGCGATTTGCAGCTGATCTACAACAAGGCGCGTCAGGCTGCGATCACCCAAGAGATCTCGGAAATCGTCGGCGGCGCTGCCGCGGTTTAACGGTTCAAATATTCAGAGGATCCAGCTATGAGTAGCGGACGTATCGTTCAAATCATCGGCGCCGTTATCGACGTGGAATTCCCACGCGACAGCGTACCGAGCATCTACAACGCTTTGAAAGTCAAAAGCGATGCAGGCACCACCCTGGAAGTTCAGCAGCAGCTGGGCGACGGCGTGGTTCGTACCATTGCAATGGGTTCCACCGAAGGCTTGAAGCGCGGTCTGGAAGTCACTGACTCTGGCGCAGCCATCTCCGTACCGGTCGGTAAAGCGACCCTGGGCCGGATCATGGACGTCCTCGGTAACCCGATCGACGAAGCCGGTCCAATCGATACCGAAGAGCGCTGGGGCATTCACCGTCCTGCGCCTTCCTTCGCGGAACAAGCGGGCGGCAACGACCTGCTGGAAACCGGCATCAAGGTTATCGACCTGGTTTGCCCGTTCGCCAAGGGCGGTAAAGTCGGTCTGTTCGGTGGTGCCGGTGTAGGCAAAACCGTAAACATGATGGAACTGATCCGTAACATCGCCATCGAGCACAGCGGTTATTCCGTGTTCGCCGGTGTGGGTGAGCGTACTCGTGAGGGTAACGACTTCTACCACGAGATGAAGGATTCCAACGTTCTGGACAAAGTGGCACTGGTTTACGGTCAGATGAACGAGCCGCCGGGTAACCGTCTGCGCGTAGCACTGACCGGCCTGACCATGGCCGAGAAGTTCCGTGACGAAGGTAACGACGTTCTGCTGTTCGTCGACAACATCTATCGTTACACCCTGGCCGGTACTGAAGTATCCGCACTGCTGGGCCGTATGCCTTCCGCAGTAGGTTACCAGCCGACCCTGGCCGAAGAGATGGGTACTCTGCAAGAGCGTATCACTTCGACCAAAAACGGTTCGATCACCTCGATCCAAGCGGTATACGTACCTGCGGATGACTTGACTGACCCGTCGCCAGCGACCACGTTCGCCCACTTGGACGCCACCGTCGTACTGTCCCGTGACATCGCCTCCCTGGGTATCTACCCAGCGGTCGATCCACTGGACTCGACTTCGCGCCAGCTGGACCCGAACGTCATCGGCCAGGAACACTACGACACCGCTCGCGGCGTCCAGTACGTTCTGCAGCGTTACAAAGAACTGAAGGACATCATTGCGATCCTGGGTATGGACGAGCTGTCGGAAACCGACAAGCAGTTGGTATCCCGCGCTCGTAAGATCCAGCGCTTCTTGTCGCAGCCGTTCTTCGTGGCTGAAGTCTTCACCGGTGCCTCGGGTAAATACGTTTCCCTGAAAGACACCATTGCTGGCTTCAAAGGCATCCTCAACGGTGACTACGACCACCTGCCAGAACAAGCGTTCTACATGGTCGGCGGCATCGAAGAAGCGATCGAGAAAGCCAAGAAACTGTAATTCCGGCGCCCGGTAACGGGCGCTAATCAGGTTGAGGCAAGCAGATGGCTATGACATTCCATTGCGATATCGTCAGCGCGGAAGGGGAAATCTTCTCCGGTCAGATCGAGAGTGTGATTGCACACGGCGAACTGGGCGACCTGGGTATTAACTTTGGCCACGCGCCATTGATTACATCCTTGAAGCCTGGTCCGATCACTCTGACCAAGCTGGGCGGGGAACGGGAGGTGTTTTACATCTCCGGTGGTTTCCTCGAGGTTCAGCCGAACATGGTCAAGGTACTTGCCGACACCGTGCAACGTGCTGCCGACCTGGATGAAGCCTCCGCTCAGGAAGCCGTCAAGGCTGCCGAGAAGGCCCTGAACGAAAAAGGCGCAGATTTCGACTACGGTTCTGCTGCTGCACGTCTGGCCGAGGCCGCAGCTCAGCTGCGCACCGTCCAGCAGATCCGCAAGAAGTTTGGCGGCTAAGCCGTCAAACCTCATGCGTGATTGATTAAAAAGGGTAGCCTCGGCTACCCTTTTTCTTTTTTTGCAAAACACTTCTTTGGTCTGAAGTCTGACCGCCCAGGATTGGTAGCCATTCATGTCTCTCGAAATCGTAATTCTTGCCGCAGGCCAGGGCACCCGCATGCGTTCGGCCCTGCCCAAGGTGCTGCACCCGGTTGCCGGCAACTCCATGCTTGGCCATGTTATCCACAGCGCCCGGCAGCTGGATCCACAGCGCATTCATGTGGTGATCGGCCACGGTGCCGATGTGGTGCGTGAGCGGCTGGCGGCGGATGACCTGAATTTCGTATTGCAGGACAAGCAATTGGGTACCGGGCATGCCACCGCGCAGGCCGTGCCGTTCATCAAGGCCGACACCGTGCTGATCCTCTACGGTGACGTGCCGCTGATCGAAGTGGAAACCTTGCAGCGCCTGCTCAAGCACGTGGTGCCAGGCCAGATGGGCTTGCTCACTGTCGAGTTGGACGACCCGACCGGCTACGGTCGCATCGTGCGCAACGCTGACGGCAAGGTCGCCGCCATCGTCGAGCATAAAGACGCCAGCGAAGCCCAGCGCGCCATCACTGAAGGCAACACCGGCATCCTCGCGGTGCCGGCTGATCGCCTGGCCGACTGGATGAGCCGCTTGTCCAACAACAACGCCCAGGGCGAGTACTACCTGACCGACGTCATCGAGATGGCCGTCAGCGATGGCCTGGTGGTCGCCACCGAACAGCCCCACGACCCGATGGAAGTGCAGGGCGCCAACGACCGCAAGCAACTGGCGGAGCTGGAGCGTCACTACCAACTGCGTGAAGGCCGCCGCCTGATGGCGCTGGGCGTGACGCTGCGTGATCCGGCACGTTTCGATGTGCGGGGTGACGTCACCGTTGGCCGCGACGTGCTGATCGATATCAACGTGATCCTCGAAGGCCGCGTGGTCATCGAAGACGACGTGGTGATCGGGCCGAACTGCGTGATCAAGGACAGCACCCTGCGCAAGGGTGTGGTGATCAAGGCCAACAGCCATATCGACGGTGCGGTGATGGGCGAGGGCAGTGATGCCGGCCCGTTCGCGCGTTTGCGTCCGGGCAGCGTGCTGGGCGCTCGCGCCCATGTGGGTAACTTTGTAGAACTGAAAAACGCCCGGATGGGCGACGACGCCAAGGCAGGGCATCTGGCCTACCTCGGCGATGCAGTGATCGGAGCGCGCAGCAATATCGGCGCAGGCGCCATCACCTGCAATTACGACGGCGCCAACAAGTACCAGACGACCATTGGCGAAGACGTGTTTATCGGCTCCAACAACTCGCTGATCGCCCCCGTCACTATCGGTGATGGTTCAAACACCGCCGCAGGTTCCACCATCAACCAGGATGTGGATAAGTCCCAGTTGGCCGTCGCCCGCGCCCGCCAGCGCAACATCGACGGCTGGAAACGCCCGGTCAAAATCAAAAAGACCTGAGTTATCCACAACCCTGAAACACTGCGGTACTTATGTGGGAGCGGGCTTGCTCGCGAAGGCGGTCTTTCGGTTGATACATGCGCCGACTGACACACCGCCTTCGCGAGCAAGCCCGCTCCCACATTTTTATCTGTGTTGATTCAAAAAACTCAGTCGCATGCTTGACCATTTTGAATGAATAGGTTTTGATTGCCTTCGTTATCTTTCGAAACGAAACTTATCATCACCATGTCGAAACGAAATACACCCCAACGTCGCCACAACATCCTTGCCATGCTCACCGAGCAAGGTGAAGTCAGCGTGGACGAGTTGGCCAAGCGTTTCGAAACCTCGGAAGTCACCATCCGCAAGGACCTGGCGGCCCTCGAAAGTAACGGTCTGTTGCTGCGTCGCTACGGTGGCGCCATCACCATGCCTCAGGAACTGGTCGGTGATCCGGCACAGCCCATTTCGGCCTACAAGCGCGCCATCGCCCGTGCGGCCGTCCGGCGTTTGCGGGAACACGCGCGCATCATCATCGACAGCGGGAGCACCACCGCCGCCATGATCCCCGAACTGGGGCACCAGCCCGGCCTGGTGGTGATGACCAACTCCCTGCACGTGGCCAGCGCCTTGAGTGACCTGGAACACGAGCCGGTACTGTTGATGACCGGCGGCACCTGGGACCCGCATTCGGACTCGTTCCAGGGCCAGGTCGCCGAACAGGTACTGCGTTCCTACGATTTCGACCAGCTCTTTATTGGTGCCGATGGCATCGACCTGGAGCGCGGCACCACCACCTTCAACGAATTACTGGGGCTGAGCCGCGTCATGGCCGAAGTTGCCCGTGAAGTGGTGGTGATGGTCGAGTCCGACAAGATTGGCCGCAAGATCCCCAACCTGGAACTGCCCTGGAGCAGCGTCCATACCCTTATTACCGATGATCGCCTGCCACTTGAGGCCCGCGACCAGATTCAAGCCCGCGGCATCACGCTGATTTGCGCGGCAGTCATCTAGGAGAGAAACCATGTGTGGAATTGTTGGCGCAGTCGCTGAACGAAACGTCACTGCCATTTTGCTCGAAGGCCTCAAACGCCTGGAATACCGTGGCTACGACAGCGCCGGTGTGGCGCTCTTTACCAACGCCGGCAAGCTTGAGCGCATGCGTCGCCCGGGCAAGGTCAGCGAACTCGAACAAGCGTTGGCCGGTGAGCCGCTGGTAGGCCGCCTGGGTATCGCCCACACCCGTTGGGCCACCCACGGCGCGCCGTGCGAACGCAATGCTCACCCGCACTTCTCCGGTGACCTGGCGGTTGTGCACAACGGCATCATCGAAAACCACGAAGTGCTGCGTGAACAACTCAAAGGCCAGGGTTATGTCTTCACCTCGGACACCGACACCGAAGTCATCGCCCACCTGCTGAACCACAAGCTCAAGGACATCGGCGACCTGACCAATGCCCTCAAGGCCACCGTCAAGGAACTGCATGGCGCCTATGGCCTGGCCGTGATCAGCGCCAGCCAGCCTGACCGCCTGGTTGCCGCCCGCAGCGGCAGCCCATTGGTGATCGGCCTGGGCCTGGGCGAGAACTTCCTCGCCTCCGACCAACTGGCCCTGCGTCAGGTGACTGACCGCTTCATGTACCTGGAAGAAGGCGACATCGCCGAAATCCGCCGTGAAAGCGTGCAGATCTGGGACGTTGACGGCCAGTCCGTGGAACGTGAGGCCGTGCAGTATCGTGACGGCGCCGAAGCCGCCGACAAGGGCGAGTTCCGCCACTTCATGCTCAAGGAAATCCACGAGCAACCGGCCGTGGTGCAACGCACCCTGGAAGGTCGCCTGAGCCAGAACCAGGTATTGGTGCAAGCCTTCGGCCCGCAAGCTGCTGAGCTGTTCGCCAAAGTGCGCAACGTGCAAATCGTCGCCTGCGGCACCAGCTACCACGCCGGTATGGTCGCCCGTTACTGGCTGGAAGAACTGGCCGGCATCCCGTGCCAGGTCGAAGTCGCCAGCGAATTCCGCTACCGCAAGGTGGTGGTGCAGCCCGACACTCTGTTCGTGACCATCTCCCAGTCCGGCGAAACCGCCGACACCCTGGCCGCCCTGCGCAACGCCAAGGAACTGGGCTTCCTCGGCAGCCTGGCGATCTGCAACGTCGGCATCAGCTCGCTGGTGCGCGAGTCCGACCTGACCCTGCTGACCCAGGCCGGTCGTGAAATCGGCGTGGCATCCACCAAGGCCTTCACCACCCAGTTGGTCGGCCTGTTGTTGCTGACCCTGTCCCTGGGCCAGGTTCGCGGCACGCTGGGCGAAGGCGTCGAGGCACACCTGGTCGAAGAACTGCGCCGCCTGCCGGCCCGCCTGGGTGAAGCCCTGGCCATGGACAGCACCGTGGAGAAAGTCGCTGAGCTGTTCGCCGACAAACACCACACCCTGTTCCTCGGCCGTGGTGCGCAATACCCGGTGGCAATGGAAGGTTCGCTCAAGCTCAAGGAAATCTCCTATATCCACGCCGAAGCCTACCCGGCCGGTGAGCTCAAGCACGGTCCGCTGGCCCTGGTGGATGACGACATGCCAGTCGTTACCGTCGCGCCGAACAACGAACTGCTGGAGAAGCTCAAGTCCAACCTGCAGGAAGTGCGCGCCCGTGGCGGCCAACTGATCGTGTTCGCGGACGAGAAGGCCGGCATGACCAATGGCGAAGGCACCCACGTCATCAACATGCCGCACATCCACGACACCCTGTCGCCGATCCTCTACACCATCCCGCTGCAGCTGCTGTCGTATTACGTGGCTGTGCTGAAGGGCACCGACGTTGACCAGCCGCGTAACCTGGCGAAGTCGGTGACGGTGGAATAAGCCGCACCCGAACCACCAAAACCCCCGTTCTTCGGGGGTTTTGCTTTTTCAGGCTACCGGATATCGGGTCTTGCCGTTTCTGTGGACTAATTCCGGGAGTATTCCCCTGCTTTACCCCTAGAATGCGCCCTGTGGATAACTAGCCAGGGAATGCCGCCGCCATGAACATCGAACTGCTGATCGCCGGTATCGTCGTGCTGATTATTGTCGTCGGCCTGGTCGGCTGGCTGGTGGGGGTCTACAACGGCCTGGTGATGCGCCGCAACGATGTGGATAAAGCCTTCGCCAACATCGACGTGCTGCTCAAGCAGCGGGCAGACCAGATTCCCGACCTGATGCGCGTGGTGCAAACCGCCATGAACCATGAGAACGCGCTGTTTACCCGCCTCAGCGACGCCCGCACCGCGTACCTCAACGCCAGCAGCCTCACCGATAAAGTCGATGCATCCAACCAGCTCAATACGGCGCTCAAGTCGGTGATTGCAGTGGCCGAGAATTATCCGACGCTGATCTCCGGCCCCAACATGGTCGAGTTGCAGCAGGCGATCTTGGCGGTGGAGGAACGCATCGCCGACCGTCGCGAGTTCTTCAATGAGTCGGTCAACCTCTACAACATCGCCATCGCGATTTTTCCTGATCTGTTCTTCGCCAAGATGCTCGGCTATCAGCGCATTCCGCTGCTGGCCATCAGCGCCGAAGAAACCCGCTACGACGGCGTGAAGCTTGAGGTGCCGGGGGCATGAAAACCACCCAGGCAGGGGTTGTCACAAAAAAACCAGCGTGGAAAACCCTGGTGGCACTGGCCTTTCTCGCCAGCTTTATTGGGCTGATGGTCTACGCCCCGACGATCCTGGTGGCGCTGTTTTTTCCTGTGTGCATCCTGATCGGACTGCTGGCCAGCTTCGGCCCCAATTTCTATCGCACCGAACAGCGCCTGGCCACCAGCCAGATACGCTCATTGGCCATGGGGCTGGTGGAGGTGAACGGCAAGGTGATCGTCGACACGCCGCTGATCTCACCGGTCCACGGCAAGCCTTGCGCCGGTTACGTGTGGGTCATCGAAGAAGGCACCAAAGACAAGGATGGCGATTGGAGCTGGAGCCAGGTCTCGGCCGAGGCTCGCTGCAATGACTTCCGCCTGCAGGACGCCACCGGTGAAGTGACAGTGATTGCCGAGGGTATCGACCTGTTCGGCAAGAAGCGCCCTGACGACCATGAATGGATCAGCAGCTCCCGCCGCCAGGGCGAACTGCTCCTCACCCACGATATGCAGGTGATGCTGATTGGCGACGCCTGCGAGCGTGCGGGCAAGACGGTGATTGCCCAGGGCCGGCAACCTGACGCGGTGTTCGGCCTGGCCGAGACCAAGGATGTGGAAAACCGCCGTGTGCTGGCGCCGCTGTGGCGCGCCGGTGGTTTCTACGCGGTGGTGGTGGGTTTGATCGGCGTCGGCATCATGGCCATGACGCCGGAACATTTTGCCCAACTGCATTTGCCGGGCCCCGCCACCTACCAGCAAATGGCAGAGCTGAATCCCGCCTATCGGTTTCTGGCCTGGTTGTACCGTGACAATGGCTTCGTGATTCCTTTCATGGCCGCGTTTGGCTTCTTGCTGACGATGTTTGTGGTGTTGCTCGCGCTGCGGCTCTTGCTGCCCACGGGCATGCGCCTGGCGGTAGGCCGCGTGCTGGGCGCCTGGATGGGCCTGGGCATGGTGATTGGCGGCGTAGTGACCTTGCTGCTGGTGGTGGCCCAGGTGGACACCATGAAGGTGTTCCTGGTGTGGATGATGATTCTGCTGGGTACCCTGGTGTTTTCGATCTTTGAGCAACGCAAGCTGGGGGTGGCGTACAAGCATTTCGCAAAAGATGCCGGCACTGCCGGTTTAGGCGACGAAGACGCCTGATCAGGGTACAAACTCAACCTTCAAGCCTCGGCTGGCGCTGCGGCCCTGATCATCAGTGACCCGCAACCGGTACTCCCCCGACTTACCCGGCCGCCAGTTCAGCGTGGTTTGCGGCGGGCCCTGGCCGATCAGGGTCTGGTCGGCGAACCAATACAGCGTCAGTGCATCACTGGCCGCGTTGGCGTTCAGCGGGATGCTTTCCTGGGGCTGGGACAGGCGCAGGTGGTAGCTGACCTGGGTCAGCGGCGAGCGAATCTGTGGCGCTTCGCTTTGATCGCCGACACGGTTGGGTTGGCAGCTTTTCTGCACATTGGGCGGCGTACGCCGGGGCAGCCCGGCGGCGCGGAACAGCCGCTGCACATCGCTGGGCCAGAACTCGAAGACTTCTTCACGGGTGTACTGCGGGTCGAACGGCGGGCACGCGGCCTTGCCGGTGCGGGTGTCGATCAGCACCGGGCGGTGCAGGTTGGACACCCGAATCGGTGACACGCCGGGGATGTACCAGGTCTTGCGGGTACGTGGGCACCAACGGTTGGGCAAGTCACCAGAGGCCGTGCAGACGTCGATGCGGATCAGCCCGGCGGGCGGCTTGTCGGGTTTGATCACCACATTGGGCAAGGCCAGCGGCAGGGCGTCGGCGATACGGAAGAACAACGGTGCCGCAGTTTTCGCACCGATAAACTCAGGATTCGGACGGCCATCGAAGTTGCCCACCCACACCACCAGCACGTACGGGCCTACGAGGCCGGCGCTCCATGCATCATGAAAACCCCAGGACGTGCCGGTCTTCCAGGCCGTACGCCAGTGGCGCCCCGGCAGCCCGTCCGGGCGCGGGTTGCGCCGCAGCATGTCGCGCACCATAAACGCGGCCTGCGGCGTGAGTAGCTGGGCGCCAGTGGTTTGCGGCTGTTCCTGCAAATAGCGCAGCGGCCGCAAATGCCCGTCACCAGCCAGCATCACATACAGCCGCGCCAGCTCCTCGGGCGTCATCTCGCCGCCGCCCAAGGCCAGCGCCAAGCCGTAATGGCTTTCGCCGCGCAGGCCCTTGATCCCGGCCCGTTGCAGCAATCCGTAGAGTGACGGTGAGCGGGTTTGGCTGGCCAGCCACACCGCCGGAATATTGCGGCTGCGAATCAGCGCGTCACGGGCTGTCACCGGCCCGACAAAACTGCCGTCGAAATTTTCCGGCTGGAAGTAGCCGAAGTTACTCGGCATGTCCTTGAGGATGCTCATGGGGTGGATCACCCCTTGGTCCAGCGCCAGCCCATACAGGAATGGCTTGAGGGTGGAGCCCGGCGAGCGCCGCGACAACACGCCGTTGACCTGGCCGTGGATGCTTGTGGATAAGTAGTCTGCCGAGCCCACCAGGGCTTTTACGCTCTGGTCGCGGCTGTCGATCAGGATCGCCGTGGCGTTTTCCACACCGCTGCTGCGGCGCTCGGCGATGAAGCCGGTGATCAGCCGTTCCAGCAATTGTTGCAGCGCCAGGTTGAGGGTGCTGTTCAACTCATTGCCGGTTTGCGAGGCCAGCAACTGTTCGCTCAGGTGCGGCGCGAGAAACGGGATCTGCTGGCGGTTGCGGGCTTCCAGCGGCAGGTCCAGCAAACTGTCGTTACGCGGGTCCTGCGGATAAGTTTCCCGCCAGTCGGCCATCAGCCGTTGCCGGGCGGTTTGCAGGGAAGGCCCAAAGCGCGCCCGACGACCCGGTTGCTGGGGAATCACGGCCAGCGCGAGGGCTTCAGACAAGGACAACTGCGCCGCTGACTTGCCAAAATAGATCCGGCTGGCCGCTTCGGCACCTTCGATATTGCCGCCCATGGGCGCCAGGTTGAGGTAGGCCTCAAGGATGTCGTGCTTGCTGTAACGCGCCTCCAGCCACAGTGCCAGGGCCATCTGCTGCAGCTTGCCGGGCACTTGGCGAGTATTGAGATCCCACAAGCGCCTGGCCAGTTGCATGCTCAGGGTCGAACCGCCCTGACGCTGGCCGCCGCTATAGGTGGCCATGGCCGCCCGCAATAACGCCGGGGGATTGACCCCGGGGTGCCAGTAGAAATTGCGGTCTTCCTTGAGCAGCAACGCCTCCACCAGTGACGGAGAAATCCGTTCCAGGGGTAGCCACAGGCGATATTGCCCGTCAGCCGCCAGGGTCATGCGCAGCAGCGAACCGTCATCGGCCAGCACCACCCGTGAGGAGGTGGCTGCCTGTTCCAGCGGCGCGTGGGGCCACAACCGTAGCCCCGCCAGAATCAACGCCGCTGCCAGCAGCGGCGTCAGGCTTTTAAGGCTTGGTAATTTCAAGCTGGCCTACTTTGCCGCGTCCTTGCAGGGTGGTTTCGTACATGCCCTCGGCGTAGGCCGGTGGCGTATTGAAGGTACCGGCGTTGGTGGCGCGCACGCGGTACACGAAGGTGCCTACATCCCGCAGCGCGGTGCCGTACAACACCACTCGGTCATCACGCACGTCGACGTAGTCCGGTTGCCAGTTGCTCAAGTCGGTCTCGCCAATCGGCGCCTGCCAGGCGTCGGCTTCTTCGGTGTCTTCGCCGGTTTCAACGTACTCCGAATCGTCGCCTTCGCTTTCTTCGGTGCTGGCCGCTTCCGGCTCCGGCGGCAAGTTATACACAGGCTCGACGCCGCCCGGCAGCAGGTCGACCACCGCCACTTGTTGCACCTGATCACGGTCGGTGGCGCGCAAGCGCAGGCGCACCAGGAACTCATCGCCTACCGCGACCTTGCTGACTGGATTGCCTTTGAGGTCGAGGTATTCGTGGATGATTTCCAGGCCGCTGTTGATCGGCTTGAGGTTGGCGCCCTTGTCATAGCCCGCTTCGCTCAGCATGTAGAACGCCGCCGGGCCGTCGGATTTTTCCATCTTCAGTTTTTGCGTACCGGCAGGCACCGCCGCACGTGGCGGCTGGCCGGCCATCTGCAACAACTGTTGCTGCTTGTCGCTGAGCCATGCGGTGGCCTTGAGGGTCATGTCGCTTTGGGCGCGCTGGCCGTAATTGTCCAGGGCCCGCAGCAACAGTGCCGCCGACAGCGAGTTGTAGCGTTGCTCGTTGAGACGCTTGCCGAGTTTATCCAGCAGGCCTGTCGGCACATCGTCGAGCATTTCCGGGAAGTGCCGCGCGAGCAAATGCAGGTGCTCGGCGTCGTGCACCAGCGGGTCGTAATACAGGCCGTCGCTGTTCCATTTATCCGACAGGGAAAGCCACGGCACCTTGCGGAACAAGGTATCGGCCTGACGATCCTGCTTGAGCAGCTTGTAGCTGGCGGCCACGTACGCCGCGCCAATGTCGTTCTGCCAGGTGTCCTTGAAGTAGCTTTCGTAGCGCTCGCGGATATCGCTCAAGGCGCCGCTCACCAGAATCCCCTGACGGCTCAGGAGGTAACTGGCGTAGGCGCGGTTGCGCAATTCCGACAGGCCTTCGCTCGGGCCGTTGGCCAGGTCGGTGAGGTACGCGTTGGAGCGTTGCAGCAGGTCTTCCGGCACCGGCAGCCCGCGCTCCCTGGCTTCGATCAGGAAGTCGGTGGCGTACAGGCTGGCATACGGCGCCACATCCGGGTTGGCCGCCCACAAGCCGAAACCGCCGGCCTGGTTTTGCCGTTGACGCAGCATGCGCACCGCACCGCTGAAGGCCTGCTCGGCCTCCGGCGCGTTACCACCCCAGATCAACGCCGGCATGGCCTTGGACACCAATTGCTCGGTGCAGGCGTAGCCATAGTCATCCAGGTAATGCTTGAGGCCGTTGGCCCATACCAGCGGCGAAGCGGCGACGCCCAACTGCACATCGCGCAACTGGCTGAACAGCTCGCGGGTCGGTTTCAGCTCTTTGCTGGCGCTGTCGAAACGGCCCAGGCTCAGGGCCACCCGATGCTCGCTCAAGGGTCGGATCGACGTGGTTTCCGCCACCTGGATACGCTTGCCATCCGGCAGCACCGCGACGAAGCGCAAGTCTGCCGAGCCGAGGGTTTCGCCTACCTTGATCTTGAACTCGGCGACACCCTCCTTGCGCGGTTGCAGGGCCAGGGTGCTGGCCTTGTCGCCTTGCACCTGCAGGCCATCGCTGGTCTGCACTTCAAACTTCACGTCCGCCGCCGCGTCCAGGTTGCTGAACACCCCGGCGCTGACGCTGAACACATCCCCCGGTGCGACAAAGGCCGGCACGTTCGGCGTAATCACCAGCGGCCCGCGCACTTCGGTGTTGGCCTCGCTGACGCCCACGCTGTCGCTGTCCACGGCCACCGCAAACAGATGCAGCTTGCCATTGAAGCTGTCCGGAACCTGGTAATGCAGCACGGTTTCACCGGCCGGCAAGTCCACCAGGCCAGACCACCAGGCCACAGGCGGCTGATGTTTACGCTTGAACGGGTTGAGGTGGTTGGCCAGGGCGCCTTCCGTATCGCCACCCGGCGCTGCCCCACTGAGCAGGCGGCTGAATTCCGGCAGGATCAGGTCAAGGATCTGACTGGTGCCGACCTCCAGTGCACGCTTCTGGAAGAAGAAGCCCAACGGGTCCGGCGTCTGGTAGCGCGCCACTTGCAGGATGCCTTCGTCCACCGCGTAGACCACTGCGCGACCAGGGCGGTCGGCGTTGACCTTGATATCCAGGGTCTGCCCCGGCTCGATCTTCGCCGGGCCTTCGACTTTCAGCGCCATGCGCCGCGCGTCGAGGTTGATACTGAACGGCACTACGCCGTAGGACAGCGGGCTCATGTAGACCTCGGACGAACCAATGTCCCGTACGAACTGCACGTTGACGTAGGCATTGCCCTCAAGCCCCGCAGGAACGCGGATGTGTTGCACGCTGTTGGTGCTGTCGGCCTTGAACCACTGCTGGGTGTAGACCTTGTCCCGCTCGATGGTGATCAACCCGGCGCCGGTGTACGGCGCGCGAATGCTGATGGCGATCTCATCACCGGTGGCGTAGCTGCGTTTATCCAGGCGCAGTTGCAGTTCGGCGTTGCGCTCCAGGGAGCGCGAGGTGTTGCCCCGGCCGGCGACGCTGTAGTCGATCTGGTTCAGCAGGTTGCCGTTGGCGTCCTTGAGTTGCAGGGTGAAATCGCCCGGGGTGCCGGTGTTCAGGGTTTGCTTGGCGCCGTCCTTGGTCATCACCAGCGGCGAGGCCGGCTGGCTGATGTTCTTGATGCGCGACTCGTATTTGTAGGTGCCGTTGGATTGCTTCACCAGCACCGAGACGTAGCGGTGCTCGACCACTTCACTGGTCAGGCCGTCGACTGCGACTGGCGTAAGGTCTGGCGCCACGGCCAGCCATTGCACTTCACGCGGGGCGTCCTTGGCGACGAAAGACAGCGAATCCTTGCTCTTCACACCCACCAGGTACGGCGCCGCCGACACCAGCAATGCGCTTTGTGCGGCGACGTTGCGACCGCCTTCGGCTTCGTACACCTGGGTCATCACTTGCAGGCGGTAGGTGCTGTTGGCGAAGCGTTGCAGGTTCAGGTCCAGCACCGCCTGGCCATTGTCGTCGACGGTGGTTTCGGCCAGGTCTTCGGAGCTGGCTTCTTCCAGCGAGTCATTCAGGCGGAAGCGGTAATCCGGGTAGCGATCAAAGGCCGCGAGCGTGGGGCTCAGGGACATTTTCGCCGTGACGCGACGACCCGCCGCCGGAGCGCCGAACAAGTGCATCGCGGTGACCTTGGCCACCACCTGGTCCGGCGGGATCCAGCCCAGCACCGGTGTATCGTGCAGGCTCAGGCTGACTTTCATCCGGTCCGGTTCAAAGTCGCGGACCTTGAAGCTGACGCTGCCCAGGTCGGTACGACGCTGCTTCTCACCGATCAGTTGCAGGGTCGCGGTGTAATCGCCGGATGGGGCTACTTCGCTGCTTGGGAAATCGAAGGTTTCAAAACCGCTGGCCGACAGTTTCAACGGCTGGCGAATCACCTCAAGGCCACGGGGGTCGGTGATCTGCAACTCAACCGGCAGGCCTTGCAGGGCGCCTTTCCAGTCGCCGCTGCGCACGATCATGCCCAGGTGCGCGGTCTCACCGGGCCGGTACAGGCCGCGATCGGTAAACAGGTAGGCGCTGAGGCGATTGATCGCACCGTCCTCTTCCAGGCCGCCTACATCAAAGCGTGACAAATCCAGCTGTTGCGACTGACGGGCAATCGGCAGGAAGGATTGGTCATTGCCGCGACTGACCACATACATCAACGGCGTTTTCTCACGGCGCAGTTCATCCAGCTTGGCGAAGTGCGCGTGACCTTCGGCGTCGGTATGGCCGCTGGCGACCGGCAAACCGTTGCGGCCGATGATATCGACCTGGGCGTCGGACACCGGCGAGCCGTTGCCGATGGACTGCACGTACACATCGTGGCTGCCATCGCTGGAGCGCTTGGCGATGATGCCCAAGTCGGTGACCACGATGAAACGCAGGTCGCTGGTGGTGTTGCGCGAGTAGTCGAAGGTGCGATCAGCCGGGTCGTCCTGCGGGCTCAGCTTGAGCACAAAAATCCCCCGGCGGCCGCCGTTGGCCGTCAGGTAGCTGCTCAGGTCGACATTGTCGTAGACGGTTTTCGACGGGTCGCCAGCCGACAGCGGAATGTCCAGGCTCTGACGCTCCACCATCCGGTCGAAGTAGTCATTGGCAAAATTCGGTCGGGCAAAGCTACCGCTGCTCTGGTCCACCAGGTGTTGCAACTGGTTGGGCAGCAGGCGCGCGATTTCCACATGGGCGCCGGGTACGCCACGGGCCATGAAGCCCAGGCGTTTTTCGCCGGTGAGGCTGAGCAGGGCGCCGTCGGACAGGAACTGCAGCGTGCGTGGATAAGCCGGCATGCTCACGAGAGAGGCTGTCGGATTTTTCGCCAGGTAGCCGCCGATGGCTTCCAGGTTGGCCGGCACCCGCACATACAGGGCGCGGCCCGGCGGGGCCTTGAACTTGAAGGCGTGCAGGGTGTTCAGCGGTTCGACGCTCGGCACGTGGGTCAGCTTGACCTTGGTGCTGCTGGCCAACAGCTTGTCGTCGATGTCTTGCAGGTTCCAGGGGCGGGTATCGTCCTCGGCTTTTTCCGGCAGCATCCAGGCCTGCACCTTGTTGGCGATGGTCTCGTCGGCCACGGCGCTGGAACTGCTGAACATCAACACCGGCTCGGGTTCGCCGCGCTCGTTGTCGACAAAGCTGACTTCGGCGCCGGTAAAGGTCAGGCGATAGCGGCCGGGCACGGTGACTTCGGCCACCAGCGGCGCCGAGCTGGGATTGCCGCCATCACGGGCCTTGAGGCCTTCATCGAGCTTGGCGCTGACCGGGGTGCTTTCCAGTGGGGTGGCCAGAGCGGCAGAGCGCACAAAGGCGTTAAGCTTGTGTTCGTCGAAGGTGATTTCCGGGCGATTGGGCAGTTGCGCATCGCGGTAGGCCAAGCCTTTGCCGAGGGTGACCGAGGCACGTTTGCGTACGCTGTCTTCGTCTACCGGGTGGGAAAAGTGGAAGGTCGCTACCAGCTGTTTCTGCGTCGGGTTGCTCGGGTCCTGGTACAGCTCGTTTTGCGTCAAGGTGGCGCGGAACGGCTGGGTGGAGAATTGGCTGGTGTATTGGCTGAGCAGTACGCCGTCGGCCAACAGGGTTTTCTTGGCCAGGTCGATGGTGTAGTGGGCGTCGACGGGCCAGTCTTTTTCCGGGGTGAACACCAGGCTGCGGTCATCCGCCCAGCGCCAGGCGCCGGCGATGGCAGGCTTGAGGGTGATGCCTTCGGTGACCGGCTTGCCGATGGCCGCCAGCGGGGCCACGGATTCGGCGAAGCGTACCTGCAAGTTATCCACAACCGGTTGCGGCTGGGTGTAATCCGTCAGGTTGGGCTTGTGCAGCGAATAACCCACGGTGTGGGGCTGTGGCAGGTGGGAATACCAGTGCCAGCCGTAAAAGCCCGCGGCCAGCACCAGTACCAGGGCCAGCGCGCCGCCCGCAGCCTGGCGCGGATAAGCCCGGGCCTTGTGGCCGACGTTGACCAGACCGTTGCCTGTGGCTTGCAGCCAGCGCGGCGGCTGCCACTGGCCGAACAGGCTGCGCGCCAGCCATCGAACGGCGCTGAACAGAACACTCACCACTGAGATCAAGGCCCCGAAAAAACGGCGGCTGGTCGCTTTTAACGAATCAAACATGGTGAGCATCCCTGGCAATGTGTCGCGTATCTTACACGTCTCTTTGATACAAAAGATGACGGCAAATGCGCCGCAAAGCTCAGGCTTGCTGTACGAAGGTGAGGCGTATCGCAAAACCGATCAAAAGACTGCCAAACAGCCATTGCTGAAGGCGCTGGGCGGACGGGCTGCGTTCCAGCCAGCGGCCGATTCTTGCGCCGGCCAATCCATAGCAACTGTCGAATCCCAGGCCGACCGCCACCAGAATCGCCCCCAACAGCGCAAACTGCGCCGTCACCGATGCGCCATGTGGATCAATGAATTGCGGCAGCAGCACGGAGCAGAACAGCAGCGCCTTGGGGTTGAGCAGGTTGGTCAGCAAACCCCGCTGGAAGGCTTCGCGCCAGGCATGCGCCGGCGTCGTGCTGTGCTCGGCGTTCAGGTTGGGCAGCAGGTTTGAGCGCAGGCACTGCACGCCGATCCACAGCAGATACGCCGCACCGCCCAGGCGCACCACATCGAAGGTCCAGGGTGCGACCTTGAACAGGGTCGCCAGGCCCATCCCCGCCAGCGCCACGTGGCAGGCTCGCGCCAAGCCCAAGCCGCCTGCGGTTGCCAGTGCCATCGCCTTGCCCTGGCGGGCGCCGGTTTGCAGCAGCAGGATCATGTCCGGGCCGGGCAGCAGGTACACCACTGCCAACGCGACTAAAAACAACCAGAGTTCTGCCATGTGCCTGCCCCTTGCGGTAGGTGATTCGTAGGGCAATTTTAGGGGCGAAGGCCGGGGCAGGTGCTTGCGTAGTCAGATGGAAAAGCGTCTAGTCTTGGCACAATCTGCCACTTTTTTCGGGCGAAACATTTCACTTATGCCAAATCTGAAGCTGGACGCATTTGACCGCAAGATTCTTGAAGCCCTGCAACGGGATGGCCGGCTGAGCAACGTGCAACTGGCGGACGAGATTGGCCTGTCGGCCTCGCCCTGCTTGCGGCGTGTGCGGCTGCTGGAAGAGGCCGGGGTGATTCGTGGTTATCAGGCAAGCCTGGACCGGGATGAAGTCGGGTTGGGGCTGACGGTGTTTGTCGGGGTGAAAGTGGAGCGGCATAACGACGAACAGGCGGAGGCGTTTCGGTTGGCGGTGACGGCGCTGCCCCAGGTGATTTCGGCGTTTCTGGTGTCGGGGGAGTCGGATTTCCTGCTGCAAGTGGTGGTGCCGGACTTGCGCGGGTATGAACGGTTCCTGACCGGGAGCTTGTTGAAGTTGCCGGGGGTGAGTGATATCCGCAGTAACTTCGCGATTCAGACGGTGAAGACGCCCGGGGCGTTGCCGCTGAGTCACCTTCCCGGCTAGATCGTTCCCACGCTCCGCGTGGGAATGCCGCCCTGGACGCTCCGCGTCCGCTCTAAAAGTCGTGACGCGGAGCGTCACCGGATGCATTCCCACGCAGAGCGTGGGAACGATCAGATAATGACGCCGGGGGCACCTTCCCGGCTGGTGCTTTCTTATTGTGGTAAGGACGCTTGTTGTGGCGAGGGAGCTTGCTCCCGCTGGGCTGCGTAGCGGCCCCAAAATCCTGGGAGCGCTGCGCACTCCAGCGGGAGCAAGCTCCCTCGCCACTGGGGTTGTGTGGATTTGGGGAGGAAGGTGGTCGTCAGGTCCACCAGTAGCGCACGAGATGAAAGAAGATCGGCGCGGCAAAACACACTGAATCCAGCCGATCCAGCATCCCGCCGTGCCCTTCGATCATGTGCCCCCAATCTTTCACGCCGCGGTCGCGCTTGATCGCTGACATCACGATCCCGCCCGCAAATCCCAGCAGGTTGATCAACAGCGCAATCAGGAACGACTGCCAGGGGTTGAACGGCGTGGTCCACCACAGCGCCGCGCCAATCAGCGACGACAGCAGAATCCCGCCGACAAACCCTTCCACGGTTTTAGACGGCGACAAGTTGGGCGCGATCTTGTGTTTGCCGAACAGCTTCCCGCACACGTACTGCAACACGTCCGACAGTTGCACCACGATCACCAGGTAGGCAATCAGCAGCAGGTTGCGGCCTTCGTAGCCGACGATATCCAGGGTCAGCAGCGCCGGCACGAAGGACACACAGAACACCGCGATCATCAGCCCCCATTGCACCTTCGATGCCCGTTCCAGGAAGTGCGTACTGTCGCCGCCCAGTGACGCGAGGATCGGCAGCAGCAGGAACACGTACACCGGGATGAAGATCGAGAACAGCCCGTACCAGTCGAAGTAGATCAGCAGGTATTGCAGCGGCAGCGCCAGGTAGAAGGCCGCCACCAGCGCCGGGTAATCGCTTCGCCGGGTCGGCGTGAGTGTGAGGAATTCCCGCAGGGCATAGAACGACACGGCGTAAAACAGCAGGATCACCGCGCCGGTGCCGAGCCAGAACGCCACGCCGATCACCACCACCATCACCCACCACGCATTGATGCGGGCGTTGAGGTTGTCGATCACCGCGTTGGGTGTGCCACGGGTGCGCAGTTTGAGGATCAGGCCGATCAGCGAGGCGAGCACGAGGATCGCGCCGATCCCGCCGAACAACATCAGGGTTTGGCTATCCATCTCAGGAATGCTCCGGGGCAAGGGCGAGCAAGGCGTCGCGGGTGCGGGCGAGGAACAGCGCCTTGTCTTCGCCGTCCTCCAGTTGCAGCGGTGCGCCGAAGCTGGTGGTGCACAGCAAGGGCAGCGGCAGCACACGGCCCTTGGGCATGACCCGGTTGAGGTTGGCGATCCACACCGGGATCAATTCGGCTTGTGGATAACTCTTGGCCAGGTGATACAGCCCGCTTTTGAACGGCAACAGGCCGTCTTCCAGGTTGCGCGTGCCCTCGGGAAAGATGATCAGCGAGTCGCCGTTTTCCAGGGCCTGAAGCATCGGCGCCAGAGGGTTATCCACAGGGTCCTTGCGCTCGCGGTCGATCAGCACGCCGTTGAACACCCGGTTGATGATGTAGCGGCGCAGGGCGCTGGTGTTCCAGTAGTCGCTGCCGGCCACCGGGCGGGTGAATTTACGCAGGTTCTGCGGCAACGAGGCCCACAGCAGCACGAAATCGCCGTGGCTGCTGTGGTTGGCGTAGTAGATGCGTTGCACCGGCACCGGCGCGCAGCCAAGCCACAGGCTGCGGGCGCCGGTGACGGTGCGGGCCATGGAGGTAATCAGGGTGGCGACCACAGGTTCGAACATGAGGATTCCTTATCCGGCGAAGGGCAGCCAGGGGCTGGCCAGGATGACGGCCACGGTCAGCAGCACTTGCGCCGCCAGCAGGTAGGCTTGCTTGCGCAACAGTTTCAGGGCGCCGCGACGGCGCTCGGTCCAGGGGCGGCCTGCGCGTTTGGCGGATTGCAGGCCAAGGGTTTGCATGGCCTGGTCGAAGTCGGGCGTGCGGTCGGTGTCGCGGGCGAGCAGGGCGAACAGGTCGGCGTCGAAGGCCACCCGCAGCGCCCAATATTTTTCCAGCAGCCCGAGCACAATCATCCACAGGCTGAGGATCAGGCAGACCGGCGTGATGCTGGCCATCAGCAGTTGAGCGAGGCCGAACAGTACGCCGAGCAAGGTCAGGCCTGTGGATAACTGATCCAGGGAACGGCCCCGCCGCAGCAGGCTGGCGACGACCTGTAATTCCATATCAGCGGGCATGGGCTAAACCCTCCAGGGCTTCACGGTGCGCGGAATGCAGGACCACACGTGGGCGTGCTGTACGAATAATAGCCACCGCCTCGTCGACATTGCCTGCGCGCCCGGTATGCAGCAGCCATGCAGCCACGGCGGTGGCGCTGCGTGAGTAACCGAGGGCGCAGCACACCAGCAAGGGTCCGGTTGAGCGTAGCCGCTCTATCGCTTGGGCGGCTTCCACGCATTGCGCTGCAGTGGGCGCCGTGAGATCGAGCACTGGCAGGCTGTAGTAGGCGCGACCCTGTGGATTAATCGGCAATTCGGCGCACAGATCGACCACCGCCTTGAATGATCCCAGCTCACCGCTGGTGGGAATTCGCCCCAGCCAAACGTTATCCACAACCTGATCGGGCTGTGGATGTCTACGTGTCCACAGGCGGGAATTGATCCAGGCAGCCACCAGATAAGGCGCCAACAACCAGCGCGCCGCCGGAGTGAGTCGTCCGTCGGCGCGTTTCTGAAATCCCGAAACGCCCAGTACCAGGTAATTCGCCTTCATCAAGCCGAGGGATACCGCCGGCCAAAGCAGCCACAACCAGCCGCCGCCAAGGGAAAACGCCAGGATCAAACACACCAGCGACCCGAAGCCATAGCGCAGCCCCAGGCGCCAACGCTGGCGGTCCCTGGTCAGCTGGGCATTCAGCAGCGGGCTCGGATGTTCCAGCGGCCACAGCCACACGCACATCCAGCCGGCGAGGGCGCCTGTGGGTAAGTCAATAAAGTGATGTTGATAAGTGGTCAGCACCGAAAGGCCGATCAACGCGAACCAGCCATGCACCAGCCAGCGCCACAGGCCCTGGCTATGCCGCTGATACATTATCCACAGCACCACCAGCAGCGCGATGTGCAACGACGGCGCCTGGTTGAACGGCTTGTCGAACCCGGCGAGTACCGCAAACAGCCAGCCAAACACGCCGTCCAGCGCCGGCCTTTCAAAGGTGAAGCGCAAGGGCCAGATCAGGAAGCAGGTGACGGCAATCACTTGGGCCGTCAGCAGGCGCAAGGCATGTTGTTTCAGTTCATGGCGGGTGCTTGGCAGTAGCAGGGAGAAACCGTAGAGCAGGTCGATCGACCAGTAGGGCACGATGGTCCAGGCCCAGAACGGGATATGGGTTTCCCAGCCGAACACCATCGTGCCCACGTCGCTGCGCTGGCTGGTGACCCACGTGGCAAAGCCGTAGGTGCTGAAAAACAGCGGCGCCAACAGCAGCAGCCACAGCACCGCCGGTTTCAACAGGCCCGGTTCACGCATGGGTCAGGCTCGCTGTGCCAGGGACACGCTGAAAATCCCCCACTCATCCACGCGTTGGGTGATCTTGCGGAAACCGGCGGCTGCCACCAGTTGATCCATTTCCGCCTGGCTGCGCCGGCGCATTACCCAGGCCTGGCCCTGGCGGTGGCTGGTGAGGGCGCGGGCGATCAGTTCCAGTTGCGGATGCCACGGTTGGCCGGTGTACACCAGATAACCACCGGGCTCCACGGCTTCGGCCAAGCCCGCGAGCGAGCCACCGACCATCGCGTTATCCGCGAACAGTTCATATAGCCCGGACACCACCGCCAGCGTCGGCTTGGGTTCCAGCGCCGCAAGGTCCGCCCGGTCAAACGCATCGCCTTTGACGAACTGGGCGATATCCCCCAGCCCTTTTTCACGAATCAGCGCGCCACCGTCGCGCACGTTGATATCGCTGTAGTCCCGCAGCAGGATCGATTCCGGCAACGGCGAAACGCCCTGCAAGGCTTCCAGAATGTACCGACCATGCCCGGCGGCGATGTCGACGATGCGCACTTCCCGCTGCTCGTCCCGCAGCTTGGCCATCGCCAGGCGCAGCAGCTCTTCCACGTTCAACTTGCGCTGACGAATACCGCGCCAGCCGATGGAGTTCAGGTAATTGGTGTCGATCATCCGCCCCAGCCCGCCTTTGCCGGTGGGTTTGTTGCGGTACACGTAGTCCAGGGTGCTGCCGGAGTCGAAGCCGGTGTCGAAACCGAGCTTCACGCCATCCGACAGTTTGCTGCCCAGGCCCATGCTGGCGCGGGTCATGCGCCAATACAGGTCGCGCAGGGAGTTGCGTGGCAACGGCGCGGCGAGGGACTCGGATTCGGCGCAGGTCAGGCCAATCCTGTCGGCATCCAGCAAGGAGGCGCGGTCCAGCGGGTGTTCGAAGTTCTGCAGGATAAAGCGCCGGGCGCTGCTCAAGGCCACGGCACGATCACGTTCACCGAGGGTGTCGTGGAAGAAGCCGGGGAGTATGTGCAGCTCTTTCTTCAAGCTGCCGAGGCGGTCGAAAAACTGCTGCTGGGGTTTGCGGTGCACCACAAAGTCCGAGCCGGAGATCAGCAGTTGGGTCGGTACCTGAATTGCCTGGGCATCGGCTACAACCCTGTCGGCCGCTTCGTACAGGCCCAGCAGCACATTCACGGAAATGGCTTTGGTGATCAGCGGATCACTGTCGTAGGACGCCACGCGCTCCGGGTCATGGCTCAGGAACTTGGCCTTGACGTAGCTGTTGACGAAAAAGTTGCCGCGAAACTTGCGCATCAACGCCAGGCCCGGCCGGGCGAAGGGCACGTAGAGTTTGACCTTGAATGCGGGGGAGGCGAGTACCAGCGAGCGAATCTTCGGCGCGTAGTCGTGCACCCAGGTGGCCGCGATCACCGCGCCGACGCTTTGGGCGATCACTGCGAGGTGTTCTTCCTCGATGTTGTAGGCGCTGCGGATATGGTCAACGAAAGTCTGCACGTCCCGCGCACTGGTGGCGAAGCTCGGGCTGTCGCCGCGCGCGCCGGGCGATTGGCCGTGGCCACGGGCGTCCCAGGCGAAGAAGTCGAACTCCGGCAGGTTCAGCTCGTCCACCAGGTGGGCGATACGACCGGAGTGTTCGTGGCCGCGATGGAACAGCAAGATCGCCTTGCGCGGCGCAAAGCCCGCGGGTGCGGTGGCGGGCCAATGACGGTAGAAAAGCTCCACCCCGTCATGGGTGCTGAAGGTGTGCTCTTGCTGTTCACGCATCGCAAAATCCTTATGCAGAAGGGGAGGTGTTCGTTTCTTCTTTCAAGCCTTGGCGCACGCGGTTGACCAGGGTGTAGGCCAGCAACGCCGCGACCAGCCACATCACCGCATCGACCCAACCGGCACCCAGCCAGCCCAGCGCTACGCCGGTGGCCAGCACCCCGAGCACAAACGCCCGATCACTCTTGCCCATCGGGCCGTCGTAACGCCGGGAAGCCCCGACCATCGGCCCGAGCACGCCGGCGTATTCGCTGAACACCGCCAGCAGCGTCACCAGCAACACCGGCGCCAGGCTGACCTCGGGGATCAGCGCAAACGGCAGGATCAGTGCGCTGTCGGCGATCACGTCACACAGTTCATTGAGGTAGGCGCCGAGTCGCGACTGCTGGCCGAATTCCCGGGCGAGCATGCCGTCGATGGCATTGAGGGCCATGCGCAGGATCATCCACAGCGGGATCAGCGCAAACAGCCACACATGTTGTGCGAAGCCGGCAATCAGCAATCCCACCAGCAGGGAAACCACCCCGGCCAGCACGGTGATCTGGTTGGCGGTGGTGCCGTTGTCGTAGAGGCGCTGCACCAGCGGGCGCAGCAGGTTCTGAAAACGCGGTTTAAGCTGATAGATCGAAATCATGGGGAGTGACGCTTCCTTGTCCGTAAGCCCGCGAAAAACTCTGGGGAGTGTGCCGATTTATCACCGCTGAAACCAGTGATGGCTCGTGTTTCTGGGGCTTTCGTCACTATCTGTGTGAAACCAAACAAAAATTTCACGCTTCGGGTTATAGAGTAACTAATTGTTTCTGGGTGGGCGTTTGGGGATGCGAGTGGATCTAGACGCTGATGACGTGGCCATCGAAGGGCTGCCGCGTTTTCAGCAGGGGTTGTTTCATGCCCGCCGGTTAAGGCAGGCCGGCATTGGCCTGACGGTGCTGGCGGTCGGCGGCTGGATGCTGGCGCTGTTTGTGGCGCTGTTCGCCCCGCTGTCGATCTGGCCGGTGGTGCTGATCAACTGCGCCTCGGCGTTGCTGGTGCTGGTGGCTGGCTTGCAATCGGCGTGGTGGGTCGCGGATTGGCGGGCCATGGCGCTGGAGGAGCCGGCTGCACGGCTGATCGAACCGCCGCTGCCACAAGAAGAACCTGGCTGGCTAAACCGGCAGTTCGGTCGCGTCGGTAACGGCTTGCTGGTGCAGATTGGCGCACCGGTGTTCTGGCTGTGCGGCTGGTCGTTGCTGGCATTCTTCAGCGTTCTGGAATTCTGGAGCTTGACCTTGCCCGCCGCGGCGCTGGGCCAGGCTGCCAGTGTGGGCGCCGCCATTGCCTTGGCACTGGCGTTCGGCTTGCTGGTGTTTGAACGGCGCATGGCCCAGGAAAGCACCGCCCAATGGCCGGAAGCGGTGCAACTGGCGCAACTGGGCCGGGTGGCGATTATCTGCCTGGTGATCAGTGCGATTTGTCTGCTGTTTGCCGGTGAAGAGTCCGTGTGGCCCTTGCGCCTGGCCGTGTTGGTCGGCCTGTTGCCGGCCCTGGTGGCGCTGGAGTTTCTGCTAAGAGGCCTGCTGTCGCTGTTCAGCCCGCGCCAGGAGCGGCTTGAACCGCGCCTGATGGCGCAAAGTTTTATCGCCGGGATGCTGCGCTGGCCGCCGCAACCGTTGCTCGCCCTGCAGCACGAACTGCACAACCGTTTCGGCATCGACCTGCGGCAGATCTGGGCCTTCACCTATATGCGCCGGGCATTCCTGCCAGTGCTGGTGGTGGTGCTGGCCGTAGGCTGGTTGCTGACCGGCGTGCATGAAGTCGCCCTGCAAAGCCGTGGGATCTATGAACGCTTTGGCAAGCCGGTGGAGGTCTTCGGGCCTGGCCTGCATGCCGGTTTGCCGTGGCCGCTGGGTCGCGTACTGAACGTGGAAAACGGCGTGGTCCATGAGCTGGCCACCAGCGTTGGCGAAGCGGCAAACACCGACGTCGCTCCGGCCGAGGGCCCGGCGCCGCTGATCGCCAATCGCCTGTGGGACGCCAGCCATGTAAATGACAAATCCCAGGTGATCGCCAGCAGCAGCGGCGACAAGCAGAGCTTCCAGATCGTCAATATGGACGTGCGCTTTGTGTACCGCATCGGCTTGACCGACCAGGCCGCACTCGCCGCCACCTATAACAGCGCCGATGTGCCCACGCTGATCCGCAGCACCGCCAGCCGCATCCTGGTGCACGAGTTTGCCTCGCGAACCCTCGATGAATTGCTGGGTGAAGAACGCAACAGCCTCGCCGATGAAATTGGCCAGGCGGTGCAAGCGGACCTGAAGAAACTCGACAGCGGCGTGGAAATTCTCGCCACCGTGGTGGAAGCCATTCACCCGCCCTCCGGTGCGGCGAATGCCTACCACGCGGTGCAAGCTGCGCAGATCGGCGCCCAGGCGCTGATTTCCCGGGAGCGCGGCGCTGCCAGTGAGCAGACCAACCAGGCGTTGCTGCAAGCCAGTACCGCCCGCGACCAGGCCCAGGCCACGGCCCATGAAGTCAGCGCCGGCGCCCAAGCGGCGGACCTGCGCTTCAGCGCCGAACAAAAGGCCTATCAACAAGCCGGCCAGGCCTTCGTGCTGGAGCAGTACCTGAGCCAACTGAGCCAGGGCCTGGCCCACGCCAAGTTACTCATTCTTGATCATCGCCTGGGCGCCAGTGGCGCACCGACCATCGATCTGCGTTCCTTTACCTTACCGGCCGACCCTGCGGTGCCGCGTAAAGCCGTTCAATAAGGAGTTCATCTGTTGAGCGCTCATTCTCACGATCACGCAGGCCATGGTCACCACCACGGCCACCATCATCACCATCATGGCGATGAACACGAAGCCGGCCCGTTCCCCTGGCGGCGTATGGGCTGGGCGGTATTGCTGGTGCTGTTCGCGGTCGCCGCAGCGAGCCTGGTGCAGGTGCGTTCCGGTGAAGCCACGGTGATTACCCGCTTCGGCAACCCGTCGCGGGTATTGCTGGAGCCGGGCCTGGGCTGGCGCTGGCCGGCGCCGTTCGAGGCGGCGATTCCGGTAGACCTGCGCCTGCGCACCACCTCCAGCGGTTTGCAGGATGTGGGCACCCGCGATGGCCTGCGGATCATCGTGCAGGCCTACGTGGCCTGGCAGGTGCAGGGCGATCCCGACAACGTGCAGCGCTTTATGCGTGCGGTGCAGAACCAGCCGGATGAAGCGGCGCGGCAGATTCGTACCTTTGTCGGCTCGGCGCTGGAAACCACCGCCGCCAGTTTCGACCTGGCCAACCTGGTGAACACCGATGCCAGCCAGGTGCGCATTGCCGATTTTGAAGCGCAGTTGCGCCAGCAGATTGATCAACAATTGCTCACCACCTATGGCGTGCGTGTGGTGCAGGTGGGCGTTGAACGGCTGACCTTGCCCTCGGTGACCCTCGCCGCCACCGTCGACCGCATGCGCGCCGAGCGCGAGACCATCGCCACGGAACGAACCGCCGTGGGCAAGCGTGAAGCGGCGCAGATTCGTTCGGCCGCCGAGCGTGATGCGCGAATCGTCCAGGCCGACGCCACGGTGAAAGCCGCCGACATCGAAGCGCAATCCCGGGTGGAGGCTGCGCAGATTTATGGCCGTGCCTACGCCGGCAATCCGCAGCTGTATAACCTGCTGCGTTCCCTCGACACCCTTGGCACAGTGGTCACGCCGGGCACCAAGATCATCCTGCGCACCGACGCCGCGCCTTTCCGCGCGCTGGTGGATGGGCCGAAGGATGTCCAGCCATGAGTGAGCGGGAAAGCCTCGACAGCCCGTGGATCCAGGCTGGACGGCTGACGTTCCTGGCGCTGTATGCGGTGACGGTATTGGCCGCGCTGGCGTGGGCGTTTTCCAACGTGCGCCAGATCGACCCGCAGAACCGCGCCGTGGTGTTGCACTTCGGTGCGCTGGACCGGATCCAGAATGCCGGGCTGCTGCTGGCCTGGCCGCGTCCGTTCGAGCAAGTGGTGCTGTTGCCCGCCGCGGACCGGGTGATCGAGCGCCGGGTGGAAAACCTGCTGCGTTCCGATGCGGCCACCCAAGCCGATCGCGTGGCCAGTTTTGCCACGCCGCTGAGCGATGCCCTGGCCGGCTCCGGTTACCTGCTGACTGGCGATGCCGGCGTGGTGCAACTGGATGTGCGGGTCTTCTACAAGGTCACCGAACCCTATGCGTTTGTGTTGCAGGGCGATCACGTGCTGCCGGCGCTGGATCGACTGGTCACCCGCAGCGCTGTGGTGCTGACTGCGGCGCGGGATCTGGACACGATTCTGGTGGCGCGCCCCGAGTTGATCGGCGCCGACAACCAGGCCGCCGAACGCCGCGAACGGCTGCGTGGCGACCTGGTGCGCGGCATCAATCAACGCCTGGCTGACCTGGCGTCCACCGGCCTTGGCCTGGGCATCGAAGTCACCCGGGTCGACGTGCAATCGAGCTTGCCGGGCCCGGCGGTCAATGCCTTCAACGCAGTGCTGACCGCCAGCCAGCAAGCCGACAAGGCGGTGGCCAATGCGCGCACCGACGCCGAAAAACTTACCCAGACCGCCAACCAGGACGCCGACCGCGCCGTGCAAGTGGCTCACGCCCAGGCCAGCGAACGGCTGTCCAACGCCCAGGCGCAAACCGCTACCGTCGCCAGCCTGGCCCAGGTCCAAGACCCAGGCCTGTTGCTGCGCCTCTACCGCGAACGCCTGCCGAAGATTCTCGGGCAGGCCGGCTCCGTGACCACGGTTGACCCTAAAGACGATTCCCGCCTGATCATTCAGGGAGCCGAACAATGACCGCCCACGCAGCCCCGATGCTCTCGTCGGCCGAACAACGCAGCGCCGCCCGGCAACTGACCCTGGCGATGCTCGCCCTGGGCCTGCTCAGCCTGGGCCTGGTATGGCGCTGGCTGGCGCCGGACCAGACCGGCGTGAGCCAACTGCTGTTGGGCGTCGCCTCATTGCTGGTGGCCGTGCCCGTGATGCGCTCGGCCTGGTACAGCCTGCGGTATCCAAGTTTGCATGGCATCACCGACCAACTCATTGCGCTGGCGATGCTCGGCGCCTGGGCTACCGGTGACCTGCTGACCGCCGCGCTGCTGCCGATCATCATGATCTTCGGCCATGTGCTGGAAGAGCGCAGCGTCATCGGCTCCCAGGAAGCGATTCATGCCCTGGGCAAGCTGACCCGTAGCCACGCACGGTTGGTGCAGGCGGACGGGACGATCCTGGAAGTGGACAACGGCATCCTGAAGACCGGCGATATCGTCGAAGTGCGTGCCGGTGACCGCGTGCCCGCCGACGGCGTGGTGCTGTCGGGCCAGGCCAGCCTCGACACCGCGCCGATTACCGGTGAATCAGTGCCGCTGGAAGCGAGTGTCGGCGTGCAGGTCTTTGGTGGCGCGATCAACCTCGACGGTTTGCTGCGCCTGGAAGTGACCCGCACCGGCAATGAGTCGACGCTGGGCAAAGTCATCGCCCTGATGCAGAGCGCCGAACGTTCGAAGCCGCCGATCACCCGATTGCTGGAGCGCTACGCCGGCAGCTACATGGTGCTGGTGCTGTTGCTGGCGGCGGTCACCTGGTTTGTCACCAATGACGCCCAGGCGATGCTCGCGGTGCTGGTGGCGGCGTGCCCGTGTGCTTTGGTGTTGTCGGCGCCGGCCACGGCGATTGCGGGCATTGCGGTGGCGGCGCGTCACGGCATTCTGATTCGCAGCTCGGCGTTTCTCGAAGAGCTGGCGGACCTGACGTCCCTGGTGGTCGACAAGACCGGCACCCTGACGTTTGGCACCCTGCGTTTGCAGTCCATCGACACCCGCGAGCCGGATCGGCAAGCACTGCTCAATCTGGCGGCCAGCCTCGGCTCGGCCAGCAGCCACCCGGTCAGCCGGGCGTTGGCGGGGCTGGCGACTCAGGAACACATGCTGGTGTTGTCGGATATTCGCGAGCGGCAGGGCCTCGGTGTGGTCGCCCAGACCGGGCAGGGCGAAGCCGCCCTCGGCCGGCCGGAATTGTTTGAGCAACTGGGCATCACGACCACGGCGGTCCCCAATCACGACGGCCCGATTGCCGGGCTTGCGTTGAACGGGCAGTTCCTTGCCTGGCTGTTGCTGGCGGACAGCGTGAAACCTGAAGCGCGCCAGGCGATGAAAGAGCTGCGTGAATTGGGCCTGGGGCGCCAACTGCTGCTGACCGGCGACCGCCAGAGCGTGGCCGACAGCCTGGCGTTGGAAGTGGGCATCAGCGACGTCGAAGCCCAGGCGTTGCCGGAGGACAAACTCAATCGCGTGCTGGGGGAAATCGGCAGCGGTTTCCGGCCGATGGTGGTGGGCGACGGGATCAACGATTCCCTGGCGCTCAAGGCCGGCGTGGTCGGTGTGGCGATGGGCGCGGGCGGGGCGGATATCGCGCTGGCGTCGGCGGACGTGGTGCTGATCGGCAGCGACCTGCGGCGCCTGGGCACGTGCGTACGCTTGAGCCGCCAGTGCCGGCACACGCTGCAGGTCAACGTGATCATCGGCCTGGGCTGGACGCTGGCGATCGTGGTGTTCGCCGCATTTGGCTGGCTGGGCGCGGCGGGCGCGATGATTGCGGCGGTGCTGCACAACCTCAGTACGCTGCTGGTGCTGGGGAATGCGGGGCGCTTGTTGCGGTTCCAGGAGCCGTTATTGAAACTCGAGGAATAAATTTTTCAGTCGTGCTGTAACGCCATGGGGGGACCTCACTCTAGTGCTATGTCGAGACTGAACAATCCGTTCAGACCGGCTCCACTACCGATCATGAGGAATACAAAATGAACTTCAAAAACGCCGTTTCCGGTGCCGCCCTTGCTATCGCCGCTGCTGGCATGTTCGCCGGTGTTGCCACCCAGGTACAAGCCGCTGACGCGCCGGTTCATTGCTATGGCGTCAACGCCTGCAAAGGCCAGAACGACTGCAAGACCGCAGAGAACGCCTGCAAAGGCCAGGGTGTTTGCAAAGGTCACGGCTTCCTGTCGATGAGCAAGGCGATGTGCGACCAGAAAGGCGGCAAAGTCGGCGAGTAACCGACAACCGAGTGCAACCGCAGCGGGCACCCCCTCCGCTGCGGACACTTTCCCCAGGAGTGTTTTTATGTCCGCTTCCCTTCCGAGTCTGGGTTACGGCCTGGGTCTACGCAGCGAGTACTACCAGCAGATCCTTGAACAATCGCCGGCCGTGGATTGGTTCGAAGTGATCTCCGAGAATTATCTGGTGCAGGGCGGCAAGGCCTTGTACTACCTGGATGCGATAGCCGAGCGTTATCCCCTGGTGATGCATGGCGTGTCCCTGTCTATCGGCGGGCCCCATGCCCTCGATACCGATTACCTGAAACAACTCAAGCAGCTCTCCGAGCGCATCCGGCCGGCGTGGATTTCCGATCACCTGTGCTGGAGCCGTGGCAACGCGCACCAGTTGCATGACTTGCTGCCGCTGCCCTACACCGAAGAAAGCCTGTACCACGTCGCCGCTCGCGTACGGCAGGTGCAGGATGTGTTGCAGCGCCCGTTCGTGCTGGAAAACGTCTCCAGCTACGTGCGCTCCAAGGCGGATGAGTTTACCGAATGGGAATTTCTCAACGCCCTGACCCATCTCACCGGCTGCCAGTTGCTGCTGGACGTGAATAACGTCTACGTCAGCTCGCGCAATCACGGGTTCGACGCCTGGGAATTTATCCGCAACCTGCCGCCCGAAAGCATCCGCCAACTGCACCTGGCCGGGCATATGGATTACGGCGACTACGTGATCGACACCCATGACCATCCGGTATGCGATCCGGTGTGGGCGCTGTACCAGCGGACCCTGGAGCACCTTGGGCCAGTCTCGACCTTGCTCGAACGCGATGACCATTTCCCGCCTTTCCAGGAGCTGCTCGACGAGTTGAACAAGGCCCGCGAACTGGGCGCGAGCGCGCTGGACAGGAGAGCGTTATGCGCCTGATCGATTGGCAATTGGCCTTTGAGCGGCATTTGCTGGCCGAGTCTTCCACTGCCAGCAACAGCTTCAGCGCCACCTTGATCGGCGGCCCGACCCTGGATGTCGAGACGGGCCTGGCGATTTACCACAACGCCTATCACGCCCGGTTGCAGGAAGTGCTGCGCGATGACTTCAGCGCCGTCTGGTATTGGCTGGGGGACGAGGAGTTTGCAGCGTTGGGTTCGGCCTATATCTGCCGTTATCCCTCGGCCCATTACAGCCTGCGCTGGTTTGGCGAGCGGTTCCCCGGGTTTATCGTTGAGCATTATGGCGAGCAAGGTTTGGCGCCTGCCGAGCTGGCGCGGCTCGAATGGGCATTCACCCTGGCCTTTGATGCACCGCAGGGCGAGCCGTTGGCCCTGCAAGACATGGCAACGCTGCCGCCCGAAGACTGGCCAGGGCTGCAGGTGCAGTTCGTGCCCTCGGTGCAGCAGGTGCTGTGTGATTTCAACAGCCTGGGCATCTGGCGTGCGAGCAAGGGCGAGTGGGACTTTCCCGGCAGCGAAGCCCTGCCATTGGCGCAGGTGTGCCTGGTCTGGCGCCATCAGAATGTCTGCCAATACCGCAGCGTTGAACCGGCGCAAGCCAGCGCGCTGACAGGCATGGTCGCCAACGGTTGGAGTTTTTCCGAACTGTGTGCCGAGTTGGCAGTCACTTACCAGGAGGGCGCGCCATTGCAAGCGGTTACCTGGCTGAAACAGTGGGTCCAGGAGGGTTTGCTCCAGCGGCGGGCACCATAGAAAGGCGCTATTGTTTCGATAGCCTGCTAATTTTTCCGTGGATGGTCTACCCTCATTTCAGACGTCTGAAACAAGGGGGGACTACTCATGCTCGCGCAACTTCCACCGGCCTTACAGAATCTCAAGCTACCGCTGCGTCTTCGACTCTGGGACGGCCATGAATTCAACCTGGGCCCGGATCCCAGCGTCACCATTGTGGTCAAGGACCCCATGATGGTTTCAAAGCTCAGCCATCCGACGCTCGACTCACTGGGCGAAGCTTTCGTCGAGGGCAAACTGGAGCTGGAAGGCTCCATTTCCGAAGTGATCAGGGTCGTTGACGAGTTGAGTCATGCCCTGGTTGATGACGACGAGGGGAGTCGTCCGGTGCGTTCGATCCACGACAAGGCCACCGACGCAGCGGCTATTTCCTACCATTACGACCTGTCCAACGAGTTCTACCAGCTGTGGCTGGACCGCGACATGGCCTATTCCTGTGGGTATTTCGAAACCGGCAGCGAATCCCTTGATCAAGCCCAACAAGACAAATTCCGCCACCTGTGCCGCAAATTGCGGCTGCAGCCGGGGGAGTATTTGCTCGACGTGGGCTGCGGTTGGGGTGGGCTGGCGCGGTATGCCGCGCGGGAATTCGGGGTCAAGGTGTTCGGTATCACCCTGAGCAAGGAACAGCTGGCGCTGGCCCAGGAGCGGGTGAAGGCCGAAGGCCTGGAAGACCAGGTAGAGCTGACGCTGCTCGACTACCGCGACTTGCCCCAGGATGGCCGGTTCGACAAGGTGGTGAGCGTGGGGATGTTTGAACACGTTGGCCACGCCAACCTGGCGGAGTACTGCAAGATTCTCTACGGCGCGGTGCGTGAGGGCGGCCTGGTGATGAACCACGGGATTACCGCCAAGCACATTGATGGCCGGCCCGTGGGCCGTGGCGCCGGGGATTTTATCGAGCGTTATGTGTTCCCCAACGGCGAGTTGCCGCATCTGTCGATGATGACCGCAGAGATCAGCGACGTGGGCCTGGAAGTAGTCGACGTCGAAAGCCTGCGCCTGCATTACGCGCGCACGCTGGATCACTGGAGCGAGCGCCTCGAAGACAACCTGGAAGCGGCAGGCAAGATGGTGCCGGAACAAGCCTTGCGCATCTGGCGCCTGTACCTGGCCGGCTGTGCGTATGCGTTTGCCCGGGGCTGGATCAACCTGCATCAGATTCTGGCGGTGAAACCCCATGCCGATGGTAGCCATGAGCTGCCGTGGACGCGGGATGACCTGTACCAGTAAGCAATGGTACCGGTGATCTGAATGTGGGAGCGGGCTTGTGTGGGAGCGGGCTTGCTCGCGAAGGCGTTGTATCAGAAACACGTTCAGTGACTGACACTCCGCTTTCGCGAGCAAGCCCGCTCCCACATTGGGTTCGGTGCAAGCCTTACAAAATTGGAGAAATCAGCCGCGCGATCCGCATGCCCAATTGTTGCAGGCGGTGGGTCTGGCGGTTTTCTTCCTGGCTGATTTCATGGGCCAGGGCGAAGTCTTCCAGCAGCATGTGCTCCACCTGGCTGGCGAAAGTGTCATCTACCGTCAGCAACATCACTTCGAAATTCAGCCGGAACGAGCGGTTATCCAGGTTCGCACTGCCGATGGCGCTGATTTCACGGTCGACCAACACCACTTTCTGATGCAGGAACCCTGGCGTATAGCGGAATACCCGCACCCCGGCGCGCACGGCTTCGATCGCATACAGGCTGGAAGCGGCGTAGACGATGCGGTGATCCGGCCGTGACGGCAGCAGCAGGCGCACGTCGACACCGCGCAATACCGCCAACCTCAAAGCCGCAAACACCGCCTCATCGGGAATGAAATACGGGCTGGTGATCCACACCCGCTCGGTGGCCGCATGAATGGCCTCGACGAAAAACAGCGAGCAGGTTTCATAGGGGTCCGCCGGGCCGCTGGCCAGTAATTGGCAGAGTACGCCGTCGTCCGGGTAGGTATCCGGCAGCAGCAGCGGCGGCAACTCACGCGAGGCCCAGAACCAGTCTTCGGCAAACGACTCCTGCAAGCACGCCACCACCGGGCCGCTGACTTGCACATGGGTGTCACGCCACGGCGCCAGCGGCGGTTTCTTGCCCAGGTACTCATCGCCGACGTTATGCCCACCGACGAACCCGGTAATGCCATCCACCACCACGATCTTGCGGTGGTTGCGGAAGTTGACCTGGAAGCGGTTGAGCCAGCCGCTGCGCGTGGCGAAGGCCTTGACCTGCACCCCGGCGTCTCGCAGCGACTGCACATAACGATGGGGCAGGGCATGGCTGCCGATACGGTCGTACAGCACGAAAATGGCTACGCCTTCGGCGGCTTTTTCCTTGAGCAAGGTGTGCAGTTGGCGGCCAAGTTCGTCGTCATGAATGATGAAGAACTGGAACAGCACAGCGGTCTTTGCCGAGCGAATCGCCTCGAAAATCGCGCTGAACGTAGCCTCGCCATTGATCAGCAAACGCACCTGATTATTCGCCAGGCACGGCATGCGCCCCAGCTTGGGCATGGCCCGTAGCGAAGCGTAGGCCTGGGAGTTGCGCGCGGCCAATGCCTCTTCAACCCATGGGCGCCAGTTCAGCTCGGTGATCGCCTTGTGCATTTCCTGGTTGGCCTGGCGCCGCGCCTGAATGTAGGCGTCGAAGGTGCTCCGGCCAAAGATCAGGTAGGGAATCAGCGTCAGGTAGGGGATGAACATCAGCGACAATGCCCAGGCAATCGAGCCTTGGGCGGTCCTGACGGTCAGCACCGCATGGATGGCGGCGAGGGTGCCCAGAAAATGCAGGGTGGCAATGAAATAGGCGAGCAGGTGCGGGCCAAAGAAATCCATGGACAACGGTACTCCTGACGAACAAGTGCCTAACAGACCATGTTCGGCCACGAATGTCGCTATTTTATTTGCTGTGCAACACTGGCGCTTTTGCGGCGTCTAACGCCGACAATTGCCCAGGAGTTACCCGATGAATGCTCGTCTGCTTGGTTTGGCCATGGTTGTTGGTTTGACGCTGCCTGTGGCGGCGCAAGCGCAGATGTTGGCGCCGGGCTTGTGGGAGTTGACCACCAGCAACATGAAGGTCGATAACCAGGACCTGCCGGACTTGTCGCTGATCCTCGGTCAGCTCAAGCAACAGATGACCCCGGAACAACGCGCGATGCTTGAGAAGCAAGGCATCACCATGGCCGGCAAAGGCGTACAGGTGTGCCTGACCCCGGCCCAGGTGGCGTCCGATTCCATCCCGCTGACCGACCCGCAATCGGGCTGCAAGCAGGAAGTGACGGACAAGACCGGCAACCAATGGAAATTCCGCTTCAGTTGCCCGAAAGCCCAGGGCACTGGCGTGGCGACGTTCCAGAGTCAGCAGGAATTCACCACTACGGTTAACGGTACCTTCAACGCCACCGGCGTACAGCAGAAGGGCAGCCTGGACACCCATGCGCAGTGGTTGGGCAGCAACTGCGGCACGGTCAAACCCCGCGCTTAACCTAAGACATACCCCGATCAAAATGTGGGAGCGGGCTTGCTCGCGAATGCGGTGAATCAGTCACAGGTGTATTGGCTGACCCACCGCATTCGCGAGCAAGCCCGCTCCCACATTTGATTGGATTGCCAGGTACAGAGTCTCTTCAGCGCTGAAAATGCAGCGGCAGCCCCTGGCAACTGTCGTGCACGCGCCCGTCGTGCCAGGCCAGGTGGCCGGACACAAGCGTGGTGCTGACGCTGTGCCGGAAGCTGCGCCCGGCAAAGGGCGTCCAGCCGCAACGGGCCAGGATCGGCTGGCTGCTGACGGGTTTGCCGTGAGGCTCGGGTTGGATCAGCACCAGGTCGGCCCAATAGCCTTCGCGCAGGTAGCCACGGTCGGGGATCGCAAACAGGTCCGCGACCCGATGGCTGGTTTTCGCCACCAGCGTGGTCAGCGGCAGCAGGCCGTCGGCGACCAACTCCAGCAGCGCCGGCAGGGCGTGTTGCACCAGCGGCAAGCCTGACGGCGCTTCGCGATAGGGCAGTTGTTTTTGCGCCCAGGTGTGCGGCGCATGGTCACTGCCAATTACATCCAGACGATCACTCAACAATGCCAGGCGCAAGGCGTTGCGGTCGGCGCGTGTCTTGATCGCCGGGTTGCATTTGATCTGGTGGCCGAGGCGGGCGTAGTCGCGGTCATCGAACAAGAGGTGATGCAGGCAGACTTCCGCCGTGATGCGTTTTTGCGCCAGGGGTTTGTCTTCGAACAGCACCAACTCCCGTGCGCTGGTGATGTGCAGCACATGCAGGCGCGTGCCGTGCCGCTTGGCCAGTTCCACCGCCAGGGACGAGGAGCGATAGCAGGCCTCGGCATCGCGGATCAGCGGGTGTGCTACGGCAGGAATGTGCTCACCGAAACGCTCGCGCATCCTTTGCTCGCGGGCCAGGATGCTGGGGGTGTGCTCGCAGTGGGCCAGGAGAATGGTCGGCACCTCGGCGAACAGACGCTCGAGGATCTTCGGATCATCCACCAGCATATTGCCGGTAGACGCACCCATGAACACTTTGACCCCGGCGACTTCCCGCGGGTCCAGCGCGGCGACGGTGTCGAGGTTGTCGTTGCTCACTCCGAAGTGAAAGCCATAGTTGGCCACCGAATGCAGCGCCGCGCGGCGCTTCTTGTCGGCCAGGGCTTCCAGGTTCAGGGTCGCCGGGTTGGTGTTGGGCATGTCCATGAAACTGGTGATTCCACCCGCCACCGCCGCGCGGGACTCGCTGTAGAAGCTGCCTTTGTCCGGCGCGCCGGGCTCTCGGAAGTGCACCTGGTCGTCGATCATTCCCGGCAGCAGCCACTGGCCTTGGGCGTCGATTTCCACGGTGGCGTTGGCGTTGTCGATGCTGCCGGCGATCTTCTCGATACGGCCATTGGCGACCAGCAGGTCAGCCTCGAATTCCTCGCCTTCGTTCACCAGGCGGGCGTTGCGGATCAGCAGGCGGCTCATGGTCAGAACTCGTTTTGCAGGGCTTTGTAACCCAGCACCAGGTCGACGTTGGTGCGTGCCACGTCTTCGGAAAACTCCGAAGCGCTGACACTCACCGGCGGAAACTGGGACAGGTCGGTGTTGGGGCCGATGCGGGTGGTGGAGGGCACGTAGAACGCGTCGGGCAAATCGCGGCCGTCGACTACAGAATTGTGCCGCACCACGCAGCCATCGCCGACGACGCAATTGAACAGCACGCTGTTGAAGCCGATGAACACCCGGTCACCAACGGTGCAGGGCCCGTGGACGATGGAGCGGTGGGCGATGGAGGTGAACTCGCCGATGGTTACGGCGGCGCCGGATTTGGAGTGGATCACCACGCCGTCCTGGATATTCGAATTGGCACCGATGGTGATCGGGTCCATGTCACCGTTGGCGTCGACTTCGTCGGCGCGGATCACCGCGTAAGGGCCGACAAATACGTTTTCGCCGATGATCACCTTGCCGCAGATGATTGCGGTTTTGTCGACGTAGGCCGATTCGGCAATCACGGGCAGATCGCCGGAAGGGTTCTTGCGGATCATGGGTCAGGTTCCTTGAGAGGCGCGGTGATGATGTTTACGTGATGGCCGTCGATGGCGTTGTAGAAACAGGTGGGCCGGCCGGTGTGGCAGGCCGGGCCTTGCTGGTCGACGATCAGCAATACCGCGTCGCCGTCGCAATCCAGGCGGGCCTCCACCAGCAGTTGCCAGTGGCCCGAGGTTTCGCCCTTGCGCCACAGTTGCTGGCGCGAGCGGGACCAGTAGCAGACGTGCCTGGTGGCCAGGGTTTCGTCGAGGGCCTGGCGGTTCATCCAGGCCAGCATCAACACTTCGCCGCTGCCGTGTTGCTGGGCGATGGCGGCAATCAGTCCATCGCTGTTCCACGGCAGGGCGTCGAGCACGCTATCGAGTGGAAAGCGGCTGCCGATGGCAGCCTCTTCCAGGTCAAGCATGCTCAGGCTCATGGCTTGCTCAGGGCCGCGCACAGGGTGTTGAGGTTGTATTCGAACAGGCCGGTAAAGGTGCTGGCCGGACCTTCTGCAGCCAGGGCGTCCGAGTACAGCGTGCCGCCGATCTGCGCGCCGCTCTCATCAGCGATCTGCTGGAGCAGACGCGAGTCCTTGATGTTTTCCATGAACACGGCCTTGACCTTGTCCTTGCGGATCTGGGTGATCAGCGTGGCGACTTCGGCGGCCGACGGTTCACGTTCGGTGGACAAACCTTGAGGCGACAGGAACTCGATACCGTAGGCCTGGCCCAGGTAGCCGAAGGCGTCATGAGAGGTGACGATGCGACGGTTACCCGGTGGCAGCGCGCCAAACTTGGCCTTGGCTTCAGCCAGCAGGCGGTAGATTTCTTTCAGGTACACCTGGCTGTTGTGCTCGTAGTCGGCCTTGTTGGCCGGGTCGGCAGCGATCAGCGCCTTGGTGATGTTGTTCACGTAGATAACGGTGTTGGCCAGGTTGTGCCAGGCGTGCGGGTCGGGGATGGTTTCGCCGTCCTCTTCCATGGTGTGGGAGAGCACGCCTTTGCTCGCAGTGACCACAGTGGCCTTGGTCTCGGTGCTGGTGACCAGGCGATCCAGCCACGGCTCGAAGCCCAGGCCGTTCTTGATGATCACCTTGGCCTTGAGCAGGGCCTTGGCATCGTCTGGTGTTGGTTCGTAGGTGTGGGCGTCGGCGTCGGGGCCGACCATGTTGCTGATCTGGATATGATCGCCACCGACCTGGTGGGTCATGTCGTCAAGAATACTGAAGCTGGTAACCACCTGAAGCTTGTCGGCAGCCTGGGCCGTCGCGAACGACAGCGGCAGCAACACACTGAACAGCACGAGTAGAGCGCGCATCGGGAAACACCTCATTGGGATGTAAGCAAAGGCGGGCGGCGCAGCAAGCCGTGCACCGGACCGAAGACCACGGACAGCAGGTACCAGCCGCCAGCCACCAGCACAATTGCCGGGCCGCTGGGCAGCGAGTAGTAGAACGACAGCAACAAGCCAAGCCATACCGACAGGCATCCCAGCACCGCTGATATGGCGATCAATACCGGCAGGCGCCGGCTCCAGAAACGTGAAGCAATCGCCGGCAACATCATCAGGCCGACCACCATCAACGCGCCGATGGCCTGGAAACCGATCACCAGGTTCAGCACCACCAGCGTCAGGAACAGGCCGTGGGCCAGCGGGCCGAGGCGGCTGACGGTTTGCAGGAACAGCGGGTCGAGGGTGTCCAGCAGCAGCGGTTTGTAGATCACCACCATGGCGATCAGGCTGAAGCCCGAGACCCAGAGCATGCCGGTGAGGGTCGGGCCGTCTACCGCCAGGGCCGAGCCGAACAGCAGGTGCAGCAGGTCCAGGCGTTTTCCGGCGAGGCCGAGGATCAGCACGCCGCTGGCCAGGGAGATCGGGTAGATGGCGGCGAGGCTGGCGTCTTCCTTCAGCCCGGTGCGACGGGTGATCCAGGCGGCGAGGCCGGCCATGCTCAGGCCGGCGCCCAGGCCGCCGATGGTCAGCGCGGGCAAACTCAGGCCGGCAAACCAGAAGCCCAGTGCGGCGCCGGGCAGGATGCCGTGGGACACCGCGTCACCGATCAGGCTCATGCGGCGCAGGATCAGGAACACCCCAAGCGGCGCCGTGCTGCATGCCAATACCAGACCGCCGACGAGCGCGCGGCGCATGAAAACGAAATCGAGAAACGGCATCCACAGGTGGGCGGCGAAGTGCATCAGGCCACCTGCATTTGCGGCTGCGGGCGGATCAGTTCTTTGCTGGAGCCGAACACGCAGCCACTGCTTTTGATCTGCACCACTTGCTGGGTGTGTTGGCGTACGGAGCCGAGGTCATGGCACACCACGACCACCGTGCGACCTGCGTCGTGCCAGGCGTGGATGTGTTTCCAGCACAGCGCCTGGCCGTCTTCGTCGAGGGCGGCGTGGGGTTCGTCCAGGAGCAATATCGGCGACTCGGCCAGGCTCATGCGGGCGAGCAGGGCGCGTTGCAGTTCGCCGCCCGACAAGGCCATCAACGGCCGATGCTCCAGGCCGCTGAGGCACCAGTCTTCGAGCACGGCGCTCAGGCGTTCGGTACGTTGTTGCGGGGTTTGCCTGCTGCCCCAAAAACCGGCGGCCACCAATTCTTCAAGGCTGATAGGAAACTGGCGATCGAGGTTCTGTTGCTGGGGCAAAAACGACAGGCCACCTCGGCGTGGAACATCGATCGTCACTTTCCCCGCCAGTGGCTTCTGCAATCCGGCGATAACTTTCAACAGGCTGCTTTTGCCGGTGCCGTTGGCGCCGATGATGCCGGTAAGGCTGCCTTTTTCCAGGGTGAAATCCACGGCGGGGGTCAGTGGTTGGCCGGGGGCGCCCCAGCGCAAAGCGGTGCAGGTGATCATTCGGAAGGTCTCGTCCAGCGGCTTTCGGCCACGGCATCGTGCGCGTGAAGGCTTTCGGCGTGGATCACTTTCAAGTGGAAGGCATTGACCGCATCCGAGCGTTTCAAGGCGAGGTTCAGGCGGCGGGCGGCGTCTTCGCAGAACATCAGGTTCTGCCCGTTGGCCAGGGCGAAGGCTTGTTCGTCTGCACGCTTTACGGCGGTCTGCACGGCAGTGCCGAGGGCGGCTTCGGTTTCGTCGATCAACTGGGTCAGCGGCAGTGTTGGCTGATCGTCCTGAAGCCGGACCTGCAACAGCGCGCTGCTGCGCTGGCTGTGGGGCGTGGCGACGATGCCGTTTGCACTGCCGAGCCAGGTCAGTACGTCTTCGTGCTGCAGCGGTGTGCCGGCAAAGTCCTCGATAAATTGCTGCTGAATCAATTGCCTGGCGAGGGCAGCGGAGCAAGGGCAGGTTGAAGAGTAAGTAACGTCAATTTTTAGTTCCACGTGGAACATCTGGTTTTCCAGGCGCGCCTCGATGCTCACCGGGTAGCTTTTCCAGCCGGCCAACGGGCTGACCAGCGCCGGACGTTTCAGCAGCAGACCTGCATGAATTCGCAGGTAGGCATTTGTGGATAAACCTTCATGACTGTCGAGAAAACGTTGCAATACACTGCGCAGCAGTGCTGGCGTAAGCGGCTGCTGTTCAAGCATTTCCAGCGCCAGGTAAAGCCGTGACATATGAATGCCACGGGCCTCGCCGTCGTCCAGGCTGACGCCGGCATCAGCCGTGGCGCTAAGGCTTTGGCCGTCGATCAGAATGGGCAGGGCAATGCCGCACATGCCCACCCAATCGAGCGGCGAGGCTTGGCGTGAAGCCTGCGCGGCGATATCGGGCAGAGTCAGCGCGTTCATGAGCAGGTCCATCGTTGGAAATAAAAAGACATGTTATATTATTACAATTGAAACGACGAAAGTTTTTCTGTTCTGTCTTTTATTCAGTCATGTCGAGTACGGAAGCTCCTTTATTTGCGGTGTAAGTCATGCACAGACGTCAACTCCTCAACCTGCTGCTGGCCAGTGCGGTGTTCACCTTGCCCTTGGGCGTGTCTGCCGCGCAGATCCGCAATGCACGGCTGTGGCGGTCGGATAACAAGCTGCGGCTGGTGCTGGACCTCAGCGGCCCGGTGCAATACAAGACCTTCACCCTGACCGCGCCGGAGCGGTTGATCATCGATTTGAGCGGCGCGAAGCTGACCGGTGATTTCAGCCAACTGGCCCTGACCAACAGCGGCATTACCTCGATTCGCTCGGGGCATTTCGGGCAGGGCGATACGCGGATCGTGCTGGATTTGAAGGCGCCGATGCAGCTCAACAGCTTTCTCCTGCCGCCGCAGGATGGCCAGGGCCACCGCCTCGTGCTGGACCTGACAAGCGCCACTCATGCGCCTATGCAAATCGCTGCGGCACCGGCCGCGTTGGCTGCACCCGTGCCGGCGCCGGTGGACAGGGCTCATCCGAAACGCGACATCATCGTGGTGGTCGACCCTGGGCACGGCGGCAAGGATCCCGGCGCGATTGGCTCAAAGGGCCAGCGCGAAAAAGACGTGGTGCTGTCCATCGCCCAATTGCTGGCCAAGCGTCTGAAGCGCGAGAAGGGCTTCGATGTGAAGCTGGTGCGCAACGACGACTTCTTCGTGCCGCTGCGTAAACGTGTGGACATCGCCCGTCAGCACAAAGCCGACATGTTTATCTCGGTACACGCCGATGCCGCGCCACGGCTTACGGCGTCCGGCGCCTCTGTCTATGCGCTGTCTGAAGGCGGCGCCACCTCCGCCACCGCACGGTTCATGGCGCAGCGGGAAAACGGCGCCGACCTGTTGGGCGCCACCACCTTGCTCAATCTCAAGGACAAGGACCCGATGCTGGCCGGGGTGATTCTCGACATGTCGATGAACGCCACCATCGCCTCCAGCCTGCAACTGGGCAGCTCGGTACTGGGCAGCCTGCAAAGCATCACCACGCTGCATCAAAAACGCGTGGAACAGGCCGGCTTTGCGGTGCTCAAGTCGCCGGACGTGCCGTCGATCCTGGTGGAAACCGGGTTTATCTCCAACACCCAGGACGCCCAGCGACTGGTCACCGCACGCCATCAACAGGCGGTGGCAGACGGTTTATTTGAAGGGTTGAAGAACTACTTCCAGAAGAACCCGCCGATGAACAGCTACATGGCCTGGGTTCAGGAACAGAAAACCGGCCAGGTCTAACAGCCGGTGATTCGACTACAGGTGAACTTGGCGCTGGCACCACCGGAACTGGAAAACCGGTTGAGGGTGGTCCAGCCCACTCGCCGCGTGTAGCCCACCCACGCCTCACCATCGGAAGCCAACCCGGTAAAGAACGTCAGTTGCCCGTAGCGGCTGCTGGTCTGTGCCCAATAGCGTTTTCCGATCACTTCAAAGCCCCGCAAATACGTAGTGCTGCCTGCCGTCGCGACGCTGTAGGCATTGCCCTGGGCGTCGACGCACGCGAGCAGGTTGGCGCTGCGGGTGCAGTTGGCCAGCAGGCTGGGCACCTGGGCGTTGGCCAGGCTCGCCAGCATCAGCAACACAGCACACAGCAGGTATTTCATAGAGGCTCTCGGGGCGTTATTCGGCTGCCAGCATTGCGCCCTTCGTCGTCACGAGCAAGGGGGATTGGCTTATTTGCATTGTTATACTATAACATTAAAAAACAGCCTGACCCGTGAACCACCTCCGATGACCGAACAAGACCTTCTCGACCAACCCTGCGCCGACTACATGAATGAAGCCCAGCAAGGTTTCTTCCGCGAGCTGCTGCTGGCCCAGCGCAACGAGCTGCAAGCGCGTATCGACGCTGAATTCATGGTGCTGCGCGAACAGGAGCCCAACAGCGATCCCGCCGATGTCGGCAGCGCCGAAGAACAGCGCCAATGGCAACTGCGCCTGCTGGAACGCGAAAAAAAGCTGTTGGACAAGATCGACGAAGCCCTGGAACGCCTGGCCCGCGGTGAATACGGCTGGTGCCGTGAAACCTGCGAACCCATCGGCCTCAAGCGCCTGCTGCTGCGCCCCACGGCCACCCTGTGTATCGAAGCCAAAGAACGTGAAGAGCTGCGCGAACGCCATCAACGGGCGATTTGACCGGCCAACCCTGATGAGGAATACCTGATGCCCAATCGTCTCCCCGTTACTGTGCTGTCCGGATTCCTCGGCGCCGGCAAAAGCACGCTGCTCAACTACATCCTGCGCAACCGCGAAAACCTGCGGGTGGCGGTGATCGTCAACGACATGAGCGAAATCAACATCGATGGCAGTGAGGTCCAGCGCGACGTCACCCTCAATCGCGCCGAAGAAAAACTGGTGGAGATGAGCAACGGCTGCATCTGCTGCACCTTGCGCGAAGACTTGCTGGAAGAAGTCGGAAAGCTCGCCAAGGAAGGTCGGTTCGATTACCTGTTGATCGAGTCCACCGGTATCTCCGAGCCGTTGCCGGTGGCGGAAACCTTCACCTTTCGCGATGAAGAAGGCCAGAGCCTGGCGGACATTGCCCGGCTCGACACCATGGTCACCGTGGTCGACGGCATGAACTTCCTGCTCGACTACCAGGCTGCCGAAAGCCTGGCGTCCCGGGGCGAAACCCTCGGTGAAGAGGACGAACGCTCGATCACCGACCTGCTGATCGAGCAGATCGAATTTGCGGATGTGATCCTCATCAGCAAGATCGACCTGATCAGCAGCAGTGAGCGCGAGGAGTTGATGGCGATCCTGGAGCGCTTGAACTCCCAGGCTGAAATCATCCCGATGGTCATGGGCGAAGTGCCGTTGGCGAAGATCCTCAACACCGGCCGTTTCGACTTCGAGCGTGCTTCCCAGGCGCCGGGCTGGTTGCAGGAACTGCGTGGCGAACACCTGCCGGAAACCGAAGAGTACGGCATCGCCTCCACCGCCTATCGCGCCCGCCGCCCGTTCCACCCGCAGCGGTTTTTCGACTTTATCGACCGGCCTTGGGTGAATGGAAAACTGCTGCGTTCCAAGGGCTTTTTCTGGCTGGCCAGCAAACACCAGGACGCCGGTAGCTGGTCCCAGGCTGGCGGCCTGATGCGCCATGGGTTTGCCGGGCGCTGGTGGCGTTTCGTGCCGAAAACCCAGTGGCCCCAGGACGAGGAAGGCATCGCCGCAATCATGAAAAACTGGCAACTGAGCACCGGCGATTGCCGGCAGGAGCTGGTGTTTATCGGCCAGAACATCGACTTCGCCCAGATGACCGCCGAGCTGGACGCTTGTTTGCTGACCGACGATGAAATGGCCACGGGTGTCGAAGGCTGGCGCTTGTTGGCCGATCCCTTTGGCCCTTGGTTCGAAGAGGCTGCCTGATGCTGGCACCGACCCTGAAACTGCGCCCGGTGGTTCGCCAGACCCACGGCGAAACCCCGGCCGTGCTCACTGATATCCTTGAGGACGGCGTGAACCTGGCGGTGTGGCAGCGTCAGTTGCCCCTGCACATCGCCGAGTTCGGCGCGTTACTGGTGGCACTCAATGAGCCATTGGCCGAGTCGCTGGTGGTTGAACTGAACAGCGAAGACGCCGAGCCAAACCTGCAGGACTTTGCATCGGGTTGCCGTGACCTTGAAGGCTACGAAGGCTTTATCGCCGATGTGTCGTGGCTGGTCAGCGCCTTTGCCTGTTTGCTCGGAGCCAAGCGTATCGGCGTGCGTTTGCGGCTATTGGACAAGGCCATGTGCCCGCGTTTTCATGTGGATCATGTGCCGGTGCGGCTGATCACTACCTACGCCGGCATTGGCAGCCAATGGCTACGCGAAGGTGTGATGGAGCGGCGGCACCTGAGCCAGGCGAGTGCTGAGCCGGAAGAATGCATTGAGCAAATCCACTGCGGTGAAGTGGCGTTGCTCAAGGGCGAAAAATGGCACGGCAACGAAGGCTTTGGCCTGATCCACCGCTCGCCGCCGCTGCAAGCGGATCAACGACGGTTGATTCTGACGCTGGATTGGTTGGCGTAACCGGGTAGGATCGAACCTCTCTACACGGTCTGAATGATGTCCACCATGCTGCAGAACATTCCCACCCACGTGATTGCCGGGCCCCTGGGCGCCGGCAAGACCAGCCTGATCAAGCACCTGCTGGCCCAGCGCCCGGCCAACGAGCGTTGGGCGGTGTTGATCAATGAGTTCGGGCAGATTGGCCTGGATGCCGCGTTGCTCACCCGTGACGACGACGGGATTGCCCTTGGTGAAGTGGCGGGTGGCTGCCTGTGTTGCGTCAACGGGGCGCCGTTTCAGGTAGGACTGGGGCGTTTGTTGCGTAAGGCCAGGCCCGACCGGCTGTTTATCGAGCCGTCCGGGCTTGGGCACCCGGCTCAATTGCTCAAGCAGCTGCGGGAAGCACCCTGGCAGCAGGTACTGGCGGTGCAGCCGTGCGTACTCGTACTGGACGCCCAGGCGTTGGCGGCGGGTAAACCTTTACCCAATGCCCAACGGGAGGCATTAGCCAGCGCCGGGCTGTTGGTATTGAACAAGAATGAAGCCTTAAGTGATGCGCAGCGCCTGTTGATTCAAGGACAACTGCCCGGCCGGCCGATCTATTGGACGCAGCAGGCGCAACTGCCCTTGGCCCGGTTACCGGGTGTGAATGCTCAAGCGGCAGCGGCTGTGGATAACTTCGAGTTGCCCAAAGGCCTGGGGCAAATGCCGGCCATCTGGACGGATCCGGCATCGCCGATCTGCCTCAGCCAGGGCCAGGAGGATGGCTGGAGCATTGGCTGGCGCTGGCATCCGAGTCAGCGATTCGACGCGCGGCGCATTCAGCTATGGCTGGAATCGTTGGACTGGCGACGGGCAAAACTGGTTATCCACAGCCTGGATGGCTGGGTATCGGCCAACGCTGTGGATAACGCCGCGTTGGCCTGGCAGCCCAGCGAATGGCGGCGGGATTCGCGTATCGAATTGATCTTCAGCGAAGTGCAGGACGTTGCGCAGTTACAGGGTGGGTTAACCGCTTGCCGTCAGTGACGGGTCTTGCTGTTGCCATGCTCCTGGCGCCACTGGCTTAGCTCAATGATCTCGGCGCTGGGCAATGGTGTCTTGATCTCGAACGGGTAGGGCGCCAACTCGATTTGTGCACTGTGGGCGCCGAATTGGGTGATGGTCCCCGGGTGCCGCGTTTCGCCGGTCACGGTGAATTCGAAGTTGTAGATCCGTGCCAGGCGCCGCCGCCCGCTGGCATCTTTCACAAAACCGATGCGCTTCAACGCCACGGCGCCATCGAGCAGCTCGATGTCGAGCTTGGCGCAGTGCTGCTTGACCCGTTCCAGCGCCCGCTCGCGCAGGCCGTGGTTGTGCCACAGCCAGGCGGCACCGGTCGCCAGCAGCATCAGCACGAAGATATTTCCGAGGGTCAGCATTCGATGAACTCCAACAAAGTAGGGCCAGCTTAACTGCGTCTCCGGTCTGTCGTACAGGCCGCGTTTAGTCGCATACTGCGCAGCCAGAATATCAACGGCTTTACGGAAATCCCCTGCATGAAACGTACGCCCCATCTGCTTGCGATCCAGTCTCATGTGGTCTTCGGCCACGCCGGAAACAGCGCCGCCGTGTTCCCCATGCAACGGGTCGGGGTGAACGTGTGGCCGCTCAATACGGTGCAGTTCTCCAACCACACTCAGTATGGTCAGTGGGCGGGAGAAGTGTTGGCGCCGCAGCAAATTCCTGCGCTGGTGGAAGGCATCGCGGCGATTGGCGAGCTGGGCAACTGTGATGCAGTGCTGTCGGGCTACCTGGGCAGTGCGGCCCAGGGCCGGGCGATCCTCACCGGCGTGGCGCGGATCAAGGCGATCAACCCCAAGGCTCTTTACCTGTGTGACCCGGTGATGGGGCATCCGGAAAAAGGCTGCATCGTGCCCCAGGAGGTCAGCGACTTCCTGCTGGAGGAAGCGGCGGCGATGGCCGACTTCCTGTGCCCCAACCAGCTGGAGCTGGACAGCTTTGCCGGGCGCAAGCCGCAGTCGCTGTTCGATTGCCTGGGGATGGCCCGTGCGTTACTGGCCCGCGGGCCGAAAGCGGTGTTGGTCAAGCACCTGGATTATCCCGGCAAGCTGCCGGACGGCTTCGAAATGCTGTTGGTGACGGCTGAAGGCAGCTGGCACCTGCGTCGGCCACTGCTGGCATTCCCGCGTCAGCCGGTGGGCGTGGGCGACCTGACGTCGGGCCTGTTCCTGGCGCGGGTGTTGTTGGGCGATAGCCTGGTGGCGGCCTTTGAGTTCACTGCTGCAGCGGTGCATGAAGTACTGCTGGAAACCCAGGCGTGCGCCAGCTATGAGCTGGAACTGGTGCGCGCCCAGGACCGGATTGCCCATCCGCGAGTTCGCTTCGAGGCAACCCCAATCGGGCTGTAGGACTATTCCTGATTGAGCGACGCAAAGGGCGTCCGTTACTACCGGCCGTCTTTTTGCCCTCTGCGTTCATCAAGGAAGATCATGTCGTTATCCCTGCTCCATTCGCCACGGGCATTTATCGCATTGGCCCTGGTTACGCTGCTCAGTGGTTGCAGCGTCCACGGTACCTATCCTGACGCAGCCGAGCCCGATGCGGCGAAGCTGCGGTTCATCTCCAACACCACCAACAGCACCCTTTTTGTCTATGACGCACAGCACTGCATGGGTGAGACCACAGGCATTCTCAACAACATGTTCCTGGTGGACACCAAGCGGCGGGTAGACATGCTTGTGCCGCCACCGCCCACGGCTCGTGGGCTGCTGGAGATCAAGCTGGCGCCCGGAAAGGACACTATGTTGATGATCAACACCAACGGCAGCTCCTATGTCTGTGGCAAAGCGTTCAATCTAACGCCCAAGGCGGGTGAAGAGTACGAAGTGACCTTCGAATTGCAGGGCCGCCAATGCAGCACGCTGCTCCAGCGTCTTACGCGATTGGACGGCAAGGACGTGCGGATCCCGCAGCCGCTGTTCGAGACCGGCATGCCGTCTTGCGAGGGCAAAGGTCCGATATTCGGCAAGTTGTTACCGGATACTCCGCAGCGAATGGTGTTGATTGATCGCATTCTTGACGAGCGTGCGCAGTCGATCACGGCCATCGTGTCAGAGAATAAAGTCGACCGAATGCAAACCTCGCCTCAAGAGCTTGATGAGTTGATCAGCAAGCGCAAGGCGTTGATGGGCTCGTATACCTTGCCGCCGGACTATTGGAACCAGTTTCGGCAGAACTACGAACTGTCGAATCAAGAGTCTGCCGGTCGTCTGGCCCGGGCTCTGGGGTTTTACACTGAGGTGTACCGCCAGCGCCTGCGGGGAACTGAGGATGCCGTCCTGGAGCAATGGATGCAGCCTACGGACAGTGCGATCAAATCGCGCGTAGCGGAGAACGACAAGCTTATGGTGCAGTACTACGTGAATACCCGAAAGAGCGTGACGATGGAGGTGGTCAATCACCATATGGAGCGCATGGCCCAGTTGGACCAGCGCTTTGATGTGTGTGCGCACTTTGACAAGTGCTCGCGTTACTAAGCGGTCATCCAGAAACCTGGCGGGCTCTTACGGGCCGTCTGCCTTGATTTCCTGATAGCGCTTTTCCAGCTCCTGGCGAATCTGCCGGCGCTGTTGAGCCTGCACAAACCGGCGCTTGTCTTCGCTGTTCTGCGGTTGCAGCGGCGGCACGGCGGCCGGTTTGCGCTGGTCATCCACCGCGACCATCGTGAAGAAGCAGCTATTGGTGTGGCGTACCGAACGCTCACGGATGTTCTCGGTGACCACCTTGATCCCCACTTCCATCGATGTGTTGCCGGTGTAGTTGACCGAGGCCAGGAAGGTCACCAGCTCGCCGACATGGATCGGCTCGCGAAAAATCACCTGGTCCACCGACAACGTCACCACATAGCGCCCGGCATAACGGCTGGCGCAGGCGTAGGCCACTTCGTCGAGGTACTTGAGCAGCGTGCCGCCGTGCACATTGCCAGAGAAGTTGGCCATGTCAGGGGTCATCAATACTGTCATCGACAGCTGGGCGTTTCCGGGTTCCATAGCACACTCACGGGTTGTAGGCATTGGGTGGGGAGGCACCTCTGCGGGTGCTGGAATCTTTGCAGAGCCATTCATAACGGGACGCTGGGCCCCGGCTTGCCGTCACGCCTGGGGCGATCTGTTTCCATATATTGCACCGGCTTTCTGCCGCAAGTCGCGGTGTTACCCTTCAAAAGCCCGTCTCAAAGGCAATTCTTACGATCAAGGCAGACTTTTCTTTCCGTTCATTGCGACCTTTCGGGGTGCATGCGTGGAAATGGGAAAAGCGCCAGTACCCCTCAAGGAGCCCCTCGCCATGCACGCCATCAGCTTTATCCAGGACCTGGCCGTGATCATGCTGGTGGCCGGGGTGGTGACGATCCTGTTCCATCGGCTCAAGCAGCCGGTGGTGTTGGGGTATATCGTCGCCGGCTTCATCATCGGCCCGCACACCCCACCGTTTGGCCTGATCCACGACGAAGACACGATCAAGACCCTGGCCGAGCTTGGGGTGATCTTCCTGATGTTCTGCCTGGGCCTTGAGTTCAGCCTGCGCAAGCTGTTCAAGGTTGGCGCCACCGCCTTTATCGCGGCGTTCCTCGAAATCATCCTGATGATCTGGATCGGCTACGAAATCGGCCGCTGGTTCGACTGGAACACCATGGACTCGCTGTTCCTGGGCGCGATCCTGGCGATTTCCTCGACCACCATCATCGTCAAGGCGCTCAATGACCTGAAGATGAAAAACCAGCGCTTTGCCCAGCTGATTTTCGGGGTGCTGATCGTCGAAGACATCCTCGGCATCGGCATCATCGCCTTGCTGTCGAGCATTGCCGTCAGCGGCACGGTCAGCTCCGGCGAGGTGTTCTCCACCGTCGGCAAGCTCTCGCTGTTCATGATTGTCGCACTGGTGATCGGGATTTTGCTGGTGCCACGCCTGCTGGAGTACGTGGCCAAATTCGAAAGCAACGAGATGCTGCTGATCACCGTGCTGGGCCTGTGCTTCGGTTTCTGCCTGTTGGTGGTCAAGCTGGAATACAGCATGGTGCTGGGGGCATTCCTGATCGGCGCGATCATGGCTGAATCCCGGCAATTGCTGAAGATTGAGCGCCTGATCGAACCGGTTCGCGACATGTTCAGCGCGATCTTCTTTGTCGCCATTGGTTTGATGATCGACCCGCAGATCCTCCTGCAATACGCCTGGCCGATTGCGGTGATTACCGTGGCCGTGGTGCTGGGCAAGATGTTGTCCTGTGGGTTGGGGGCGTTTATTGCGGGTAACGATGGCCGCACTTCATTGCGAGTGGGGATGGGGCTGTCACAGATCGGCGAATTTTCATTCATCATCGCCGCGCTGGGGATGACGTTGCAGGTCACCAGCGACTTCCTGTATCCGGTGGCGGTGGCTGTTTCTGCGATTACCACACTGCTCACACCCTATCTGATCCGTGGCGCAGACCCGCTGTCGCTGAAGATTGCCGCAGTGATGCCCAAGCGCATGAGCCGGGTGTTCGGGATGTATGGCGAATGGCTGCGCAGCATTCAGCCCCAGGGCGAGGGTGCGATGCTGGCGTCGATGATCCGCAAGATCATTCTGCAGGTGGGGGTGAACCTGGCGCTGGTGGTGGCGATCTTCTTTGCCGGCAGCTTTTTCGCGGCGCGTATTGGCAGCTACCTGGAAGGCTGGGTCAGCGATCCGAGCTGGCAGAAGGCATTGATCTGGGGTGGGGCGTTGCTGCTGTCGCTGCCGTTTTTGATTGCGGCGTACCGCAAGCTCAAGGCGCTGTCGATGCTGCTGGCGGAGATGAGCGTGAAGCCGGAAATGGCAGGGCGCCACACTCAGCGCGTGCGCCGGGTGATCGCCGAAGTGATCCCGATTCTTTCGCTGCTGGTGATTTTCCTGCTATTGGCAGCCTTGTCGGCCAGTATCCTGCCGACCAACAAGTTGCTGGTGCTGATCGCCGTGGTGACGGCCGCAGTGGCCGCCGTGCTGTGGCGCTGGTTCATCCGCGTGCATACGCGGATGCAGGTCGCCTTGCTGGAGACCCTGGATAACCATAAGGATACGCCGGAGCACTGAGTGGGTCGCGGAGGGCTGCTTCGCAGCCCAGCGCGAGCAAGCTCGCTCGCCACAACAAGCGTCCTCGGCACACAGGGGTCTCAGCTTTCCAGCCAGACGTCCCGTGCCCAGTGCCACACCGATTCCCAGGTTTCTTCGGTGACGAGTTCTTCTTCGCCGGACCACAGCACCACGGTGCCGTCTTCTTCGACGCAGTAGTAGTCGTCGCCGTCCTGGCAGATCGGGATCATGCTGCGGTCAACACCGGCATCCCAGGCGTTGGCGGCAACGTCCGGCAGGTAGGTGTGGGACTGTGGGTCGGTGACGGTCACCGGCTCCAGGCTGCCGTAGACCACATCGCTGACGGTCAGCAGAAATTCACGGAAGACGAACGGAATATCGATGAACAGTTGTTCCTCGATTTCCACCAGTTGATCTTCGTCAGGCAGCTCCAGAGGAACCGGTACCGGTTCGTTGGCTTCACGCAATTGTTCGATAACTTCTTCCACGGCCGGGATCCTCTTGCTAGATGGCGCGGTTTATAGGGGCGTTTTATACAGTAGCTCGCTATAAGTGCAACCGTGAAATAGAAAACCCCGGACAAGTCCGGGGTTTTTGTTACTGCGTACTCAAAGCGGGCAGGGATCAGCCGTTCTGGCGGATACCGGCGACCAGCCAAGGCTGGTTTTCGCCTTGTGGGCGTTCCATGTTCCAGCTTTCGCTGAACACTTCGCCCTGGTCGAAACGCGAGGTCTTCGACACACCGCTGAAGGTCAGGGTGGCGATGGTCTTGTCGGCGCGGTCATCCACACCTTCAAGCTGCACTTTCAGGTCGTCGATGTAGGTCGACTGGAAGCCGTCGCCCAGGTCGGCACGTTCGCGCTTGAGGAACTCCAGCAGTTGCGGGGTCACGAACTCGGCGATCTTGTCCATTTCGTTGGCGTCCCAGTGTTGCTGCAGGGACTGGAAGTGGCTGCGGGCCGCTTCGACGAAGCGCTCTTCGTTGAACCAGGCGGGTGCGTTGATCACCGGACGAGCGGCAGCAGGAGCAGCCGAACCGCCGAAGATCGAACCCATGGCAGCAGGCTTTTGCTCGAACACTTCACGCTGCATCGGCGCGCCGGCTGGAGCCATGTGCTCCTGTTGCTTGCGGCGACGGGCGGCGATAAAGCGGAAGATCAGGAAGGCGATGACCGCCATGATCAGGATGTCGAAGATCTGCATGCCCTGGAAGCCGCCGCCCATGAACATGGAGGCGAGCAGGCCGCCGGCCGCGATACCGGCCAGAGGGCCCAACCAGCGCGAAGCACCGCCAGCCTTGGCAGCAGCGCCTGCGGCACCGGCAGCGCCAGCGGTCGCAGCTGCGCCGCCCATGCCGCCGCCGGATGGGGCCATTTGGCTGGTCTGGTGGCTCGGCGCCGAGCCCATGGATTTGCCGCCACCGAAGCGCTTGGCGTTGGCGTCGAGGCTCATCGTCAGGCCGATGCACAACGCCATGGCGATGCTAAGAAAACGTTTCATAAAGGGAATTCCCATTTGTGGATTGCACGCGCGCCATGTTGCACAGGTGTGATGTCAGTGGCTAGCGGCATAGTGTTTCGGGCTTTTGCGTAGGGCCAATACCGAATCGTCTGTAGGACTTATTACAGATATTGGCCCCACCGCTGCCAAATACAAGGGTGGGGCAACATCCTTCATGTTCTACAGTTGTTTCAGATTGCTTCGAGCTTGGCGTAGCCCATCATCAGCCACTTGCTGCCTTCGGCGAAGTTCACCTGCACCCTGGCCTGGGCACCGGCGCCTTCGAAGTTGAGGATCACGCCTTCGCCGAAGATCGCGTGCTTGACCTGTTGGCCAAGGCTGAACGGCGTCTCGGGGATTTCCGAACCAGCGAACATGCTGCTGGAGTTCTGCTGCTGGCCGCCGCCGAACGGTCGGCTGACGCTGTTGGACAAGCGCACTTCCTGAATCAGCCCTTTCGGCACCTCGCGTACGAAGCGCGACACCTTGTTGTAGGTCTCGCTGCCGTACAGGCGTCGGGTTTCGGCGTAGGTCATCACCAGGTTCTGCATGGCCCGGGTGATGCCCACGTAGGCCAGGCGGCGTTCCTCCTCAAGGCGGCCGGGTTCTTCCAGGCTCATCTTGTGGGGGAACAGGCCTTCTTCCATGCCCACCAGGAACACGTAGGGGAATTCCAGGCCCTTGGCACTGTGCAAGGTCATCAGCTGAATGCTGTCTTCATGCTCATCAGCCTGGGTGTCGCCGGCTTCCAGGGAAGCGTGGCCGAGGAATGCCGCAAGTGGCGTCAGGTCTTCGTCTTCTTCGGTGTTTTCGAACGCGCGGGCGGCGCTGACCAGTTCCTCAAGGTTTTCTACCCGGGCCTGGCCTTTCTCGCCTTTTTCCGCTTCGTGGTAGGCGATCAGGCCGGACTGCTCGATCACGGTCTGGGTCATCAGGTGCAGGGGCATTTCCATGCACTTGGCGGCCAGGTTCTCGATCAGCTCGACAAACACGCTCAAGGCACCGGCCGCACGGCCGGTCAGGCCCTTGTTGGCGATCAGCAGGCGCATCGCTTCCCACATCGACACATCGCTGTGGCGTGCGTGGTCGCGAATCGCCTCGACGGTCTTCTCGCCGATGCCGCGGGCCGGAATGTTGATCACCCGTTCCAGCGCCGCATCGTTGCCGCGACCTTCCAGCAAGCGCAGGTAGGCCATGGCGTTCTTGATTTCGGCACGTTCGAAGAAGCGCTGGCCACCATAGATGCGATACGGAATGCGCTCGCGCAGCAGGGCCTCTTCCAATACCCGTGATTGGGCGTTGGAGCGGTAGAGAATCGCGATATCGCTGCGGGCCAGGCCGGTTTTCAGGGCGCTTTCGATGGTTTCCACCACGTAGCGCGCTTCATCGTGTTCGTTGAAGGCGGCGTACAGGTTGATCGCTTCGCCTTCGCCGCCGTCGGTCCACAGCTCTTTGCCCAGGCGCCCGGTGTTGTTGGCGATCAAGGCGTTGGCGGCCTTGAGGATCCCGGCGGTGGAGCGGTAGTTCTGTTCCAGGCGGATGGTTTCGGCGTCCGGGAAGTCGTCGCTGTACTGGTAGATGTTCTCGATTTTCGCGCCGCGCCAGCCGTAGATCGACTGGTCGTCGTCGCCCACCACCATCAGGCTGTCGCCGCCCTTGGCCAGCAGGCGCAACCAGGCGTACTGCACGGCGTTGGTATCCTGGAACTCGTCCACCAGGATGTGGCGGAAGCGTTTCTGGTAGTGCGCCAGCAAGCCCGGGTTGTCGCGCCACAAGTCGAGGGCGCGCAGCAGCAGTTCGGAGAAGTCGATGACGCCAGCGCGCTGGCAGGCCACTTCATAGGCTTCATAAATGCTGCGCATGGTGGCCAGGAACAGGTCGCCGCTGGCCTGGATATGTTGCGGGCGCAGGCCTTCATCTTTCTGGCCATTGATGAACCACTGGGCCTGACGGACCGGCCAGCGTTGTTCATCCAGGCCCAGCTCGCGGATCACCCGCTTGACCAGGCGTTGCTGGTCGTCGCTGTCGAGAATCTGGAAGGTCTGGCTCAGGCCGGCTTCCTGCCAATGCGCCCGCAACAGGCGGTGCGCCAGGCCGTGGAAGGTGCCCACCCACATGCCGGCCGGGCTGATGCCCATCAACTGCTCGATGCGATGACGCATCTCGGCAGCGGCCTTGTTGGTGAAGGTCACCGACAGGATGGAATGCGGTGAGGCGTTCTCGACCTGGATCAACCAGGCGATACGGTGCACCAGCACTCGGGTTTTACCGGAGCCAGCACCGGCCAGGACCAACTGACGGCCAACGGGGGCCGCTACGGCCTGGCGTTGGGCATCGTTGAGGGAGTTCAGCAAAAGAGAGAGATCATCGCGCATCGGCGCATTCTAGGGTGCCCGGGGGAGTCGGGCAAATCCCAATGCCGGGTGGTCACGGGAAAACTTCTGCGTCGACACAGGATAAGGCAACAATCTATTCACGGTGATGACCGGTCGGTCATCGCCCACAGCCCGCGCCCTGTCTCACTCAAGCTGTCTGGCTCCAAGGTTTGCGCCTGATTGTCGCGCTGTTTTTATGACTTGGGGCAGTTTGGCCCGAGCGTTTGCTTGTGTATGCTCCGTCGACGTTTCGGGCTCACCATTATAAGAACACTGCCTATGACCCTTAGCATTGACCTGGCGGGACCCTCCGTGGCGCCGGCGCAGGTTATCCGCAAGCACTACGCCATGGAGATGGCGGTGGAGCGCACGCGCCTGCTTTACCAAGGCTCCCTGCTGCCTACTTTATTAATGCTGGTGAATGGACTGGTCTGCGCCTGGTTGCTCTGGAGCCCGCAGCGCTATCTGCTGGACAGCATTTGGCTGGTATGGCTGCTGGCGCTGGTGGCCTTGCGGGTAATTCAGGTGGCGGCGTTCGATTCCGCCATGCCCAGCCGCCAGGCGCAGCCGATCTGGCGACGCATGTTCATGCTGGGCTCGGCCGTCAGCGGCTTGACGCTGGCCAGTGCTGCCATCGCCCTGGTCCCTGTGGACAGTTTTGCGCAACAGGCCTGGGTGTTCGGCCTGCTCGGCGCGGCGACCTTGTCCGCCAGTGTGGCCTATGCCGTCAGCCTGCCGGCTTTCCTGTCGTTTGCCGTGCCCTGCCTGGTGCCGGCCATCCTCTATTTATTCTGGAGCGGCGACCCGCAACAGCAAGGCTGGGGTTGCCTGGGCCTGATTCTGCTGGCATCCCTGAGCCTGGTGGCATGGCAGGTCAATCGCCTGATCCAGCGCGGGCTGCTCAGGCGCTTCCAGAACCAGGCGTTGATCGAGCACCTGCAGCAAGCGCAGCAACGCAGCGAGCAACTGAACCAGGAACTGGTGCGTGAGGTGGAGCAGCGGCGCCAGGTCGAACAAGAGTTGCGCGAAGCACAGATCGGCCTGCAGCAACGCGTCGATCAGCGCAGTCAGGAACTGGACGCGGCCAGCCTGGCCCTGAGCAAAAGCGAGGCGCGTCTGGCCATGGCGCTGCAGGCCAGCGAACTGGGTCTGTGGGACTGGAACCTGCAAACCGATGAGGTCCACCACACTCAGCTCAAGGAGTTGTTCGGCCTGGAGCCGGAATACGTCACGGCGATGCTCAGCCACCTCAAGCCACGCCTGCACCCGGACGACTTGCCGCTGCTCAAGCGCGCGCTGGTGGAGCACCTTAAAGGCCGCAGCGAGGACTACCTGGTGGAATACCGGGTGCGCCATGGCGATGGCCATTGGGTATGGATCCAGGACCGTGGCCGCGCCGTGGAGCGCTCGCCCAGTGGACGCGTCACGCGGATGCTCGGCACCCGCCGCGACATCAGCGCCGGCAAGGTCCTGGAAGAACAGCAGCGCCTGGCATCGACGGTGTTCGAGGCGGCCAGCGAAGGCATTGTGATCCTCGACCCGGACTACGTGCTGATAGCCGTCAACCAGGCATTCAGCCGCGTCACCGGCTTCGACATTGACGACATGATCGGGCGCAATGTCGTGGAACTGCCCAGCAGCCGCGACGCACGGCGCCACTTCCCGGTGATCCGCCAGGCGTTGCTCAGCCACGGCACCTGGCAGGGCGAGCTCGTGGAAACCCGCAAGAACGGCGAACTCTACCCGCAATGGCTACAACTGAATGTAGTCCGGGATATTCGAGGAAACGTCAGCCATATCGTGGGCTTCTTCGCCGATCTGTCTGCGCGCCGCGAATCCGAAGAGCGCATGCGCTATCTCACGCACTACGACGAATTGACCGGGCTGGCCAACCGCTCGCTGTTCCGCGAGCGGTTGCGCGAAGCCCATCAGCGGGTGCGCCAGGGTGGCCGCAGCCTGGCTTTACTGCATATCAACCTGGACCGTTTCAAGCTGCTCAACGACAGCCTCGGGCATGAAGTGGCCGACCAGTTGTTGCAGAAAATGGCCCGCCGCTTGATCAACGCCTTGCCTGAGGCCGACACCATAGCGCGGCTCTCTGGCGATGAATTCGCCGTGCTGTTCGACGCCTACGGCAACCTGTCGAGCCTGGCGCGGGTGGCCACGCGGTTGCTGGCCAAGTTGCGGGTGCCGGTGACGGTGGAAGGGCACGAGTTGGTGGTCAGTGCCTCAATGGGCGTCAGCCTGTTGCCCGACAATGCGCGGGAAATATCCGCGTTGGTCAGCCAGTCGAACATGGCCATGCAGCACGCCAAGCACCTGGGCGGTAATAACTTCCAGTTCTACACCGACAGCCTGCAGGCCAGCACCCTGGAACGTTTGCAGCTGGAAAACCAGCTGCGCAAGGCGATTGATGAGCGCCAGCTTACGGTGTTCTACCAACCCAAACTGTGCCTGGCCAGTGGCAAGCTGAATGCGGCCGAAGCATTGATTCGCTGGGAACATCCGCAGTGGGGCATGGTGCCGCCCGGCGACTTTATCGGGCTGGCCGAAGAAACCGGCCTGATCGTGCCGCTGGGGGAGTTCGTGTTGCGCCAGGCGTGCTGGCAGGCTTGTGAATGGCAACGCCAGGGGCTGGCGCCGATTCGGGTGTCGGTCAACCTGTCGGTGCACCAACTGCGCCAGGGCAAGCTGATCAGCCTGGTGCGCCAGGTACTGGAAGAAACCGGGCTTGATCCGCAATACCTGGAGCTGGAACTGACCGAAAGCCAGCTGCTCGACAGCGTCGAGCACATCATCTCGACCTTCCAGCAACTGCGCGACCTGGGGGTGAAGCTGGCGATTGATGATTTTGGCACCGGTTACTCATCCCTCAGTTACCTCAAGCGCATCCCCGTGGACTACGTGAAGATCGACCAGACGTTCATTCGCGGCCTGGGCCAGGGACGCGAAGATGCCTCGATCACCCGCGCAATCATTGCCATGGCCCACGGGCTGTCGCTCAAGGTGGTGGCCGAGGGCGTGGAAGATCAGCAGCAGCTGGACTTTTTGCGGGATGAGCAGTGCGACGAGGTGCAGGGCTATTTGATCAGTCGGCCGGTGGAAGCGGATGGCTTGGCGGATTTGTTACGAAAAAATGCCGATTTTCCATAGTTGAGCCCAAGCCGCACGCGGGGCTACATCGAGCCTGCCCGCTGAATCAGCGGGCAGCAGCGTGATTAAGTGATGCATCGAACGGGCAAATCGTTAATTCTTGTAGTATAACTACAAGCTTGCTACATCCCTGGCGTCTGCCAATAACAAGAGTCCAGCCCTTTGAACCTGTTGCAACATATCGCCCAGTCGCGCCACCTGTTACGCAAATCGGAACTCAAGGTTGCCGATCACGTGCTGCTTGACCCTGCGGCCGTGATGCACAGTTCCATGGCCGACCTGGCCCACAGCGTGGGCATCAGCGAGCCGACCATCGTGCGCTTCTGCCGCGCCATCGGTTGCTCCGGTTTCCAGGACTTGAAGCTCAAGCTGGCCCAGAGCCTGGCAGCGGGTGCGAGCTTTGGCCAGTTTGCGATCCACGAAGACGATTCCGTCGCCGACTACAGCCTGAAAATCTTCGACACCACCCTGCACACCCTGATGGAAGTGCGCGAAAAGCTCGACCCGGTGGAGCTGCAAAAAGCCGTGACCGCCATGTCCCAGGCCCAGCGCGTGGAGTTCTATGGTTTCGGCGCGTCCGGCGCGGTGGCGGCGGATGCCCAGCACAAGTTCTTCCGTTTGCTGCTGACGGCGGCGGCCTACAGCGACCCGCACATGCAGGCGATGTCGGCGGTGACGTTGAAGCCCAGCGACGTGGCGATCTGCATTTCCCAGTCCGGCCGCTCCAAGGATTTGCTGATCACCGCCAACCTGGTGCGTGAAAGCGGCGCGACCCTGATTACCCTGTGCCCGAGCCAGACGCCATTGGCAGAGCTGTCGACCGTCAACCTGGCGATCGATGTGCACGAGGACACCGAGATCTACACGCCGCTGACCTCGCGTATCGCCCACCTGGTGGTGATCGACGTGCTGGCGATGGGCGTGGCCATGGCGCGCGGCCCGAGCCTGGTCAACCACCTCAAGAGCGTGAAGCGCAGCTTGCGCAGCCTTCGGTTGTCACCCAAGTCCGTAAAAGCCCTCGACGACTGATAGTTTGTACGCGGACCAATTGTGGGAGCGGGCTTGCTCGCGAATGCGGAGTGTCAGTCACTGAATATGCTGGCTGGCCCACCGCATTCGCGAGCAAGCCCGCTTCCACATTTTGATTGGGTCCTGCCCCGCAAGATTCATCGTCCTGTCATCCCCATGCCGCTAAACCGTCATTGCCCGAGCCCATCCTGAACTCCCCTTACTCGCATTGGGAGACTCGAAATGGCTCGGCAATACGAAGAAAGCAACAGCACCGTCAAGACCCGCCGCCAGCAGGAAGACCAGCGCCGCATGGCCTTCCGTCGCGCAATTGAAGACCGCTGCGATCAGCGTCAATTGCAACAGAGCATCAGTGACTATCCGGAACTCCACTGGCAGGCACCCGCGGCTGCCCAGCGAAGCGTTCAGCCAGCGCGCTGATCTGCAGCCGCTCGCTGCGGATAAAGCCCAGGAATGCATGGGCCACCGGTGACAGGCGCTTGGCCTTGGCCTGCACCAGGCACCAACTGCGGTACAGCGGCAGTTCTTCCACCGGCAGCTCCCTGAGCCCGCCGGTGGCCAGTTCCAGGTTGACCGCGTGGCGCGTCAGCAGCGCCACGCCCAACCCGGCGGTCACGCACTCGCGCTGCGCCTCGGCCGAAGACACTTCCACCGTCTGGGTGAAGTGCACGCGCTTCTCCTTGAAATACTCCTCGCACGCCATCCGCGTGCCGGACCCCGGCTCGCGCAACAGCAGCGTGTAAGGCTCAAGGTCCTGCAGGCGCAACGGCCCTTGATGGCTCAGCGGATGATCGTGGGGTGCCACCGCGACAATCGGGTTGTTCAGGAACGGCAGGAATTCCAGGCCCATGTCCTGGGGCACCATCGACATGATCACCAGGTCGTCGCGGTTGTCTGAAAGCCGGCGAATCACCTGGGCGCGGTTGACCACCGTCAGGTGCAGGTTGACCTCCGGATGCTGGCGCTTGAAGGCGGCAAACAGGTGCGGCACGAAGTACTTGGCGCTGGATTCCACCGCCAGTTTCAGCTGGCCCTGCAACGAGCCCTGCATGTCGGAGAGCTGCATATCGAGGTTTTCCAGGCGGCCGAAAATGTCCCGGCTGGCCCGTTGCAAGGCTTCAGCAGCTTCAGTCATATAGAGCTTTTTGCCGACGTAATCGAACAATGGCTGGCCCAGCAGCTCCTCCAGCTGCTTGATTTGTAGGCTAACGGCCGGTTGCGTGAGGGACATTTCCTCGGCTGCGCGGCTGTAGGAACGCAAATCACAGACTTCATTGAAAATCTGCAATTGACGCAATGTCATACGCATCAATGACTTACGCATAGTTCAAGCACTCCCGCCGACCCTTGATGCGACGACTATAAGTCTTTGCTTATACACAACCCAATAATTATTGATTTTTGTTAATCCCTGCAGGGGCATAGTGTGTGTCACGCGACTGCCATGAAACATTTGGTCACGCGCCGACCCGCTTCCAGGGTCGAAGTAGGTAGCAATCGGCTCAAGGGAATTTCCAAGTGATAAAAAAGATCCTGATCGCCAACCGTGGTGAGATTGCCGTACGTATCGTGCGTGCCTGCGCCGAGATGGGCATTCGTTCGGTCGCGGTCTATTCCGATGCCGATCGCCATGCCCTGCATGTAAAGCGTGCAGATGAAGCCCACAGCATCGGTGCCGAGCCATTGGCCGGTTACCTGAACCCGCGCAAGCTGGTGAACCTGGCGGTGGAAACCGGTTGCGACGCGCTGCACCCCGGCTACGGCTTCCTCTCGGAAAACGCCGAGCTGGCAGATATTTGCGCCGAACGTGGGATCAAGTTCATCGGCCCATCGGCCGAAGTGATTCGCCGCATGGGCGACAAGACCGAAGCCCGCCGCAGCATGATCAAGGCCGGTGTGCCGGTGACCCCGGGCACCGAAGGCAACGTTGCCGACATCGCCGAAGCCCTCACCGAAGGCGACCGCATTGGTTACCCGGTGATGCTCAAGGCCACCTCCGGTGGTGGCGGTCGCGGTATCCGTCGCTGCAACAGCCGTGAAGAACTCGAACAAGCCTTCCCCCGGGTAATTTCCGAAGCCACCAAGGCCTTCGGTTCGGCGGAAGTGTTCCTGGAAAAATGCATCGTCAATCCCAAGCACATCGAGGCGCAGATCCTCGGTGACAGCTTCGGCAATGTGGTGCATCTGTTCGAGCGCGATTGCTCGATCCAGCGCCGTAACCAGAAGCTGATCGAGATCGCCCCTAGCCCCCAGCTGACCCCTGAACAGCGTGCCTACATCGGCGACCTGTCGGTGCGCGCGGCCAAGGCCGTGGGCTACGAGAACGCCGGCACCGTGGAGTTCCTGCTCGCCGAGGGCGAGGTGTACTTCATGGAGATGAACACCCGGGTGCAGGTGGAACACACCATTACCGAAGAAATCACCGGCATCGACATTGTGCGTGAGCAGATCCGCATTGCGTCAGGCCTGCCGCTGTCGGTCAAGCAGGAAGACATTCAGCACCGGGGTTTTGCGTTGCAGTTCCGCATCAACGCCGAAGACCCGAAGAACAACTTCCTGCCCAGCTTCGGCAAGATCACCCGTTACTACGCACCCGGCGGTCCCGGCGTGCGTACCGACACGGCGATCTACACCGGCTACACCATCCCGCCGTTCTACGACTCGATGTGCCTGAAGCTGGTGGTGTGGGCGTTGACCTGGGAAGAAGCCATGGACCGCGGCCTGCGCGCCCTGGACGACATGCGCCTGCAAGGCGTGAAGACCACCGCCGCCTATTACCAGGAAATCCTGCGCAACCCGGAATTCCGCAGCGGCCAGTTCAACACCAGTTTTGTGGAAAGCCACCCTGAGCTGACCAACTACTCGATCAAGCGCAAACCCGAAGAGCTGGCCCTGGCCATCGCCGCCGCCATCGCCGCCCACGCAGGCCTGTGAGGAATATAAGAATGAGCAAGAAGATCTTCGTAACCGACACCATCCTGCGCGACGCCCACCAATCGTTGCTGGCAACCCGCATGCGCACCGACGACATGCTGCCGATCTGCGACAAGCTCGACAAAGTCGGCTACTGGTCCCTGGAAGTCTGGGGCGGCGCGACCTTCGACGCCTGCGTACGCTTCCTGAAAGAAGACCCGTGGGAGCGCCTGCGCAAACTGCGCGCGGCGTTGCCCAACACGCGCCTGCAAATGCTGCTGCGTGGCCAGAACCTGTTGGGCTACCGCCACTACAGCGACGACGTGGTCAAAGCCTTCGTCGCCAAGGCCGCCGTCAACGGCATCGACGTGTTCCGCATCTTCGACGCGATGAACGACGTACGTAACCTGCGAGTGGCCATCGAAGCGGTAAAAGCCGCCGGCAAACATGCCCAGGGCACCATCGCCTACACCACCAGCCCGGTGCACACCATCGAGGCGTTCGTGGCCCAGGCCAAGCAAATGGAAGCCATGGGTTGCGACTCGGTGGCGATCAAGGACATGGCCGGCCTGCTGACGCCATACGCCACCGGCGAGCTGGTCAAGGCGCTGAAGGCCGAGCAGAGCCTGCCGATCTTCATCCACTCCCACGACACTGCGGGCCTGGCTTCGATGTGCCAGCTCAAGGCCATCGAAAACGGTGCCGACCATATCGACACCGCCATTTCCAGCTTCGCCTGGGGCACCAGCCACCCGGGTACCGAGTCGATGGTCGCGGCCCTCAAAGGTAGCGAATTCGACACCGGCCTCAGCCTGGAACTGCTGCAGGAAATCGGTTTGTACTTCTACGCTGTGCGCAAGAAGTACCACCAGTTCGAAAGCGAATTCACCGCCGTCGACACCCGCGTGCAAGTCAACCAGGTACCGGGCGGGATGATTTCCAACCTGGCCAACCAGCTGAAAGAGCAGGGCGCGCTGAACCGCATGAGCGAAGTGCTGGCCGAAATCCCGCGGGTTCGTGAAGACCTTGGCTTCCCGCCGCTGGTCACCCCGACTTCGCAGATCGTCGGTACCCAGGCGTTCTTCAACGTGCTGGCCGGCGAGCGCTACAAGACCATCACCAACGAAGTGAAGCTGTACCTGCAAGGCGGCTACGGCAAGGCGCCGGGCACCGTGAATGAAAAACTGCGGCGCCAGGCCATCGGCAGCGAAGAGGTGATCGACCATCGCCCGGCAGACCTGCTGAAGCCGGAAATGACCAAGTTGCGCGGCGAAATCGGCGCGTTGGCCAAGTCCGAAGAAGACGTACTGACCTACGCGATGTTCCCGGACATCGGGCGCAAATTCCTTGAAGAGCGCGACGCTGGCACCTTGAGCCCTGAAGTGCTGTTGCCGATTCCTGAAGCCGGCGGCGTGGCCCGTGCCGGTGGTGAAGGTGTGCCGACCGAGTTCGTGATCGACGTGCACGGCGAAAGCTATCGCGTGGACATCACCGGGGTGGGCGTCAAGGCCGAAGGCAAGCGCCACTTCTACCTGTCCATCGACGGCATGCCGGAAGAAGTGGTGTTCGAGCCGCTCAACGAGTTTGTCAGCAGTGGCGGCAGCAAGCGCAAGCACGCCACCGCGCCAGGCCATGTCAGCACGGCGATGCCGGGCAACATCGTCGACGTGCTGGTCAAGGAAGGCGACGTGGTGAAGGCCGGCCAGGCTGTGTTGATCACTGAAGCGATGAAGATGGAGACCGAAGTACAGGCGTCGATCGCCGGCAAGGTCACCGCCGTACACGTGGCCAAGGGCGACCGGGTCAACCCGGGTGAAATCCTGATTGAAATCGAAGGCTGATCAACAGCCTTCGAAACTACCGCTTAAACCTCGGGGGGGCATGTGCCCCCTTTTTTTTGCCCGCAATAATCAGAACGCCAGGGTCCACTGGCCCAGCAAACCCTGGTTACGGCTGTGGGTGCCGACCTCGGCGGTATAGGCCAGGCCCACGGTGTGCCGGGTCGACAGCGCCAGGTCCACCCCGGTGTGCAGCGCCAGGCTGTCGCGGTCCAGGGAGGTGCCTTCGATGGTGAAGTCACTGTTGAAGCCCGGCCGTTTTACCCACGCGGAGGACTGGCGCACGGTGCTGCTCACGTCACCGTAGAGGTGCTTCCAGCCTGTGCTCAGGTGCGGCTTGAGGGCCATCTGGTTGTCCAGCGTAAAGGCACTGGCCAGGCGCAAGCCGAAGGTGCTGCTGAGGTTTTCCTGGGTCTGGGCGCCGACATTCAGCGCTGTAAAGCCGCCTTTTTCCTTGTAGCGGTCGCGGTGATAGCGCTGGTAGCCGATCCCCGCATAGGGTTCGACGCTGAAACTGCCCTTGTCCAGTTGATAGCCCAGCTCGGCGAAAGCGTTCTGGCTTTGGGCGTTGTATTTGCCTTTGGACTGCTCGCGGCGCTCGACGAAATCAAAGTCTACGCTGCGTTGGGTTTGGCCGGCATGGCTGCTGTAGATCGCCCCCAGGCGCAGTGCAAGGGGGCCGTCCTGACGCACGGCGTAACCGCCGAGGTGCCAGCTGTCCAGTTCGCCCTTGAAGCGTTTGGCGTTCAGGTCGCTGGCGGACTTGGCGCCCATCACACCCACCCGCCAGGCATCGTCCACTGCCCAGTCGCCGCCCAGCATCAGGCCTTGGGTGTGTTGCTGCAGGCCCACGCTACCGTGCTGTCCTTCAAGCTTGCCAGCGTTGCCCAGGGCCTGGAACCATACGTGGCCATTGCCTTCGGCATCCGTAAGGTTGCGTTCGTCGCCTGTCCGGCGCATGACTGAAAGCAGGCTGCTGTTGAGCTGTTTCATGCTGTCTTGAGTGGCGGCGCCAAGGTTGGCGTTCTGGCTGCCTGCCAGTTGCTCCAGAACTGCACCCACACGGCCCGGCGCCAGCCTGCCAAGCTCCCGGGCGATATTGTCCAGTTCGTACTCTTGCCACTCATTGAGTTCGCCCGACTTGATGAGGGTGTCCACGGCAGAGTCCAGTACGCGGGCAACCTGCTGGCCGTTACGGGTGGTGGCGTGGTCGTTGAAGTAAAAATCGGGAGTGGGCTTGGGTGGCTTGGGGCGCTGGTGGCCTTGCTGGCCGACCTCTGGCGCCGGGATGAACCACTCGCTGTCTGGGTCGATGTCCCCTCGCGCCTGGACGAATTGAGCGTTGGTGGCACCCAGCGCGAAGGTGATGGCGAGTGCGAGTTGTTTCTGAAGGAGTGGCATGCAGGTCCGACCTCTTGATGTATGAGGTCGGGGAATCTAGCGGGGTAAAGGGCGGATAAATGTCAGGCCATCCACCCTTTGCCTGCCAGAGATGTCTCTAGTGGGCCGCGATTAAAAACTCATCTGCCATTGCCCGATCAGCCCGTGATTGCGGCTGTTACTGCCTATTTCGCCGCTGTAGCCCACGCCGAGGGTATGGCGTGCCGACAGGCCTACATCCAGCCCGGCTTCCAGCAACAGGCTGTCGCGGTCCAGGGCGCTGCCTTCGACGTTGAACGCGGTGCCGCCCATCAGGAAGGCCTGGCGGGTGCTGCTGTCTACGTCGCCGTAGGTGTGCTTCCAGCCGGCGCTGACCCGCGGTGTGAGACTGATGCCGTTGTCCAGCTGGCTCAAGTGCGCCAGGCGCAGGCCGAAGGTGCTGCTGAAATTGTCCTGGGTTTGCCCGTCGACATGCAGGGCGGCGGCGCCGCCTTTTTCGTTGTAGCTGTCGCGGTGGTAGCGCTGGTAGCCGAGGTTGGCGTATGGCTCGGCGCTCAGGCGCCCGCTGCCCATGGCATAACCCAGTTCGGCGAAGGCTTGTTGGCTGTCGGCGTCGTAGTCACCTTTGGGCCGATCGTTGAAACCGTCAAAGGCCACCGTACGTTTACTGTCTCCCTGGTGCCCGCTGTACGCAGCACCCAGGCGCAAGGCCAGCGGTCCGCTCTGGCGCATGGCGTAGACGCCGGCGTGCCAGCTGTCGACGCTGCCGTCGACGCCGGTGGTGTCCAGGTCGGTCTTCGAATAACCGCCCAGCACGCCCACGCGCCAGTCCGAATCGAGCGCCCAATCGGCCCCCAGCACGCTGCCTTTGGTGCGCTGGGTCAGGCCATTGCTGCCGTGGTCGCCGTCGAGCTTGCCGTAGCTGCCGATACCTTGCAGCCACAGGCGGCCCCGGGCGTTGGGGTCGTTGAGGTTGCGGGCTTCGGCGGGTACGCCGGTGGCGGCCAGTACGGGGGTGTCTTTTTGATCAAGGCCCACCAGCAGTCCGGCACCGCCGCCCAGTTGGTGCATGGCGTTCAACATGCTGTTGCCGACCTGGGCGCTGGCGCCGAGGGTGGCACTGGTCAGGTTGGCGGTGCTGCTGCCGGCCAATTGCTCGATGGCGGCACCGGCGCTGCTGTTGGTGGTGTTGAGCAAGGCGTTGTACAACGCGTTGTTCTTGCCCAGGCTCGCCAGGGCGTTGGCGGCGCGGGTGCCGTTGCCGGTGTTGGCGAACTGATTGAACGCCACGTCATTGCGGGAATAGGTCAGGCCGACCTGGGTAGGGCTGTAATCCAGGGTGGGGGTGAGGAAGGCATAGTCGCTGGTGACCTTGCCGAACGTGCCATTGATGCTGCCGGCCTGCAGTACCGTGTAGTGGCTCTGCCACGGGTAGGTGCCGGTGCCGGGATTGACCGCCAGGGTCGCGCCATTCAGGTACGCGGTGCCGCCGACCTGGACCGGTGCGCTGCTGCCGTCGGCATTCACGCCATAGGCCAGGGTCGAGCCGCTGGTCATCGTCAGGTCGCGGGTGATGCTGGCGGTGCCGAGGGTGGTGTTGGTCTGCAAGGTGCCTTTGACCAACAGGCTGCCGACACTGCCGCCACCGGCATAAATACCGCCTTCATCGACGGTCAGGTTGCCAGCGATCCCGCCCTGGTTGATCAGCTTGGCGCCGCTGAAAATCTCGCCGCCGTCGCTGAAGTCGCCGCTGCCGGTGAGGGTCCAGGTGCCTTGCTTCACGTCCAGCCATTCGAAGTTGCGGCTGTCGCCGAAACTGCCGCCGGCGGCGTCGTCCATGATCACGCGGTCATATCCGGTGCCGCCATCCACCACGCCGACAAAGCGGCTGCCGCCGAGCAGGGTCAGCGTGTCATCGCCGCCGCCCAAATCCAGGGCCAGGCCGTTGCTGCCGCTGATCAAGCCGGCGTTGACCACCGTGTCGGCAAACTCGCCGACGAACTTCACGCCGAAGCCGTTCAGGCCCTGAATGGTGCCATGGTTGATCAGGGTGGTTGCAGCAAGTCCCGGGCCGTCGCTGCCGTCGTCCACCAGCACCGCGTTGTTGGCACCGCTTACCAATGCACCCACGCCGTTGAACACATAGCCACCACCGAGGGCGATGCCTTCGCTGCCGTTGGCAAAGCCGTTCTTGTCGACACCGCCGGCGCCGACGCCCTGGATGACTCCGTAGTTTTCGATGTGGGCAATCTTGTCGATGTCCACGCCGTCACCATCGCCGTCCGGCTGCAGTCCGGAAAATGCGCCGGTAATAGTGCCGTGGTTGATCACCGTGCCATCGCCGTCGGAACCAAAGCCCGAGCCGTTGCGGCCGATTACCGTGCCGTAGTTGGTCAGCGTGGCGCCCAGGTCGGTGGTGATGCCGTGGCGGCCGCCGGAGATGAGGCCGTAGTTGGTGACGGTCACGCCAGTAGCGGAGTCGATGTCGACGCCGTCGAATTTGTCATCGCGCGAGTGGGTGTCGCCGGTGGAAATCTCGCCGTAGTTGGTGATCGTAGCGTTGCCGCCGGTCTTCATGCCGTCGCTGGCGTCGCCGCGAATCAGCCCGCCTTGGCGGTTGATGATAGTGGTGGTGACGTTGGAGCTGCGGATCGCATCCAGGTCCAGCCCTTGGCCGGTGGCGGAGCGAATGGTGCCGCTGTTGTCGATCAACAGGCTGCCGCTGGCGAAATTGCTGTCGATGCGCAGCGCGTCGTTGGCGCCCTGGATCACGCCGCCGGCGCGGTTGTAGATGCTGTAGTTGCGCGTACCGGTGAGGCTGCCGCTGCTGTCGATGGCCCGGCCACCCGTGGAGGTAATGCTGCCGGAGTTGTCGATCACCACGCCATTACCGGTGGTGCCGTCCTTCAAGGTCACCGCGACTTTGGAGGTGGTGATACTGCCCGGTGCCGAAATCGTCAACGAGTCACTGCCACCCAGGGTTTGCCCGGTGGTGGTGGGCGTGTCGATCTGCAGCGTCTTGGTTGGCGTGGGCGCCGCATCGACAAAACCGCTGCTGACCAGCAGGCCGAGAGTGAGCGCAAGGCGCTGGGGCGAAGGGGGCATGGCGGGCGACCTTGTTTTTGGAAAAGAGTCGACCTGTATAGCGGAGGTTTTTTACAGAATGATGGCGAGGAGGTGACGGGGATTGAAATGAGCCTGACGGTTGAAGAACGAACCCGGTTGATCGAAAGCATTCAGGATGCATTGGCCGAGGGAACGCTGGAAATAGCCGAGGCGGTACGCCGGCTGCGAACGGAAGTCACTGGGCTGCATCAGAGCCAGTTTGCCAAGATGTGCAAAATCTCCGTACGCACGCTGGTACATATCGAACATGGCGAGGGCAATCAGACGCTGAAGTCGTTGAACGCAGTGTTCAGGCCGTTTGGGTTGAAGATGGGAGTTGTGAAGGTTCGCAGAAGCTTGTAGGAAAAGGCGATGGCGTGGTGTTTGATCTATAGATGCTCGCCTATTCGCCTCGGCTGAGCACAAGGCCCGGATACGCTGAAGATACAATGTGGGAGCCGGGCTTGCCCGCGATGACGGTGGGTCAGCTGATACATTCGTGACTGATACACCGCTTTCGCGAGCAAGCCCGCTCCCACATTTGTCAGGGGGTGGCAGGGTGGCTTAGGTACGGCACTCCACCAGCGTTTTCAACTGTCCCGAACCGGTCTGGTTGGCATCTGACAGCCACCGCTCAAACCCCGCCCCAATCGCCGGCCATTCCCCATCCAGGATCGAGTACCACGCCGTATCCCGGTTGCGGCCCTTGACCACGGTGTGCTGGCGAAACACCCCTTCAAAACTGAAACCCAAACGCTCGGCGGCGTTTTTGGAGCGGGCGTTGGCGTTGTTGCACTTCCACTCCAGGCGACGATTGCCCAGCTCGAACGAGTGCCTGGCCAGCAGGTACACCGCCTCGGTGCTTTTCGGTGAACGTTGCATCGGGGCGCCGAAGGTCACGTGGCCGATTTCAATGCGGCCTTGCTCGGGCACGATGGACATCAGGCTGAGGATGCCTTGCACCTCGCCGCTGGCCTTGTCGATCACACTGAAGAAGTACGGGTCGCTGTGGGACGCGTGGTTGTTCAGCCAGGCATCGAAGGCGGCGCGCTCGGGGAATGGGCCGTAAGGCAAATAGTCCCACAGCTTCGGATCCGCGCCGGGGCCTTGCAGGGCGTTGAACAGGTCATCGCCGTGGCGGGCCGGGTCGAGTTTTTCCAGGCGCACGAAGCGCCCTTCGATAAGGGTGACGGTGGGCGCCGGGACACCTTTCCAGTCGGCCAATGATGTCGTCATGCTGTGCTTCTCCTTAAAGACCTTTGCGAAACTGGATAAAACCAGGGCGTTCGGCGATGCGTTCGTACAGCTGGATGGCGGTGGCGTTGGTCTCGTGGGTCAGCCAGTGGACCTTGCAGCAACCGTCGGCCTTGGCGGTGGCGTAGACGAATTCGATCAGCTTGCGGCCGACGCCGGTGCCGCGCTGGGCCGGATCTACCAGCAAATCCTGCAGGTAGCAGGAGTTCTCGATGCTCCAGTTGGAACGGTGGTAGATGAAATTGACCATGCCTACGGCCTTGCCGTCCTGCCAGGCCAGGGCCGAGTGGGTCGGCTCATTGGCGTCGATCAAGCGTTGCCAGGTGTTCTGGCTGACGGCGTCGGGCAGCTCGGTGTTGTAGAAGCGCAAGTAGGCTTGCCACAGGGGCAACCAAGCGGCGTGGTCGGCGGCGCTGACCTGGCGGATTTCGATCTGGCTCATGATGGCTCCTTGGGAATAAAGCGGGCGAGGGTCTGGTCGCGTACGTCGGTGCTGGCGGCCAGGCCGTCGCGAACACCGGCGATGTCCGCCGGGCTGCGGTTCTGGCTGAGTTTGCGTTTGCCTTCCAGGCGCTGGATCGGCAGGGCAAAGCCGACAATGGCCTTGAGCATGCCGTCGATGTAGTCGGCCGGGGCGTCGCTGACTTTCCAGGGTTGGGCGCGATTGCCTTCATGGCGGTCGGTGAGGGCGCTGACCAGTTCGAGCAGGCGCTCGGCTTCGGTGAACACTTCGCCGGTGCCGTAGGCGTGTACCGCGATGTAATTCCAGGTCGGCACCACTTTGCCGTGTTCGGCCTTGGCCGGGTAGAACGACGGACTGACGTAGGCCTCGGCCCCGGCAAAAATCACCAGGGCCTCGCCGCCATTTTGCAGGTCCTGCCATTGGCGATTGGCCTTGGCCATGTGCCCGTAAAGGGTGCCGTTGGGCCCTTCATCCGGGTTGAGCAGCAGCGGCAAATGGCTGGCTTGCAGGCCTTGTTCGCCCAAGGTCACCAGTTGCGCCAGGCGCGTGTGCTGGATCAGTTGCTGGATTTCGGGCAAGTCATCGAGGGCAAAGGCGCGTGGTGTGTACATGAAGATTTTCCTTGGCGAATGCCTGCATCCTAGGCAGGCTATTGGTTCGTTGTAAGAGCCATCTACAGTCAATTTTATAGGTCCAATTCCATGCCTGCGTTAGAACCACCGCTCTCGTTCAACCCGGCGGGTATCGAGTTGGACCGCCGCCAGGGACTCACCCGCCAGCTCTATCAGGCGCTGCGCCAGCGAGTACTGGATGGCCGGTTGGTCAGTGGCACCCGGCTCCCCGCCAGCCGTGACCTGGCGGCCGCGCTGTCGATCTCGCGCAACAGTGTGGTTCGCGCTTACGACCAACTGTATGCCGAAGGATTTATCGAAGGCCGCGTGGGTGATGGCACCTATGTGGCGCAATTGCCGCAGACGTCGACGCCCGCAAAAAAACTATCCACAAAAGTGTCCACAGGGTTATCAACAGGCTTACCCCCAGGTTTATCCACAAATCGGCCGGATTTACCTGTGTTTTCGTCCAGTCAAGTTATCCACAGCGGTGCGCTGGCGCGGGTGGAAAACAATCATTTGGCGCTTCCGCCCAGTGGTCCGCCGAGGGCTTTCAGGGTGGGCGTACCGGCTTTCGATCTGTTCCCGTTTGACGTGTGGGCCAAGCTGAATGCGGCTTTCTGGCGCAAGCCGGACTTGCAGCAACTGTGTTATGGCGACCCGGCGGGCGACGCGCGCCTGCGTGGATTGATTGCGGCCTATCTACGCAGTTCTCGCGGTATGCAGTGCACGGCTGAGCAAATAGTGATCACCAGTGGCGCGCAGCAGGCAATCAGCCTTTGTGCACAGCTGCTGGTGGAGCCCGGCGATGAGGTTGCCATCGAGAATCCGGGGTATCGGGCAGCAGGCCATGCGTTCGCGGTGGCGGGCGGCCAATTGCATGGCGTGACGGTGGACAGCGAGGGCATCGACTGCGCTGCCTTGAACCGCCTCGGCGGTTGCCGCCTGGCCTACGTCACCCCGTCCCATCAATACCCCACCGGCGTGGTGATGAGCCTGGCCCGGCGCCTGGAACTGCTGGCCTGGGCCGAGCGTACGGGCGGCTGGATCGTCGAGGATGACTACGACGGTGAGTACCGCTACAGCGGCGCGCCCCTGGCGCCACTGGCGGCCCTCGATCGTACGGGGCGGGTGCTGTATGTCGGGACCTTCGGCAAGGTGGCCTTTCCGGCGCTGCGCCTGGGTTACCTGGTGTTGCCGGTCGGCCTGGTCCAGGCCTTTGCCCGGCGCCGCGCGGTGGACGTGCGCCACTCGGAAGTCAGCACTCAGGCGGTGATGGCGGAGTTCATGGCGACCGGGCATTTCCAGCGCCATGTACGCCGCATGCGCCGCGCCGCGCAGAGCCGGCTCAATGCGCTATTGGCCGAATGGCCCGCCGACATTGAAGGCGTTGGCCGCCTGCCGTCGGTGGCGGCCGGGCTGCACCTGACCGTTCGGGTCGACAGCCTGGCGCGGGAACAGGCGCTGATCCAACAGGCGGCGGCGGTGGGTGTGGAGGTCAATGGCTTGAGCAGCTATTGGCTGCCGGAGTCACTCACGCCGCAGGATCAGCGTGCCGGATTGGTGTTGGGGTTTGCTGCCGTGCCCGAGGCGCAGATCAGCCAGGCGTTGAAGCGCTTGGGCCAGGTTTGGCAAGCGCCAGTTGCGCACTGAGGCGCAACCGGCGGCAACCGATCAGGTGCCGGACTTGATCTTGGTCCAGGCGCGGGTCCTGGCTCGTTCGGCGTCACGTCCCAGGGGCTTGAGGGTATACAGCGTGGTCATGGCCGCCTCGGTCGGGTACAGGTTGGGGTTGTTGCGAATCGCCGGATCCACCAACCCGGTGGCGTCCTTGTTGGGGTTGGGGTAACCGACAAAATCGCTGATCGGCGCGATCACGCCCGGTTGCAGCAGGTAGTTGATAAAGGCGTAGGCGTCTTCCGGGTCCTTGGCTCCTTTGGGGATCGCGAGCATATCGAACCAGATTGGCGCACCTTCTTTCGGCAGGCGCATGTCCACGGTCACACCGTTCTTGGCTTCCTTGGCGCGGTTGGCGGCCTGGGAGAAGCTGCCGGAATAGCCGACCGCCACGCAGATGTCGCCGTTGGCAATGTCAGCCATGTACTTGGACGAGTGGAAATAGGTGATGTACGGGCGGATCTTCATCAGCAGTGCTTCGGCTTTGACATAGTCCGCCGGGTTGCTGCTGTTGGGGTCCAGGCCCAGGTGTTGCAAGGCCAGGGGCAGGATTTCCGACGGCGAATCCAGCAGCGCCACGCCGCATTGCTTGAGCTTGCTGATGTTCTCGACGTTGAAGATCAGGTCCCAGCTGTCCACGGGGGCGTTGGCCCCCAGCGCGGCCTTGACCTTGTCCGGGTTGAAGCCGATCAGGATGGTGCCGTACATGTAGGGCACGGCGAATTTATTGCCGGGGTCGTTGGCCTCGATCAGCTTCATCAACTTGGGATCGAGGTGGTTCCAGTTGGGCAGTTTGCTGCGGTCCAGCGGCTGGAACACCGAGGCTTCGATCTGCTTGGCCAGGAACACGTTGGACGGCACCACCACGTCATAGCCGGAGTTGCCGGTCAGCAGCTTGGCCTCCAGGGCTTCGTTGGTGTCGAAGATGTCGTAGACCAGCTTGACGCTGGGGTTCTGCGCCTTGAAATCTTCCAGGGCCTTGGGCGTGATGTAGTCGAACCAGTTGTAGACCCGCAGGGTTCTTTCTTCGGCGTGCGCGGCCCCGCTCAGCACGGCGGCGCAGAGGACGAGATGCTTGAGCATGTTCATTGGGCGAATCCCTCAAAACCTTCGAGAACGTTGACGGCATTGATGCCGATTTCTTCCACGGCGTAGCCGCCTTCCATCACAAACAGCGTCGGTTTGCCGAGGCGGGCGATTCGCGCGCCCATCGCCAGGTAGTCGGGGCTGTCGAGCTTGAACTGGGAGATCGGGTCGTCCTTGAAGGTGTCGACGCCCAGCGAGACCACGATGATGTCGGCGCCGTAGCGCTCGATATCCCCGCAGGCCTGCTCCAGCGCGGCGCTCCAGCGATCCCAGCCAGAACCTGCGGGCAGCGGGTAATTGAAGTTGAAACCTTCACCGGCGCCTTCGCCCAACTCGTCGGCGTAGCCCAGGAAGAACGGAAATTCCGCCTCCGGATGGCCGTGGATCGAGGTGAACAGCACATCGTCGCGCTCGTAGAAAATCGACTGGGTACCGTTGCCGTGGTGGTAGTCCACGTCAAGGATGGCCACCTTTGTGTGGCCCTGGTCGAGAAACGCCTGGGCTGCGATCGCCGCGTTGTTGAGGTAGCAATATCCGCCCATCAAGTCGCTGGCGGCGTGGTGCCCGGGCGGACGGCACAGGGCGAAGGCACTGCGGGCGCCTTGCTGGATCGCCTGTTGCGCGGTGAGTGCAACTTGCGCCGCGCTGTAGGCCGCTTGCCAGGTACCGGCGGTGATCGGCGCGCCGCCATCGAAACTGTAATAGCCGAGCTGGCCGTGCAGGCTGGTGGGGATGACCCGGCGCAAGGTGCGTGCGGGCCAGGTGTAGGGCAGCAAGTCTCCGTCCTGGCCAAATGCCGTCCAGCGTTGCCAGGCGCCTTTGAAGAAGTCCAGGTACGCGGGGCTGTGAATACGTTGCAGCGGCGCCAGGCCAAAATCCTCAGGCGCTTGCACCGGGCCCAGTTCGCGGTCCTTGACCCGTTGCAACACATGGTCGGCGCGCGAGGGCATTTCAAAACAGGGCATCAGTTGCCCGTCCATCAACTCGCACCGGCCATGGTGCAGGTGGTGATCGTCCGAGTAGATCGTCAGCATATTGTTGTTCTCCGCAGGCTGAATCGGTGAGTCCAGTCTTGCGGCGGGTGGGATTAATGAGAATGGCAGGAGCGGCCAAAAGGGGATAAATATGGCCAAAGTGTGTGACCGCAATTCGCCCCGAAATGGCGCGGCCGTGCCCCAGCAAGTGGCTTCAGGGGCGGAACTGGCTGGGTGCGACGCCGCTCCAGCGAACAAAGGCGTGACGGAAACTCGCGGTTTCGCTGAAGCCCAGCGCCTCGGCAATTCGGTAAATGGGCAGCTCATCCTCGCCCAGCAATCGCTTGGCCCGCTCGAAGCGTAGCTCGTCCAGCAACTCCTGATAGCTGCAGCCCAAGTCATGCAGGTGCCGGCGTAGCGTGCGCGGGGAGCAGTTCATCTGCTCGGCCAGGCCGTCGAGGCCCGGCGCGGCGCTGAGTTGGCTGGCGAGCAGGTGGCGAATCTTGCCCAGCCAGGCCTGGCGCCCGGTGAACTCGGTGTTTTGCTTGCGGCAGCGCTCGGCCATGGCCTGGTGGGTGACGGCGTCGGCTAATGGCAGGGGCTGGTCCAGCCAGCTTCGGTCGAAGGCAAACGCGTTGGCGATGGCGCCGAATTGCAGCGGGCAGGCAAAGATTTCGGCGTACCGTGCGCGGTAATCCGGGGCGTCGTGTTCAAAGCGCGCCCCCAACAGCGGCAGGGCATGCCCCAGCAGGTCGTCGCAGATCACCTTCAACGAGGCCAGGCAGAGTTCGACGTTGAACGTTTCCAGCGCCGGATTTTCCCGGTAATCCGCGGCGCTGAACCAGATGCGCGTGCCGTCTTCCTCAAGGTCCAGCTCGAAAAGTGTTCCCAGCAGCGCCGGATACCGCAGCGCCAGGCGCAAAGCGTCACCGAAGGTGGCACTGGTGAGCAGTGCGTAACCGAGCATGCCATAGGAAGAAACGTGCATTTGCCGGCCCAGCTCCAGGCCGATATCCCGGCGCAGGGCCACGGCGTTGGCGCACACGCGCATCTCCTGGTTGGTGGTGATGCGGGTGTCGGCGCGGCTCAAGTCCGCCGCGCAAATACCGCTGCCGGCCAGCAAGGCCTCGGCGGGTTGGCCTTCGGCCTTGAAGGTATTGAGCACCAACGAGACGGCATTGAGGGTGGTGAGGTGGGAGTGCAACATGGGTGCTTCCAGCCAGGGGATGGCTGGAAGAGGAGCAAGTTATATGCCGGTCAGCTCAGTTCGCCGCACAGGTCGAGTTCGACCAGGCGGCGGATTTCGGCGTTGTCCAGCCCGGCGCCGATCAACGCATTGAGCTTGCCGAACGCGGCTTCACGGGTCATCCCGCCACCTGACAACACCCCGACGCCCCGCAAGCGGCTGCCGGCTTCGTACACGTCCAGCTCCACACCGCCTTCATGGCATTGGGTGATTGCCACCACGACCACGCCGTTATCCTGCGCGCGCTGCAGGCTGGCGAGGAACTGTGGGTTGTCGCTCGGCCCGGTGCCGCTGCCGAAGCATTCCAGCACCAGCGCCTGGATGCCGCTGTCGATCAACGCGTCCAATTGCGCGGCGGCGATGCCCGGCACCAGTGGCAGCACACCCACATTGGCCAGCGCCTTGGCCTGGCGGTAATGCAGCGCCGCCGGAACCAACTCGGCTTGGGCGACGCCGCCGTTACGCTGCAACGCGGCAAACGGATGGCGACCAAAACTGCGGATTTTCGCGCAACGGGTCGGGGCCATCAGTGCACCGTGGAAGTACAGTTGCACGCCAGGCGCCAGGCCTTGGCCCAGGGCTGCCAACGCACCGCTGACGTTTTCCCAGGCATCGCTGTCGGGCACACCGGCCGGCAGCATCGAGCCGGTAAACAGCACCGGCGCGGGCAGGCCCAGCAGTTGGAAACTCATGGCCGCGGCGCTGTAGGCCAGGGTGTCGGTGCCGTGCAGCACCAGTACGGCGTCGCAACCCTCGTCCACCGCCTCAACCACGGCGGCGCGCAGGCGCTGCCAATAGGCGGGGGTCATGTTCGCACTGTCGATCAGCGGGGACATTTCCCGAAAGCGCCAGGCTGGCATATTCAGTTGGGCGAGGGCTTCGCTCATGCGCGCTTCAAACCCCGAAGCGGGGGCCAGGCCGTTGGCGCTGGCCTGCATGCCGATGGTGCCGCCGGTGTAGAGCACCATGACGTTGTTGGCTGGTTGCATTGAAGAATCTCCTGAACGAAAAACGCCGCCGGGCCCAGAGCATGCCCAAGGCCGGGCGGCGTGTCATCTATCTAGGTTTAGCGTTGCGCTTGAGCGTTCAGTTCTGCGGTCGCTTGAGCGGCTGGCTCAGGCTTCACCGGATTTGCCGGCCAGGCCTTGCGGTCCAGGTCCAGGTCCGGGAACTTGCTGGAATCAAACACCGGGGTCTTGATGCCCGCAGCACGCTGGCCGTCGTAGTCATTCAGGATGCGCATGGCGATCTTGAACAGGAACGCCAGGGCGAACAGGTTGACGAACGCCAGCATGGTCATGGTGATGTCGGCGAAGGCAAACACGGTGCTCAGGTTCTCGATGGAACCCCAGAAAATCAGCACCAGCACCAGCGCGCGGTAGCCCATCAGCACCTTGCGGTTGTCGCCTACGATGAAGCGCAGGTTGCTCTCGCCGAGGTAGTAGTTGTACATGATCGAGGTGAACACGAACAACGCCAGGGCCACCGAGATGAACATCCGGCCCCAGTCACCCACCACCGCCGCCAGGGAGTTCTGGGTCAGGGCAATGCCGTCGCCTTCAAAGCCCGGGGTGTAGAAGCCCGAGAGCAGGATCAGCAGCGCGGTGCAGGTGCAGATGACGAAGGTGTCGAGGAACACGCTGAACGCCTGAACCACGCCTTGGGCGATCGGGTGTTCAACCGAGGCGACTGCCGCCACGTTAGGCGCACTGCCCAGGCCGGCTTCGTTGGCGAACACGCCGCGTTTCACACCCATGATGATCGCGCTGCCCACCAGGCCACCGAAGGCCTGGTCGAGGCCGAAAGCGCTCTTGACGATGGTCGCGAGCATGGCCGGCACGTGGTCGAATTGCAGCACGATCACGTACAGGGTCACCGCGATGTAGACCAGGGTCTTGACCGGTACCAGCAGGTCGGCGATCGAGGCGATACGCTTGATCCCGCCGATGAACACCAGGCCCAGCAACACCGCCAGGGCCAGGCCGGTGTAGGTGGTGTCGAGGCCAAACGCGTTGTTCAGCGAGTGGGTGACGGCGTGGGCTTGCAGGCCATTGAAGGCGAAGCCGAAAGTCACCAGCAGCAGGAACGCCATCACCATGCCCAGCCAGCGTTTGTGCAGGCCGTGCTGGATGTAATACGCCGGGCCACCACGGTAGGTGCCTTCAGCGTCGGTGCGTTTGTACAGTTGGCCGAGGGAGCACTCGATAAAGCTCGAAGACATGCCCACCAGTGCGGTGACCCACATCCAGAATACGGCGCCCGGGCCACCCAGGGTCACGGCAATGCCGACGCCTGCGATGTTGCCGGCACCCACGCGCCCGGCGAGGCTGAGCATCAGCGCCTGGAACGAACTGAGCTGGCCGGCGCTGCTTTTCAGGCTGTCGCGAAACACCGAAAACATGTGGAAAAAGTGACGCAACTGAACGAAACGCGAGCGGATCGTGAAGTAACCACCGAGCCCGACAATGAGCACGATCAATACTTTCCCTGAGAGGAAGTCGTTGATGACTTCTAGCATGGAGTGTTCCTCGCTGATTTTTCTAATGGCAAACGCAGGACGGTCCGACGCATCGCTCGGCACCAGGCAGTGCACGACGCTTCGACCCCAATCCTTTTGCGGGTGTTGTTATTCATGCGGTTTCGCGCTTCCCAGGGTCTCGTTACCGACGACCGCTGACGCGAAGAGGGGCGGCACTATACCTAGGAGTGGGTGATCCGTCTGCACGAGGCGATTAAAGGTTTCAGCCAAGGCGTTACGGGCAAGGCGGGTTTGTTGGGCGATCTTGGAGTTTTTATTGGCGTCATTTCACAACCTTGAGGCAAAAAAAAGGGCCTGAAGAACGAGCCTTCAGGCCCTCAAAAGGTGAGAGGTGTCTAGTCCCTCAACCTGGTGAGCGGTGCAACAAACGCTTAGGCCTTCAGAGGCACCAAGCGTGGGGCAATCATGTTTTCGGGGCGCAGGATGTCGTCGAGCATGGCGTCGTCGAGCAAGCCTTCTTCGCGCACCAGTTCCAGCACGCCGCGGCCGCTTTCAAGGGCGATACGGGCGATGCGGGTGGCGTTTTCATAGCCGATGTACGGGTTCAGCGCGGTGACCAGGCCGATGGAGTGTTCCACCAGCTCGCGGCAGCGGGCTTCGTTGGCAGTGATGCCGACGATGCAGTGCTCGCGCAGCATGTCCATGGCGCGTTGCAACAGGCGGATCGAGTCGAAGATCTTGTAGGCGATCAGCGGCTCCATCACGTTCAGTTGCAGCTGGCCGCCTTCGGCCGCGATGGTCAGCGCCAAATCGTTACCGATGATTTGGAACGCCACCTGGTTCACGGCTTCCGGGATCACCGGGTTGACCTTGCCGGGCATGATCGAGCTGCCTGGCTGACGCGCCGGCAGGTTGATTTCGTTGATGCCGGTGCGCGGGCCGCTGGACAGCAGGCGCAGGTCGTTGCAGATCTTCGACAGCTTCACCGCGGTACGCTTGAGCATGCCGGAGAACAGCACGAAAGCGCCCATGTCGGAGGTGGCTTCGATCAGGTCGGCAGCCGGTACCAGCGGCTGGCCGCTGATGGTCGCCAGGCGCTGGACGGCCAGGGCCTGGTAACGCGGGTCGGCGTTGATGCCGGTACCGATGGCGGTGCCGCCCAGGTTCACTTCGGTCAGCAGCTCAGGCGCCAGGGTCTTCAGGCGGGCCAGGTCTTCACCGAGGGTGGTGGCGAAGGCACGGAATTCCTGGCCGAGGGTCATCGGCACGGCGTCTTGCAGCTGGGTACGGCCCATTTTCAGGACGTGGCTGAATTCTTCACCCTTGGCAGCGAACGCCTGGATCAGGCTGTCGAGGCTGGCCAACAGCGCGTCGTGGCCCAGCAGCAGACCCAGGCGGATCGCGGTCGGGTAGGCGTCGTTGGTCGACTGCGCCATGTTCACGTCGTTGTTGGGGTGCAGGTATTGGTATTCGCCCTTGCTGTGGCCCATGGCCTCCAGCGCGATGTTGGCGATGACTTCGTTGGCATTCATGTTGGTTGAAGTGCCAGCGCCGCCTTGAATCATGTCCACCACGAACTCTTCGTGGAAATCGCCGCGGATCAGACGGGCACAGGCTTCGCTGATGGCAGCGTGCTTGGCTTCGCTGAGTTGGCCCAGCTCGCGGTTGGCGTCAGCAGCTGCCTGCTTGACCATTGCCAGGCCGACCACCAATTTCGGGTAATGCGAAATCGGAACGCCCGAGAGACGGAAGTTGTTCACCGCTCGCAGGGTCTGGATGCCGTAATACGCTTGAGCGGGTACTTCGAGTACGCCAAGCAGGTCTTTTTCTGTGCGGAAAGATGCAGCGGAGGACATGACGGAAATCATCTCGATATGGACCCGGGCTAGGCCGGAACGCTGTGAATGCTAGGCTTGCAGGAGATTTTGGGCCAATGCTGTTAAACACTGGCCTATGCATAAACGGCATAATGTCGGTGTGACCCCGTTACCATGACGGACGTGTGTGCCAAAATGGTGCGTGCCCCGGGAGGATGTGATGAACCTTGAAAGCAAATGGCTGGAAGACTTTAGCGCCCTGGCTGCCACCCGCAGCTTCTCCCAGGCGGCTGAGCGGCGCTTCGTCACCCAGCCGGCGTTCAGTCGGCGCATCCGCAGCCTGGAGGCGGCGCTGGGGCTGACCCTGGTCAATCGCTCGCGCACGCCGGTCGAACTGACGGCGGCGGGGCAGTTGTTCCTGGTCACCGCGCGGACCGTGGTCGAGCAACTCGGCGAGGTGCTGCGCCACCTGCATCACCTGGAAGGCGGGCAGGGCGAAGTCATGCAAGTGGCGGCGGCGCACTCCCTGGCCCTGGGTTTCTTCCCGCGCTGGATCGCGCAGTTGCGCAACGAAGGGCTGAACATCGCCACGCGGTTGGTCGCCACCAACGTGGGCGACGCCGTGCATGCGCTGCGTGAAGGCGGTTGCGATTTGATGCTGGCGTTCTACGACCCGGATGCGGCGATGCAGATGGACCCGGAGATCTTCCCGTCGCTGCACCTGGGCAACACCGAGATGCTGCCGGTGTGCGCCGCCGATGCCGACGGCAAGCCGTTGTTCGACCTGGAAGGCGAGGGCAGCGTGCCGCTGCTGGCCTACAGCGCCGGAGCTTTCCTGGGGCGCTCGGTAAACCTGCTGCTGCGCCAGCGGGCGCTGCGCTTTACCACGATTTACGAAACGGCCATGGCCGACAGCCTGAAAAGCATGGCCCTTGAGGGCTTGGGCATTGCCTGGGTGCCGCAGTTGAGCGTGCGCGCCGAGCTGGCCCGGGGTGAACTGGTGGTGTGCGGCGGCCCGCAATGGCATGTGCCGCTGGAGATCCGGTTGTATCGCTGTGCGTTGGTGCGCAAGGCGAACGTGCGGTTGTTGTGGCGCAAGCTGGAAGGCGGCGCGGCGCAGAACACCTGAGCCCACACAGATCAAATGTGGGAGCGGGCTTGCTCGCGAAAGCGTAGTGTCAGTCAACCCATCTGTGGCTGATCCACCGCATTCGCGAGCAAGCCCGCTCCCACATTAGTTTTCTGGTGTGTTCGCTGACCTGGAAGTCAATAAAACCGCCTGTTTGCGGTGTAAGACAGATGGTCATTCCAGGGGCTGTTTATCTGCGTTATTACGGTATACTGCGCGGCCTTCGGCCGGTCCAACCGGCCTTAATTCGTACAACAAGCCACGCTGGATTTCCCGCGTGGCTTGTTGTTTTTTGACGCGCCTGCGGGCGCCCAGAGAGAAGAGGCACGACGATGAGTGCATTGGTTGGCGTGATCATGGGCTCCAAGTCCGATTGGTCCACCCTTAGCCACACCGCCGATATGCTGGAAAAACTCGGCATTCCCTACGAAGTGAAGGTGGTTTCCGCCCACCGCACTCCGGATTTGCTGTTCCAGTATGCCGATGAAGCAGAATCCCGTGGCATCGAGGTAATCATCGCCGGTGCCGGCGGCGCAGCTCACCTGCCAGGCATGTGTGCAGCCAAGACTCACCTGCCAGTGCTGGGCGTACCGGTGCAGTCGTCGATGCTCTCGGGCGTGGATTCGCTGTTGTCCATCGTGCAGATGCCCGCCGGTATTCCGGTGGCCACCCTGGCGATCGGCAAGGCCGGCGCGATCAACGCTGCCTTGTTGTCCGCCAGCATCCTCGGCGCCAAGCACCCGCAGTTCCACGCGGCGCTGAAAAAATTCCGTGCTGAGCAGACAGACAGCGTCCTGGACAATCCAGACCCACGCATTGCCTGAGGTGGTTGATTGATGAAAATCGGTGTAATCGGTGGCGGCCAACTGGGCCGCATGCTGGCCCTGGCGGGTACGCCGCTGGGGATGAACTTCGCTTTCCTGGATCCGGCACCAGATGCCTGTGCAGCTGCCCTGGGTGAACACCTGCGTGCGGACTACAGCGACCCGGATCACCTGCGCCAACTGGCCGATGAAGTCGACCTGGTGACCTTCGAGTTTGAAAGCGTCCCGGCTGAAACCGTGGCCTTCCTGTCGCAGTTCGTGCCGGTATACCCGAGCGCCGAAGCCTTGCGCATCGCTCGTGACCGCTGGTTCGAGAAGAGCATGTTCAAGGACCTGGGCATCCCGACACCGGCTTTCGCCGACATCCAGTCCCAGGCTGACCTGGACGCCGCAGTCGCCTCCATCGGCCTGCCGGCCGTGTTGAAGACCCGCACCCTGGGTTACGACGGCAAGGGCCAGAAAGTCCTGCGCACCGCCGCCGACGTGGTCGGTACCTTCGCCGAACTGGGCAGCGTCGGCTGCCTGCTGGAAGGTTTCGTGCCGTTCACCGGTGAAGTCTCGCTGATTGCCGTGCGTGCCCGCGATGGCGAAACGCGTTTCTACCCGCTGGTGCACAACACCCACGACAGCGGCATCCTCAAACTGTCCGTGGCCAGCACTGACCACCCGCTGCAAGCCCTGGCCGAAGATTATTCGAGCCGTGTGCTGAAGCAACTGGATTACGTCGGCGTGATGGCGTTCGAGTTCTTTGAAGTCGACGGTGGCCTCAAGGCCAACGAAATCGCCCCGCGCGTGCACAACTCCGGGCACTGGACCACCGAAGGCGCCGAGTGCAGCCAGTTCGAAAACCACCTGCGGGCGGTAGCGGGCTTGCCATTGGGCTCCACGGCAAAAGTCGGCGAGAGCGCCATGCTCAACTTCATCGGCGTGGTGCCGCCGGTTGATCGCGTGATCGCGATTGATGACTGCCATCTGCATCACTACGGCAAGGCGTTCAAGGCCGGGCGCAAGGTCGGCCACGCCAACCTGCGCTGCAAGGATCGCGCGACGCTGCAAGCGCAGATCCTCAAGGTCGAAGCGCTGATCGCCGAGCAATAACCCAAGGCCGGGCGGAACCATTGGTACCCGCCACCCTCTGATTGCAGGAAGCCAAAGTCTGACTAGGCTTTGACTGAATTCACTTCAATCAGAGGGAAATGCCATGGGTATCATTGGGACCATCTTTATCGGTTTGATCGTCGGCCTGCTGGCGCGTTTCCTGAAGCCAGGCGACGACAGCATGGGCTGGATCATGACCATCCTGCTGGGTATCGCCGGTTCGCTGGTTGCGACCTATGGTGGCCAGGCACTGGGTATCTATCAGGCGGGCCAGGGCGCAGGCTTCATTGGTGCGCTGGTGGGTGCCGTGGTGCTGCTGGTGATCTACGGTCTGCTGAAAAAGAAGTAATTTAGCGACCAAGCCCTCTGCGCTGCGCAGGCGCAGAGGGCTAGAATGCCGGCACTGTAATCCTTGCCGAGCCTCTCCATGCGCCGTCTTCTGTTATCCCTTCTTCTATGCACCGGGTTGGCCCACGCTGGCGAACTGCCGGAAACCGACTGGCTGGAACTGATGCCCAAGTCGGACCAGAAAGCCCTCGAAGAAATGCCGGAAATCGACCACAACTCCCCGGAAGCCCAAGGCACGTTCACCGCAAAGGGTGGCCTGAAGCAGAGCAAGGGTTTGCCGGCGGTTATGTATTCCACCAAGACGGTGGCTGCCATGAACGGCAAGAATATTCGCATTGGCGGCTACCCCGTGCCGCTGGAAACCGACGCCAAGGGTCGCAGCACGCTGTTCTTCCTGGTGCCTTATCCGGGCGCCTGCATCCACGTGCCGCCACCGCCGCCCAACCAGTTGGTGCTGGTGCGTTATCCCAAGGGCTTGAAGCTGGATGACATCTACACGCCGCTGTGGGTGACGGGCACGCTGAAGGTGGAGAAGGTCAACAATGACCTGGCCGATGCGGCGTATGCGTTGGATGCGGGGAAGGTGCGGGCGGTCAAGGAATCGGATCTCTGATCTGATGCAGAACCTAATGTGGGAGCGGGCTTGCTCGCGAATGCGGTGTGTCAGTCAGCACATGCACTAACTGGAACACCGCATTCGCGAGCAAGCCCGCTCCCACATTTTTGATTGGGGTTACAGGGCGATACCGCTGATGCTCACGCCCAGGGTATGGCTTTCACCCGGCGCCAGCGTCACCACATCGTCCAGCACATTCGCGGTCTCGATGCACAACATGCCCTGCCAGCCGTCGTCGGCCATGTCGCTGAAAGCCTTGGCACGTTCGGTCCACGGGTTCCAGATCACCGTCGAGCGCGAGCCTGTGCTGGTGAGCTGAACGCGGCGCTGCCAGTCTTTATCGACGATGTTCACTTGAGTCGGGGTGTCGAGGTAGATGCGGTCGGTCTCGGCGGTGAAGTGCAGCAGCCCGGATTGCTGCTTTGGCGTCCAGCCGTCGGCGGTATCGATATAGTCCCGCCCGTCCAGGCCGTCGACCTGCACGTTGCGTACATCGCTGACCGCAAAATAGCTGTGCAGCGCCTGGCTGAGGCTGACGGTCTCGGCGCCGTGGTTGTGGCTGGTCAGGCGGATGTGCAGTTGATCATCCAGCAGGATGCTCATCTTCAGGTCGACCTGATGCGGCCAACCCGGGAAGCCACCTTCAGGCACCGGCAGCTCCAGCTCAACCCTCAGCGCTGTACCTTCAGCCTCAACGCCAGCCAACGTCCAGTCAGCGGTCCGCACGAAACCATGGGCACCGGCCGGCTCGGCGCCCTGGTACATGGCCTTGACGCTCTGCGGGTTGCGGTCGAATACGCCAAACCACGGCCAGCACACCGGCACGCCGGTACGAATGCCTTTGCCTTTCTTGAACAGCACCTGATCGTTGGGCCAGATCAGCGGCTTCTCGCCGGTGCGCTGGTAACTCACGATGTGCGCGCCTTGCTGGGCCACCACCAATTCGGCGCCGTTGTGGCGGATGCGCCAAGCGTTCAGCTCATCCAGTTTTACGGTTTCAACGTTGGGCGTAGACATAGGCGCGCGCTCTCAATGGCAGACAATGGGGCAATGGACCGTCAAAACGTCGCGATGTTTAACGCGCCCGCGACGGAACCGAGCGGGTGCGGCCGCTGCCATCGATGGCAACGAACACAAACACCGCCTCGGTGACTTTGCGCCATTCGCTGGACAGCGGGTCGTCGCTCCACACTTCGACCATCATCTGGATCGAGCTGCGGCCGATTTCCAGGGCCTGGGTGTAGAAGGACAACTGCGCGCCGACGGCCACGGGCACCAGGAATGCCATGCGATCAATCGCCACGGTGGCTACGCGGCCACCGGCAACCTTGCTCGCCATGGCGGTGCCGGCCAGGTCCATCTGCGCGACCAGCCAGCCGCCGAAGATGTCGCCGAAACCGTTGGTTTCACGCGGGAGTGCGGTGATTTGCAGGGCGAGATCGCCTTGCGGGATAGGATCTTCTTGTTCGAGTTCGATCATGCCGGTGCCTCTGACCCGTGACGCTTCATGGGTATTTCAAGTGGATAGCCGTCTTCTGGAAAAACGTTTCAGCACCAACATACACCGCTCGATGCGTTTCTCGTAAGGCGTACTAAAGGGAAACTCTGCCAAATCGGCTGGTGTATAACCAACGGCGTTTTGGCACAGCAGCCCCTCAAGGATGCGGGTCTGGCGCTTGCAAGGGCCGAGTATATCGAGCCGTCGGCGCCACGACGACCTCCCGACGCTCATTTGGTCGGTAAATAGACGCTGTATCGCGGCTTTTTCCGGCAACTGTGCTCCTGCTCATATTAATTGCACGTCTGCTGCGGAAATATTTCGCGGATCTGAACTGTTAACGGCTCAACGCTGTGCTTTTTCAAGCGATTTGCTATCTTGCCAAGCCTGCCGCAAGTCCCGGGCTTGCCGTCCTGACTACTATAAGAGAAGCCTTGCCATGTCCTCCGTGCCCGCAAGCAGTGCGCAACCTTCGCGCCCGCTGACCCGCAACGACTACAAAACCCTGTCGCTGTCTGCCTTGGGCGGGGCGCTGGAGTTCTACGACTTCATCATCTTCGTATTTTTTGCGACGGTAGTCGGGAAGCTGTTCTTCCCGGCGGACATGCCCGAATGGCTGCGCATGATGCAGACCTTCGGCATCTTCGCCGCCGGCTACCTGGCGCGGCCGCTGGGCGGGATCATCATGGCGCACTTCGGCGACCTGCTGGGGCGCAAGAAGATGTTCACCCTGAGCATCTTCATGATGGCCGTGCCGACCCTGATCATGGGCCTGCTGCCGACCTACGCGCAGATCGGCCTGTGGGCGCCGATCCTGTTGCTGCTGATGCGCGTGATCCAGGGCGCGGCGATTGGCGGTGAAGTGCCGGGCGCGTGGGTGTTCGTGTCCGAGCACGTACCGCCCCGTCACATCGGTTATGCCTGCGGCACCCTGACCAGCGGCCTGACGGCCGGCATTCTGTTGGGTTCGCTGGTGGCCACGGCCATCAACACGCTCTACAGCCCGGAACAGGTGTCGGATTACGCCTGGCGCATTCCGTTCCTGCTGGGGGGTGTGTTCGGCCTGTTGTCGGTGTACCTGCGTCGCTGGCTGCACGAAACCCCGATCTTCGCCGAGATGCAGCAGCGCAAGACCCTGGCGGCCGAGCTGCCGTTGCGCGCGGTGTTGCGTGACCATCGTGGCGCCATCGTACTGTCGATGCTGTTGACCTGGCTGCTGTCGGCCGGTGTGGTCGTGGTTATCCTGATGACGCCGACCGTGCTGCAAACGATCTACCACTTCAGCCCAACGGTGGCGCTGCAGGCCAATAGCCTGGCCATCGTCACCCTGAGCCTGGGGTGTATTGCTTCCGGCGCCCTGGCCGACCGTTTTGGTGCCGGGCGCGTGCTGATCATCGGTTGTGCCTTGTTGCTGGCAACGTCCTGGACGCTCTATCACAGCCTGATGGCTCACCCGGACTGGCTGTTCCCGCTGTACGCCTTGACCGGCCTGTTTGTAGGCACCATTGGCGTGGTGCCCTATGTCATGGTGAAAGCGTTCCCGCCGGTGGTGCGTTTCAGCGGTTTGTCGTTCTCCTACAACGTCGCCTACGCCGTATTCGGTGGCCTGACGCCGTTAGCGGTGTCGCTGCTGATGAAGGAAAGCCCGATGGGCCCTGCTTACTACGTGGCTGCCCTGTGCGTGATGGGGATGGCGGTGGGTGGGTACCTGTGGAAGCGCGGGCGCTGACACGTTTTTGAAAACTGCCGGACAACCTTGTGGCGAGGGAGCTTGCTCCCGTTGAACTGCGCAGCGGTTCCATTCTGGGGGCCGCTACGCGACCCAACGGGAGCAAGCTCCCTCGCCACAGATTTTGCCTTACAACGATTACAGATTGTTTCCACGAAATCGCTCCAACCTCCTCGCAAGCCCCGGATTTATTGGCGTTTCTCCTTCCTGTCAGCTTTTTCATAAATGCTGGCCTTTCATCTAATTGTCATATTCCAGACATAGAGTGTTCACACGGCCTACCGATACTTGGCCCCGATCCAACTATCCCTATCTGCTAGGAGCAAGGCATGAAACTGAAACGTTTGATGGCGGCAATGACTTTTGTCGCTGCTGGCGTTGCGACCGCTAACGCGGTAGCCGCTGGTGTTGACCCGGCGATTCCGGCTTACGTGAAGACCACTGGTGTGTCGGGCAACCTGTCCAGCGTTGGTTCCGATACCCTGGCAAACCTGATGACCCTGTGGGCTGAGGGTTACAAAAAGGAATACCCGAACGTCAACATCCAGATTCAGGCCGCCGGCTCCGCCACTGCACCTCCTGCACTGACTGAAGGCACCTCCAACCTGGGCCCGATGAGCCGCAAGATGAAGGACACCGAGCTGGCTGCCTTCGAGCAGAAGTACGGCTACAAGCCAACCGCGATCCCGGTTGCCGTGGATGCCCTGGCCGTGTTCGTGCACAAGGACAACCCGATCCAGCACCTGACCATGGAACAAGTCGACGCGATCTTCTCCTCGACTCGTCTGTGCGGCGCCAAGGCTGACGTCAAGACCTGGGGCGACCTGGGCGTGACCGGCGACCTGGCCAACAAGCCAGTGCAACTGTTCGGTCGCAACTCGGTATCCGGCACCTACGGCTACTTCAAGGAAGAAGCCCTGTGCAAAGGCGACTACAAGCCTAACGTGAACGAACAACCTGGTTCGGCGTCGGTTGTGCAGTCCATCAGCTCCTCGCTGAACGGCATCGGTTACTCGGGCATCGGTTACAAAACCGCCAGCGTGAAAACCGTGGCCCTGGCCAAGAAAGGCAGCACTGACTTCATCGAAGACAGCGAAGAAAACGCCCTGAACGGCAAATACCCGCTGTCGCGCTTCCTCTACGTCTACGTCAACAAAGCCCCGAACAAGCCTCTGGCCCCGCTGGAAGCCGAGTTCGTGAAGCTGGTTCTGTCCAAACAGGGCCAGGAAGTGGTAGTGAAAGACGGCTACATCCCGCTGCCAGCCAAAGTTGCCGCCAAGGCACTGGCTGACCTGGGCCTGAAAGAAGGTGGCAAATAAGCCGCCGGTAAACCTGCCTGGAACCGCGGTTTACCCACGGTTCAAGGCCTCGGCGGGGTCTGTAAGACCTGGACCTCGCCCCCCATTTTTTAATCCGCTGCCAGCCCTGCTACGCGGCGGATTTCTTGCGTCACTGCATTGTCATCTTTCTGTCATACAGGATCGCTAGGGTGTGCGCATGAATGATCTGGCCAATTCCACCATGACGACGACTTCTCCCCCCAAGCGCATTGATTTCAATACGCCTGAGCTGCAACGCAAGCGCCGCATCCGCGCGCTCAAGGATCGCCTGACCCGCTGGTACGTGCTGATTGGCGGCCTTGCCGTCCTGGGCGCGATCACCTTGATCTTCTTCTTCCTCGCCTACGTGGTCGCGCCGCTGTTCCACGGCGCCAACCTGACCAAGGAAGAGGCCCTCGCGCCTGCCTGGCTGCAGGATGCCGGCAAGCCGCTGATGATCTCCATGGAAGAACAGAACCAGGTCGCCATGCGGGTTTCCGACAAGGGCCAGGCGCTGTTCTTCAACGTTGACACGGGTGCCGAACTCAAGCGCGTTGACCTGCCGTTGCCGGCGGGCGTGACAGTCGCCTCCATTGGTGAAGACCAGCCCGGCAGCCCGCTGGTGATCCTCGGCCTGTCCAACGGCCAGTCCCTGGTGTTCCGCCACACCTATAAAGTGTCGTACCCGGACGGCAAGAAGACCATCTCGCCCGCCGTTGAATACCCTTACGGCGAAACACCGATCGTCCTCGACGAACAAGGCCGCTCCCTTGAGCATGTCGCCTTGAACGCGACCGACTCGACGCTGGTGGTGGCCGGTTCCAGTGGTGCCCATCTGAACGTGCTGTCCATCAGCCGTGAAGAAAACATGATGACCGAGGAAGTCACCACCGAGCAGAAACGCATCGAGCTGCCGCAAATGACCGAGCCGGTCAAAGCCATCTTCGTTGATCCGCGCCAGCAGTGGCTGTACGTGATCAACGGTCGCGCCCAGGCCGACGTTTTCAGCCTGCGGGACAACAGCCTCAACGGTCGCTACAAATTATTGGAAGACGGCGTGGCGCAAGTCACGGCCAGCACCCAACTGGTGGGCGGCATCTCGCTGATCATCGGTAACTCCAGCGGTGGCCTGGCGCAGTGGTTCATGGCCCGCGACCCGGACGGCGAACAACGCCTGAAGCAGATCCGTACCTTCCAGATGGGCACCGCGCCTATCGTTGAAATCACTGCTGAAGAACGTCGCAAAGGCTTCACCGCCCTCGACGCTTCCGGCAAGTTCGGTGTGTTCCACAGCACTGCCCACCGTACGTTGCTGGTGGACCAGGTGGTCGACGGCAACGGTATCTTCGGCATGTCGCCACGGGCCAACCGTGTGATCGTCGAGGCCGGCGGCAAGCTGCAACCGCTGCTGCTGGACAACCCGCACCCTGAAGTTTCCTGGAGCGCGCTGTGGAGCAAGGTCTGGTACGAAAACTACGACGAACCTAAATACGTCTGGCAATCGACCGCCGCCAACACCGACTTCGAACCCAAGATGAGCCTGGCGCCCCTGACCTTCGGTACCCTGAAGGCCGCGTTCTACGCCATGCTGCTGGCCGCACCACTGGCCGTTGCCGCTGCGATCTACACCGCTTACTTCATGGCCCCGAGCCTGCGCCGCAAGGTCAAGCCGGTGATCGAATTGATGGAAGCGATGCCGACGGTGATCCTCGGCTTCTTCGCCGGCCTGTTCCTGGCGCCGTATGTCGAAGGGCACCTGCCGGGGATTTTCAGCCTGCTGATGTTGCTGCCGATTGGCATCCTGGTGGCCGGCTTCGTCTTCAGCCGCCTGCCTGAGTCGATCCGCCTGCGGGTCCCGGATGGCTGGGAAAGCGCGATCCTGATCCCGGTCATCCTGTTTGTGGGCTGGCTCTCGTTGTACATGAGCCCGTACCTGGAAACCTGGTTCTTCGGCGGCGACATGCGCATGTGGATCTCCCACGACCTGGGCATCACCTACGACCAGCGCAACGCCCTGGTAGTCGGCCTGGCCATGGGTTTCGCGGTGATCCCGAACATCTACTCCATCGCCGAAGACGCCGTGTTCAGCGTGCCGCGCGGCCTGACCCTGGGCTCCCTGGCCCTGGGCGCCACGCCATGGCAGACCATGACCCGCGTCGTGATCCTGACCGCCAGCCCAGGCATCTTCTCGGCGCTGATGATCGGCATGGGCCGCGCGGTCGGTGAAACCATGATCGTGCTGATGGCCACCGGCAATACGCCGGTGATGGAGATGAACCTGTTTGAAGGCCTGCGCACCCTGGCAGCCAACGTCGCGGTGGAAATGCCCGAATCGGAAGTCGGCGGCAGTCACTACCGCGTGCTGTTCCTCTCGGCGCTGGTGCTGCTGCTGTTCACCTTCATCATGAACACCCTCGCCGAGCTGATTCGTCAGCGTCTGCGCAAGAAATACTCGTCGCTTTAAGAAAGGTAGAAGTCTGTGAAACAGAACTCCCTGAATGGATGGTTCAAGAGCGGCGCCCCGGGCGTCTGGATCAGCGGTGGCGCGGTGTCCATCGCGGTCATCATGACCATTGGTTTGCTTGCCGTGATTGCCGTGCGTGGCCTGGGCCACTTCTGGCCGGCCGACCTGATCCAGGCCAACTACAACGTGCCGGGCCAGGAAAATCACATCGTCGTCGGCGAAGTGGTGCAGAAAGAAGAAGTGCCCCGCGAGCGCCTGAAAAGCGCTGGCTTGCCGGTGCCGGACCAAGGCCCGGAGTTCATGACCCGCGAGCTGATCAAGGTCGGCAACCGTGACTTGAACGGCAATGACTTCACCTGGATCGTCGGCGAGTGGCTGACCAACCAGACCAAGCCGGTCGAGTTGATGGCCATCGAGCGTCGTGAGTGGGGCAACTTCTACGGCACCCTGGTCAACGTCAAGCAGGACGGCAAGGTGATCGCCGAAGGCGAGGCGGCCTGGCCGGAACTGCAAGCCCGCGTGGACCGCGTCAACAAGCTCGCGGCCCAGCTCAAGACCCTCGAGAAGTCCGACATCGGCGCCATCAACGCCGGCCTCGAACGCATCCGCCTGCACGGTCGCAAGCTGGAGCTGGAAGGCAAGCTGGACGCCACCGCCCAGGCCGACATGGACAGCGGCCGCGCCGAACTGAACAACCGCTACAAGGATATCGAAGCCCGCCTGGCCGACCTGCACACCCAGTTCAACCGCGACAGCCTGACCGCCCGCGATGCCAACGGCAAAGAAATCGAAATCGGCATTGGCAAGGTGGTGCACGCTTACCAGCCGAACGCCATGGGCTACATGACCAAGGTTGGTTTCTACTTCAGCAAGGTCTGGGAATTCCTCAGCGACGATCCACGGGAAGCCAACACCGAAGGCGGGATTTTCCCGGCGATCTTCGGCACCGTGATGATGACCCTGATCATGGCGATGATCGTGACCCCGTTCGGCGTGCTGGCGGCGGTGTACCTGCGTGAATACGCCAAGCAGAACACCCTGACGCGGATCATCCGCATCGCGGTGAACAACCTGGCCGGTGTACCCGCCATCGTTTACGGCGTGTTCGGCCTTGGCTTCTTTGTGTACGTACTGGGCGGCTCGGTTGACCGGCTGTTCTTCGCCGAGGCCTTGCCGGCACCGACCTTCGGTACGCCTGGCCTGCTCTGGGCGTCGCTGACCCTGGCGCTGCTGGCGGTACCGGTGGTGATCGTGGCCACCGAAGAAGGCCTGGCGCGGATTCCTCGCACCGTACGTGAAGGTTCTTTGGCACTGGGCGCGACCAAGGCGGAAACGCTGTGGAAGATCGTGCTGCCGATGGCCAGCCCGGCGATGATGACCGGCATGATCCTCGCCGTGGCCCGCGCCGCCGGTGAAGTGGCGCCGCTGATGCTGGTGGGTGTGGTGAAACTGGCGCCGTCGCTACCGGTGGACGGCAACTACCCGTACCTGCACCTGGACCAGAAGATCATGCACCTGGGCTTCCATATCTATGACGTCGGCTTCCAGAGCCCCAACGTCGAAGCCGCGCGGCCGCTGGTGTACGCCACCGCCTTGCTGCTGGTGCTGGTGATCGCCACGCTCAACTTGTCGGCGGTGTGGATTCGTAACCACCTGCGCGAAAAATACAAAGCGCTGGACAGTTAATTGAAGTGAACGCGGACTAAATGTGGGAGCGGGCTTGCTCGCGAATGCGGTGTATCAGTCATACATAGGTCAACTGACCTGACGCCTTCGCGAGCAAGCCCGCTCCCACAAAACGAATTGGTAGCACAGGGAGCATCCCATGCAACATGAAACCCATTCCCACGGCATCAACATGTCAGCCCTGGGTCGCGACAAGCAGAGCCTGAGCCTGGCCCAGGAAACCGTGGCCATCGAAGTCCCGGGCCTGAGCCTGTACTACGGCGACAAGCAGGCGCTGTACGACGTCAGCATGAACATTCCGAAGCAGCGCGTGACCGCCTTCATCGGCCCGTCCGGGTGCGGCAAGTCGACCCTGCTGCGCACCTTCAACCGGATGAACGATCTGGTGGACGGCTGCCGCGTCGAGGGCGCGATCAACCTGTACGGCACCAACATCTACCGCAAGGGCGAAGACGTAGCCGAGCTGCGGCGCCGGGTGGGCATGGTGTTCCAGAAGCCCAACCCGTTTCCCAAGACCATCTACGAAAACGTGGTCTACGGCCTGCGCATCCAGGGCATCAACAAAAAGCGCGTCCTCGACGAAGCCGTTGAGTGGGCACTGAAAGGCGCGGCGCTGTGGGACGAGGTCAAGGACCGCCTGCACGAGTCGGCCCTCGGTTTGTCCGGCGGCCAGCAGCAACGTCTGGTGATCGCCCGCACCATCGCCGTGGAGCCGGAAGTGCTGCTGCTCGATGAACCGTGCTCGGCACTCGACCCCATCTCCACGTTGAAAGTCGAAGAGCTGATCTACGAACTCAAATCCAAGTTCACCATCGTCATCGTGACCCACAACATGCAACAGGCGGCGCGGGTTTCCGACTACACCGCGTTCATGTACATGGGCAAGCTGGTGGAATTTGGCGACACCGATACCCTGTTCACCAACCCGGCGAAGAAGCAGACCGAAGACTACATCACCGGTCGCTACGGCTAGCAGGTGGCTGGTTGCTCACTGAACTGATGCTGCGGTCGACCGCACCTTACTGGACGTTCCAAGGACGCCAACATGATTAGCAAAGAAGGCCTTACCCATCACATCTCCGCGCAGTTCAACGCCGAGCTTGAGGAGGTGCGCAGCCACCTCCTGGCCATGGGCGGGCTGGTGGAGAAGCAAGTCAACGACGCCGTCACCGCGCTGATCGAGGCCGACTCGGGCCTGGCCCAGCAAGTGCGCGAGATCGATGACCAGATCAACCAGATGGAACGCAACATCGACGAAGAATGCCTGCGCATCCTGGCCCGTCGTCAGCCGGCGGCGTCCGACCTGCGTTTGATCATCAGCATCTCCAAGTCGGTGATCGACCTGGAGCGCATCGGTGACGAAGCCACCAAGATCGCCCGCCGCGCCATCCAGTTGTGTGAGGAAGGCGAAGCGCCGCGTGGTTATGTCGAAGTGCGCCACATCGGTGACCAGGTGCGCAACATGGTTCGCGACGCCCTCGACGCGTTTGCCCGTTTCGACGCCGAGCTGGCGTTGTCGGTGGCCCAATACGACAAGACCATCGACCGCGAATACAAGACGGCGCTGCGCGAACTGGCGACCTACATGATGGAAGACCCGCGCTCTATCTCGCGGGTACTGAGCATCATCTGGGTACTGCGTTCGCTGGAACGCATCGGCGACCACGCACGCAACATCTCGGAACTGGTGATTTACCTGGTGCGGGGTACTGACGTGCGGCACATGGGCCTCAAGCGGATGAAAGCAGAAGTTGAAGGTACGACCGATCAAATCCCTAATGTTCCGGGCGTTCCTGACGATAAGTAAGATTGCCCGAGAAATAAACGCCCGGCCTTTGGTCGGGCGTTTTCGTTTGTGGTGTTGGAATTTTTGGCAAAACGCCATCAGCGAAGCGTTATGCTTGCCGGGGTTTTTATAGGATGAAGGGTCGATGAGCAAAGTCAGTGTATTGGTGGTGGATGACGCCTCGTTTATTCGCGACCTGGTGAAGAAGTGCCTGCGTAACTACTTCCCGGGGATCAAGATCGAAGATGCGGTGAACGGCAAAAAGGCCCAGGCCATCCTGATGCGCGAAACCTTCGACATGGTGCTGTGCGACTGGGAAATGCCGGAAATGTCCGGCCTGGAACTGTTGACCTGGTGCCGTGAACAGCCTCATCTCAAAGCCATGCCTTTCGTCATGGTGACCAGCCGTGGCGACAAGGAAAACGTGGTGCAGGCGATCCAGGCCGGGGTTTCCGGCTACGTCAGCAAGCCATTCACCAACGAGCAGTTGCTGAACAAGGTCAAGCAGGCACTGAACAAGATTGGCCGCCTCGACGCGCTGATCGCCAGCGCACCGACCAAGATGAACTCGGCGTTCGGTAACGATTCCCTCAGCGCCCTCACTGGTGGCAAGCCTGACGCAGTCAAGCCGGCCCCGGTGGCCGCGCCCAGCAAAGGCCTGCTCAACAGCCCGCCGGTGCAGGTGGCTGCGGCAGCGTCGCCTGCCAGCGGTCGTGGCCAGGGCCAGTTGCGCCTGTCCAGTGGCACCCAGCAGTGTGTGATCAAGGCCCTGAGTATCAAGGAGGCGCTGCTGGTGGTACGTCGTGGTGAAATCCTGCCTCAGGTACTGGAAAGCGCCGTGCTCGACCTGGAGCAGGGTGAGAACGCTGAAGTGGCGCGTCTGAATGGCTACCTGCATGCCGTGGTGGCCTACGAGCCCAAGCCCGACAGTGACTGGCTGCAACTGACCTTCCGGTTTATCGACCAGGATGCGCAGAAGCTTGACTACATTTCGCGGCTGATCGCCCGCGGGACCGCACAGAAGCATTTTGTGCCGGGTGCGTGACTTGATGGGGTCTCCAAAAAACCTGTGGCGAGGGGGCTTGTCCCCCGTTGGGCTGCGTAGCGGCCCCAAACCCTGTAATTGAGTTCTGCCTGACCCTGCGCGATAACTCTACTGGGGCCGCTGCGCAGCCCAACGGGGGACAAGCCCCCTCGCCACAGGGTTAGTGTTTGGTTCACATAGCACTGTCATGATCCCTTGTTAGCCTGCCATTCAGTCGTCCCTGGCAGGCCAACCCGATGCTCGTGCGCTCACTGTTGTTGTGTGGACTGTTCGCCGTTGTCATGCCGGCGATGTCCATGACCCTCTACAAATCCATCGACGCCGACGGCGCTGTGGTCTTCAGCGACCGGTACACGCCCGGGGCGCAGGCGTTTGTGTATCAGGAGCGGGTGATTCCCAAGCCTGTATATCCGTCGCAACCCGCTTCCTATCGTTATCCCTTGCCCTGGCGTGGCGGGCCGTTCCGTCTCACCCAAGGCCCCAACGGTACCTTCAGCCACTCTGAGCTCAAAAGCCGTTATGCGATGGACATTGCCATGCCTGAAGGCACGCCAATCATCGCGGCACGTGGCGGTGTCGTACTGAAAACCGAGAACGAGCAGAGCGGGCGCGGCAGCGATCCATCGGGCAATTTCGTGCGGGTGCAGCACGATGACGGCACGCAAGGCGTGTACCTGCACCTCAAGCAAGGGTCGGTCAGCGTCAGGGAAGGGCAGCGAGTGGCGGTGGGCAGCCCGCTGGCGTTGTCGGGCAATACCGGTAACAGCAGCGGGCCGCATCTGCATTTTGTGGTGCAGCGCACGACGGCGTCGGGGCTGGTGTCGATTCCCTATGAATTCAACCAGCCGGTGCAGGCGTTGCCCAACTTTGCGCTGGGCACGCGGTAAGGCTTTTGTAGGAGCGAGCTTGCTCGCGAAAAACCTGAGGGCGCTGCCGGGTGTCAGGGTCCCAGCGTTATTGTTAACGTCCTTCGCGAGCAAGCTCGCTCCTACAGGGGGTGTGCCCTAGTCGAGCAATAGCACCTTGGCCAACACGATCTTCGGCCCTTTCATCTTCTTGATGATGATGCGCAGGCCTTCGACTTCCAGCACTTCTTCCTCTTCCGGCACCCGTTTCAGGGTGTCGTAGATCAGCCCGGCCAGGGTTTCGGCCTCGATGTGGTCCAGGTCGACGCCCAGCAGGCGCTCCACCTTGAACAGCGGCGTGTCGCCACGCACCAGCAATTTGCCCGGCTGGTAAGCGAGGATGCCGCGCTCGGCCTTGCGGTGTTCGTCCTGGATGTCGCCTACCAGTACTTCCAGTACGTCTTCCATGGTCAGGTAGCCGATGACCTTGCCGTCGGCCTCTTCCACCAGGGCGAAGTGCGCGCCGCCTTTACGGAACTGCTCGAGCAGTTGCGACAGCGGCATATGGCGCGATACGCGTTCCAGCGGGCGGGTCAGCTCGGCCAGGTTGAACGACTCGGGAATGTGGTCCAGGGCCGCCAGTTCCAGCAGCAGGTCCTTGATGTGCAGCAGGCCGACGAACTCGTTGCGCACGGCGTCGTACACCGGGTAGCGGCTGAACTTGTGGCGACGGAACAGCGCCAGGATTTCCTTGAGCGGTGCGTTGAAGTCCAGGGTCACCAGGTCTTCCCGGGAGTTGGCCCAGTCCACCACTTCCAGCTCGCCCATTTCCACGGCGGAGGCCAACACGCGCATGCCTTGGTCGCTCGGGTCCTGGCCGCGGCTGGAGTGCAGGATCAGTTTCAGTTCTTCACGGCTGTAATGGTGCTCGTGGTGCGGGCCAGGCTCGCCTTGGCCGGCGATGCGCAGGATGGCGTTGGCACTGGCGTTGAGCAGGTAGATCGCCGGGTACATGGCCCAGTAGAACAGGTACAGCGGCACGGCGGTCCACAGCGACAGCAACTCGGGCTTGCGAATGGCCCAGGACTTGGGCGCCAGTTCACCGACCACGATGTGCAGGTACGAGATCACGAAGAAGGCGGCAAAGAACGACACGCCCTTGATCACTTCCGGCGACTGCACACCGATCGCCCCCAGCAACGGCTCGAGGATGTGCGCGAAGGCCGGCTCACCGACCCAGCCCAGGCCCAGGGAGGCGAGGGTGATACCCAACTGGCAGGCCGACAGATAGGCGTCGAGCTGGCTGTGTACGGTGCGCAGGATCTGCCCGCGCCAGCCGTTCTTGTGGGCGATGGCCTCGACCCGGGTCGAGCGCAGTTTGACCATGGCAAATTCCGCCGCAACGAAAAAGCCGTTGAGCAGTACCAGGATCAGTGCAAAAAGAATCATGCCGAAGTCGGCGAAGAGTGTCGCGAGGGTGATGCCAGGGGAAGGGTCCATGATGGGGTTTTGCGGGTTCCGTCTAATCGAAAAGGGTGAGCAGGTGGGCCTGAAAGGCAGGCGCAAGTCCGCCAATGTAGCGGCTGACGGGGCGCTTGCCTAGTGGCGGCTGCCGGGCGGAGGGTCACTCGTCCTGATGAAGGACCCGGGAATGTGTCACCTGGGCCGGCGGGAAATGGCAGGTAAAGGTACTGCCGTGGCCGAGCACGCTACTGATTTCCAGCCGCGCGCGATGGCGCAGCAGCACATGTTTGACGATGGCCAGGCCGAGCCCGGTGCCGCCGGTGTTGGAGTTGCGGCTGGAGTCGACGCGGTAGAAACGCTCGGTGAGGCGCGGCAAATGCTTGGCGTCGATGCCCATCCCGGAGTCCTGCACGCTGAGGTGTGCGCCCTGGTCGTCGGCCCACCAGCGGATGCGGATGTTGCCTTTGTCCTGGGTGTATTTGACGGCGTTGAACACCAGGTTGGAAAACGCGCTGCGCAACTCGCCCTCGCTGCCCTTGAGCAGTATCGATGGGTCGGCTTCAAGGGTGATCTGCTGTTCACGCTGCCCGGACAATGCCTGGGCGTCGCTCTTGATCGTCTGCAACAGGCTTTGCACCGGCACCGGATGGTTGTCCGAGGGGTAATCGGTGGCTTCCAGCTTGGCCAGCAACAGCAGGTCGTTAAGCAGGGTTTGCATGCGCGAGCCTTGCTGCTGCATCTGTTGCAGGGCACGGGTCCAGCGCGGGTTCACATCTTCGACGTTATCGAGCAGCGTCTCCAGATAACCGCAGATCACCGTCAGCGGTGTGCGCAGTTCGTGGGAGACGTTGGCGACGAAGTCCTTGCGCATCTGTTCCAGCTGATGGATGCGTGTGACATCGCGCACCAGCATCAAATGTTCGTTATTGCCGTAGCGCGTCAGGTACAGCTGGATACGCACGCGGTCGTTGGTCGGTGACGGGATTTCCAGGGCTTCTTCGTAGTTGTCCTGCTCGAAATACTCCTTGAAACGCGGGTGGCGCACCAGGTTGGTCACCGGCTGGCCGCTGTCCTGGGGCGTCTTGAGACCCAGCAAGGTCTCTGCGGCGCGGTTCCACCATTCCAGGTTGCCGTCGCTGTCGAGCATGATCACCGCGTCTTTCAGTGCGGCGGTGGACTCCTGCACCCGGTCGATCACCGCTTGCAGGCGCCCGCGTACACGCTGGTCGCGGCGTTGCAAGTGGTAGATGCTGTCGAACACCTCGCCCCACAGGCCGTAGCCGTCGGGTGGTGCTTCGTCGGGTTTGTGCTGGCGCAGCCATTCGTGCAGGCGCAGCAGTTGCTTGAGGGTCCAGCCCAGGTAAAGGCCCAGGCCGACGGCCAGGCTCCAGCCGTAATAGCCGCTGACCAGGCCCACCAGCAGGCAGCCGGTGATCAACAGGAGCATGTGGCGGATCAGGGTGCCATGCCAGTTTTGGTTCACTTAAACACGCGTCCTTTCAGCTGTCTGGGCAGTTCGGGCTGGCTCAGCCTTTGGTGGAAAACCGGTAGCCGGTGCCGCGCACGGTTTGTACCAGATTCTCGTAAGCGTCGCCCAAGGCTTTGCGCAGGCGACGGATATGCACGTCGACGGTGCGCTCTTCCACATACACATTGCCGCCCCAGACCTGGTCCAGCAGTTGGCCGCGGGTGTAGGCGCGCTCCTGGTGGGTCATGAAGAATTGCAGCAGGCGGTATTCGGTAGGGCCCATCTCGGCGGGTTTGCCGTCGATGGTCACGCGGTGGCTGATCGGGTCAAGGATCAGGCCGTCGACTTCGATAGGCGCTTCACCATCGGTGGGGCCGGCACGGCGCAGAACGGCTTTCAGACGGGCGACCAGTTCCCGTGGGGAAAAAGGCTTGGTGATGTAGTCATCGGCGCCGACTTCCAGGCCCTGGATCTTGTTGTCCTCTTCGCCCTTGGCGGTGAGCATGATGATCGGGATATCCCCGGTCAGCTCGTCACGCTTGAGGCGGCGGGCCAGTTCGATGCCGGAGGTGCCGGGCAGCATCCAGTCCAGCAGGATCAGGTCCGGCTTGCGGTCGACGATAATGGCATGGGCCTGCTGGGAGTTCTCCGCCTCCAGGCAGTCATAGCCGGCCATTTCCAACGCAACGGCGATCATCTCGCGAATGGGCGCTTCGTCGTCAACGATCAGAATGCTCCTGCCAACCATGCTAAATCCTCTTGTCATTTAACTGTCTTGCGCCGCATTAGATAACGGAATTATTGCAGTCGTGTGACAGTAATTTAGTCGCCTGGGCAATCCTTGCCTCTCTGGACTACGCTTTGGGTCCGAATCCTGACAACCACAAAAGGAAGGTTCCCATGACTCACAGTACTTTTTCCTGGAAAGCCCTGCTGGTAACGGCCGCGTTAACGCTGCCGACACTGGCGTTTGCGGCAGACCCGGCGATGACCAAGGACGGGATGCTGGTGGACCACAACGGCATGACCCTCTACACCTTTGCCAAGGACGCTGATGGCAAATCCATGTGCAACGACAAGTGCGCCACCAACTGGCCGCCGTTGATGGCCGAATCCACCGACAAGCCCATGGGCAAGTGGACCGTGATCACCCGTGACGACCAGAAAAGCCAGTGGGCCTACAGCGGCAAGCCGCTCTACACCTTCATCATGGACAAGAAGGCCGGTGACATGACCGGCGAAGGCAAAATGGACGGGGCGTGGAAGGTCGCCAAGCCTTGATGTGAGCCGGATAAGGGTGAGGGGCTTGGCCTCTCACCGAAATCCGTAGTCCGCGACAATCCCGACAAAAATCGCCAACCCGGCCCAGTGGTTGTGCAAAAACGCCTTGAAGCATTTGAGCCGGTCCTTGTCCCGGGTGTACCAGAACTCCCAGGCAAAACACCCGGCCGCCGCCAGCAAGCCCAGGTGGAACCAGCCGCCCAGCTCAAAACGCATCCCCGCCAGCCACAGGCACACCAGTGCCAGGCCCTGCAGGGTCAGGATGATCACCCGGTCGGCATCGCCGAACAGAATCGCGGTGGATTTGACCCCGATTTTCAGGTCATCGTCGCGATCGGTCATCGCGTAGTACGTGTCGTATCCCACCGTCCACAACAGGTTGGCGATGTACAACAGCCATGCCGCGGCGGGCAGGCTGCCCGTCTCGGCGGTGAACGCCATCGGCATGCCCCACGAGAACGCCGCGCCCAATACCACCTGCGGGTAATAGGTGTAGCGCTTCATGAACGGGTAGCTGGCCGCCAGCGCGAGGCCGCCCAGAGACAGCCAGATCGTCATGTAGTTGGTCAGCAGCACCAGCAGGAAACTGATGACCATCAGCACCGCGAAGAACACCAGGGCCTCTTTCGAGCTGATCCTGCCGCTGACCAGCGGGCGCTGTTCGGTGCGTTTCACATGGCCGTCGACCTTGCGGTCGGCCCAGTCATTGATGACGCAACCGCCGGCCCGGGTGAGTACCACGCCGAGCACGAAGATCAGGATATTGAGCAGCGATGGCGAACCCTTGCCAGCAATCCACAGCGCCCACAGCGTGGGCCATAGCAGCAGGTAAATGCCGATGGGCTTGTCCATGCGCGTCAACTGGATGAAGTCCCAGGCCCTTGGGTTCAGGTGATTCAGGGATTTGAGCAGGCGCTGGTACATCAGAAACGCTCCGGATGGTCGTGCACGGCTTGCCACAGGGTGGGCAGGAAGATCTCGGCCACCAGCACGCTCAGCGGCCCGCGGTCGAAGCGCGAGCGGCGTGCCCACAGGTGATCGGCCTGGTCCGCCGGGGGCAGCCATTCCCGTGGGTAGCGGCACACCTCGATGGCCTGGCGCGTGAAGGCGTGGTCACAAAACAGTAATTCCCCGAGAGACCGGCTGCCCAACTCGTCCATGTGCAAGCCGTCGCCCTGCAAGGCGCTGCGGGCCGCCACGCTGCGGGCAAACACCCACGGCTTCCCATGGCCACGTAAATACACCTCGCGCACCCAGCCGATGCTGGCGGCGGGCAAGTCCAGGGTGGCGCATTCGTCGTCTCGCAGTGGCTGCCAGCCTTCGAACAACGGCGTCACGCTGAAGCCATCGTCGGACAGGCGCGTCAGGCGCCGGGTCAGCGAGCCTTCATCGAACAGCCAGTTGAGTGTCAGCGGCGTAGGCAGTGGGCTCAGAAGGCTCTGGGTCAGCCATCGGCAAGCATCGGGACGGGCGTTTGAATGCGGCACGGAGGGTCATTATTGGCAGTTAATGAGGCGGCGAGCTTACCATGGTGCCCTGGACTTTTGCCGGAGTGCGCCAGGCCCATGCGTCGATCATGCTTGCATCTGCGCCTGCTGATCAGTACAAAACGCCCTGAGCCGCACGGCAAGGTTGCATCTATCGACCGTCGGCCAACGCGCCTGGACCTGAGGAAACAAGTAATGAAGAAGTGGCAATGTGTCGTCTGTGGCCTGATCTACGACGAGAAAGACGGATGGCCGGATGACGGCATCGCGCCGGGCACCCTGTGGCAGGACGTCCCTGAAGACTGGCTGTGCCCGGACTGCGGCGTGGGCAAAATGGATTTCGAAATGATCGAAATCGGCTGATTGCTGATTTAAATCGCAATTCAAGAAACGTACTACAAGGAGAAAGGAATGAACGCACCTGTCGTGATCGTCGGCACGGGGTTGGCCGGTTACAACCTGGCTCGGGAGTTTCGCAAGCTCGATAGCGAAACCCCGCTGTTGCTGATCACCGCAGATGACGGGCGCTCCTACTCCAAGCCCATGCTTTCCACCGGCTTTGGCAAGAACAAGGAAGCCGACGGCCTGAGCATGGCGGAACCGGGCGCCATGGCCGAGCAACTGAAGGCCGAAGTGCGTACCCACACCCGCATCAGTGGCATCGACCCGGGCCACAAGCGCTTGTGGATCGGTGAGGAAGCGGTGGCCTATCGCGACCTGATCCTGGCCTGGGGCGCAGAAACCGTGCGGGTGCCGGTACAGGGCGACGCCGCCGAGCTGATTTTCCCGATCAACGACCTCGAAGACTACGCACGCTTTCGTGCCGCTGCGGCCGGAAAACGCCGGGTGCTGTTGCTGGGGGCCGGGCTGATCGGCTGCGAGTTCGCCAACGACCTGATCCTCGGCGGCTACGAGATCGACCTGGTGGCGCCGTGCGAGCAAGTCATGCCGACCCTGCTGCACCCGGCAGCCGCCGCAGCGGTGCAGGCCGGTCTGGAAGGCCTGGGGGCGCGTTTCCACCTGGGCCCGGTGCTCAATCGCCTGCAGCGCACCGCTGACGGCCTGGAAGCCCACTTGTCTGATGGCGAAGTGATCCAGTGTGACCTGGTGGTGTCTGCTATCGGCCTGCGCCCGCGTGTCGACCTGGCCGCCGCCGCCGGGTTGCAGATCAACCGCGGGATCATGGTCGACCGCCACCTCAAGACCTCCCACGCCAACATCTACGCCCTGGGCGACTGCGCCGAGGTCGATGGCCTGAACCTGCTGTACGTGATGCCCCTGATGAGCTGCGCCCGCGCCCTGGCCCAGACCCTGGCGGGTAACGCGACGGCCGTCAGCTACGGCCCTATGCCCGTCACGGTAAAAACCCCGATCTGCCCGCTGGTCGTCTCGCCACCGCCACGGGGCACCGAAGGCGTGTGGAGCGTCGAAGGGCAGGGCGGCGACATCAAGGCCCTGTGCCGCGACGCCAGCGGGCGCCTGCTGGGGTACGCCCTGACCGGCACGGCCGTGATGGAAAAACTGGCCCTCAACAAAGAACTTCCGCCGCTGCTGGCGTAAATGCTGGTCGTTCTGTCGGAATAAGCATCATTTTGACCGTAGAAAGGTCGCCGTGAGACTGGCGCAGGCCCCGATGGCATGCCATCCTCACTCCCGTCTGCCGCAGAGTAGAGCCTGCGGCGCCTTGGGCGCTGCTCCGATAGAGAGCAGCACGGACATAACAACAAAAAACCGTCAAAGAGGCTTCACTTATGCGTAAACCAGAACTCGCAGCCGCTATTGCAGAAAAAGCAGACCTGACCAAAGAACAGGCCAACCGCGTACTCAACGCCGTACTTGAAGAAATCACCGGCGCGCTGCATCGCAAGGACAGCGTCACCCTGGTAGGCTTCGGCACCTTCCTGCAGCGCCACCGCGGCGCCCGCACCGGCAAAAACCCGCAAACCGGCGAGCCGGTGAAAATCAAGGCGAGCAACACCGTTGCGTTCAAGCCAGGCAAGTCGCTTAAAGACAGCGTCAATCCGTAAGTCATGTAGAACGCGCTACGCACATGCGAGTGTGAGCGCGGGATGAAAAATGGGCACGCCGACTGGGTCGGGTGCCCATTTTTTGTGGGTGGGCAATCCTTGCTCAATCGTTGAGCTTCAAGCTGTCCACTCGTTCTCAATACACCATTGCTGTACATCCGCAATTAGTTGCGCCGATACCGGTTGCAGATTGGGGAGTTTTTTCTCGTATTTCTTAATACTTTCAACAAAAAATGTAATGAATGCCGCACCTATTAATTTGCGCTGAGCAGCTATGTCTTTTTTCAGTGGAACAAAATCTTCCTCGTCCATGGCGATATCCAGACCGAACATTTTGTCTTTTGCGTAATAACGGCAAAATGTTTTTCGTTCCAGGTTCTTCGGCAGGCATCGCATGCAGACCGCCAGTTCCCAGTCGAGGGTGGGATACTTTTTTTCAAGAATCTCACTCAGGCCATTTAGCTCGTCGGTGATTTCAAAGACCTTTGTCCAACTCGGTGAGTCCGATGTCGTATCGACTCGCATAAAGTATTCCTTATGTCAGTGCCTGCATTTGTTGCCCGGGGGTAGTTTTCCTCGGCGTTTAAAATATTTTCCGATTTTTAATCTTTCCCATACCTGCATATTGCCCTTCGTCGGTGCTGCCATAACCCTTTTGTAGGCAAGATTTTTGGATTTCAGCCACTTTTGGGTATATCGCCGATTCGGATTGACGGTTTCACCGACTTTCCAAACTTCACCTTTTTTCAAATAGACTTGGCCTATTGGCTTTTTATGGCCCCATGCCATCTCGTCATAAAAGCCGTCCTTTTTCGCAATCAGGTAATAAAGCTCGGGGGCCAGTCCCCATGGATCAATCCAGGATATTGGATTGGGGGCGTACTGATAAAAATTGAGCCCGCCGTCAAACTCAATCGGATCCGGTGTCGTAAACCGTCCCACGTCCGGATCATAAAACCTGAAAGTATTGAAATGCAGCCCCGTCTCCCGGTCCAGATACTGCCCCTGAAAGCGCAGGTTCTGTTCTTCGATGTAGTACGGCTCGCGCACTTCCTCAACCGTATTGCCCCACACACGATATGTCGCGCGCCAGACATTATGCCCGTCAGCTTCAGTCAGTTGCTCCGGCAGTCCGTTGAGGTCGTTGTGGTAGTAGCGGATTTTCTGCAGCGGCCCGGTGCCGTCAACGCGAGCCAAGGGTTCGCTGCCTTCATCTTCATAGATGTAAAGACTGGTCTGGCTGTGTTTATGCTCCTGCAATAACCGCAGCCCATCCCAGGTAAACCGGGTTTTCCCCAGGGGATAGCCGTCGTTGCCATGTTCGGTTTTCTCAATGCGTCGGCCCAACGGGTCGTAGATCATCCTGACTACGCTGCCGTTTTCATTGCGCACTTCAATCAGCCGGCTTTCTGCATCGTAGGCGAAGCGTTGCAAGCCACGCGCTGCGCTGCGTTTTTCGATCATCCGACCGAACGCGTCATAGCGATAACGCTTGTCCTGATAGGTCAGCAGTTTGTTATGCACGACCAGCCCAGCGCCTGACTGCGGGCCATCCAGCAGGTTGGCGGCGGCATCGTAGGCAAACGTTTCGCGCTGGCCGTGCAGGCTGTCCTGGCTGGCGATGATGCGGCCAGTGGCATCGTAGTGCAGCAGTTGGCGATGTTGTATGGCAGATTGCTGGTCGAACTTGCCGACCAAGTTGTCGGCAGGGTCATACTCGAACTGCTTTTGCGCTGTCGCTGGCATCAACGATGGCAGGCCTGTAAGGCGGTGTTGGCGTGAGCGTAGACGGCCGCTGCGGTCATACTCACTGCGGGTGCTGAGTCGGCCTTGGGTGCGCAGTACTTCGCGGTGCAGGCGGTCGCGTTCAAAGTCGCTGATGACCTGGCCGTCGAGATTGACCTGATGCAAGTGACCGCTGCCGTAGTACAGGCGATTGAGCCAGCGTCCGTCGGGTATCTGGGTCTGGATAAGATTACCGAGTTCGTCGTAGTGGTGCTGCAGGGTGCCCATAGAACTCTGTTCGGCAAGCATTTGGCCGAGGGCGTCGTAAGCGAAACCAAGGGCTTGGGTATTGCCCAGCAGGTCGGTGAAGGTGACGGCGGTGAGCTGGTCCAGCGGGTCGTAGGCGTAGTCGGTGCGCCCATCGTCGGTGGTTTTGGCGATCAGCCGACCTACTGCGTCACGTTCCATTTGATGGACAATGGGCGCTGGCGGCGTCTCGGGAACCAGGCCTAGCCCGTTGCCGTAGGGGGCCGGAGTGGCGGTCACCGTGGTGATATGGTCCAGTGGATTGTAGGTGTAGCTTTTGGCACTGCCATCGAGGTCTTGCTGCTCAGTCAGCCGATCCCCGGCGTCCCAGGCAAAGAGATAACGTTCGCCGTTCTCGTTGGTCAGTGCTTGCAGGCGCCCATAGCTGTCATAGCCGAACTTCACCTGCCGGCCATGAGCGTCGGTGCGCAGGCTTATCTGGCCACGTCGATTGTGCTGGTAGAGCGTGGTATGTCCGGCAGGGTCGGTGTACCCCACGAGTTGGCCGCTGACATCGCGTTGAAACAGCTCGATGCGACCGTCCGGCAGTTGGTTGCTGAGTAAGCGCCCCTGGAGGTCGTAGCTGAATTGAGTGCGCTCGCCAAGCGCGTCGGTGATCACCTGCAGATAGCCGCGCTCGTCGTAGCTGAAACGCGTGGGATAACCCGAGCAATCAATGTGTTCGACCAATTGCCCGAACGGATTCCAACGCAGTTTTTTGCTTTTACCGGAGGCGTCGATGATTTCCACGACCTGGCCGTGGGCGTCATAGCGATAGCGGGTGATGTGGCCCAGCGGGTCGGTTTCGGCAACGCAATTGCCGCGAGGATCATAGCGATACTGCCAACTGTTGCCGGCGGCGTCGGTCTCCACCAGGGGTAACGCCCAGTGTTCAAGCCACAACGTTGAATCGCTGCGGCCCAACGGGTCCGTTTCGCCGATCAGGTTGCCGGCGTCATCATGCTTGTATTCATAGCGTCCACCTTGCGGGTCGGTGGCGCTGAGAAGTTGGCGTTCGTCATTCCACTCGAACAGCCAGGTTTGCCCCAGCTTATCGCTGTATTGAATGATCTGGTGCTGAGTATTCCAATGTCGGGTGCTGACGCGCTGTAAGCCGTCGATGATACGGGTGAGGCCCGCCTTCAAGTCATAGTCGAACTGGTAGGAGTCACCTTCATCGGTCCAGTGTCGGACGACTCGCCACTCTGAGTTTTCAATCAGTGCCCATTCATAGAAGCACCGCAACCCGGTGGGTAACTGATGCTCCACCATTCGGTGCCCGGCATCGTACGTGAAGCGCCGCTGCACCTGGCCAGAGGCATCGCGCACCTCTGCCAGATTGGCCCTGGCGTCATAGCCGTAGCTGACGAGCACTTCGCGACGTTGATCTGGGAATAGGCGTTCGACGCGAGTGACGTGCTCATGTTCGCGTATCAACTCGACCTGCACCAAGTCGAAGGTATCGCGCAGGCGTACCAGGCGTCCGGCCTGGTCGTAGTCGAGATGAATGCGGTTGTCGTTGCGGTCGCCAAGTTGAATCAGGCGCAGCAGCGACGGGTTGGCTGTGGGCTCAAACAAACGATATAGGCCGTCGTCACTTTCAATCAGCAACTGCCCGTTGAGGTGCCGACGCACAGAGAGCCCTTCGCCGGGGCTGAACACCGCCCCCCCCAACGGGATCGAGCCCATGTCGATAGGGCGCCCCTGCTCGTCGGTGTAGACCAGCGCTTCACCGCCTTCTGGATGAGGTTGGATTTCGACGCATACTTCATAAGCCACACTCCAGCCTGTACCGAACAGTGTGCCTGGGCGTTCGTCGCGGCTGTTGTAGAAGCGTTGCCAGTCAATCGGCAGGATGGCGGGCAGTACAAAATCCAGTTCATCGGTGCCGCCCAGCACCTTCGCTCCCGTTGCAGCATGCACCGGATTCGACGAGCCCATGGCAGCGTTGGTCATCGCGTCCATCGCGCTGCTGACGGCCATCGAAGTAGCCCCGCCAATCAGCATGCACGGCAACTTGCTGAAGAACTTGCCCTTGCCGCCCTTGAGCATCAGTAACGCGGTGACCGCCAACCCCACGCCCGGCGTCTTGCCACTGCGTATTTCCCGCACCACCACTGACCCGCCGCCAATGGTCACGTTCGATGAAATCAACCCGGACGACACCACTGTTGCATCGCAGGTACTACGATCACCACTGCGCACCGCAGGCTGGCCATTGATCGTGACCTTATCCGAACCCTCGGCCAGGAACTGCGGAGGCATCGGTGGATGCTTCATGCAGGTGACCAAGTCCAGAGGCTTGGGCACGGCTCCTGGTGTGGGAGTAGCCACCGTGGGGCGCCACATTTGGGAGAAGAAGCTCTCGGCCATATCCAGATAACTGGCTTCTGGTTCGGGTGCGGGTTCTTCCAGTTCGGTTCCGGCTGGCGCGACATGCGAGCTGATCGCCCCCGCGGCACGTGCGGCGGGAAGGTTGTTGGTCAGGGTATCGGTGGCACCGGTGAGAATATTCGCCTGTACCGTGGGCGGAAACAGGGCGTTGCTGAAGCTGTCGCATAAATTGGTGAGGCCTTTGTCCGCCCCGCTCTTGCTCATGAGAAGGCCGACAACTGTGCCCACCACTGCGCCGAGCAGGACGCATCCGAGTCCGCCGGTAGCGACGGTGATACCGGTAGCAGCCACCACGGCAGCAGTCGCTACTGCAGTGATCGCGATATTGGCCGCCACCTCCAACACACCGCCGAGGATGTCGGCCATCATTGAGGTGTGGGAGAGCGCGTCGCCCATGCGAGCGGCCCATAGAGCATCAGACATGCATGGTGCCCATCAGGAAATCGCGTCGAACGACAATGAGTTTTTGATCGTCGCCCAGTGCGCCGCCTCGGCATCGCCCAGCTTGTCTGCCTTCACATAACTCAAGGCGAGCATCTTGCGTGTGCCCGGGATTACCAGAGCCAGTTGGTACTGGAACACCTTGTCACTGCCCTTGCTGAACTGGCTGCGGAGCTCTATGCCTTCTACTTCCTTTGTTGCACCTAGACGGACACCGACGCCCGGTTGATAGCGCAAATCCTGCACCTGTTTTTCCAGGCGTTTGAGCTGTTCGTCGAAGTTGCTGTGCAGGGTTTCGCCATCGGTGAGGAAGCTGCGGCTGATGATCAAGGAAGTGCCCAGCTCGGGGAACTTGAGGATATTGATCGTAGCGTCCTGCAGCTCGCCGGCCGGCAGTTGGAACTGAAATTCGTTAATTCGGTACGTCATGGAAAACAGGTCTCGTCAGGAGCTTTTAGGCGCGGGGAACGCGGCTTTGATATTGGCGTCGATGCTGGCTTTCATGCCCTGACCATCGGGTGTTGCGCCGGGGCCGCCGCCGTTGTTCAGGTGCAGGACGCCGCCGGTATTGAATTCGGCATCGCCGCTGGCGTGGAAGCTGATATTTACGCCACTCAGGTTGATCTGCCCGCTGGCGTTCAACTCCAGGATGCTTTTACCGCAGACCAATCGCAGGTTTTCGCCCACTTCAATCACGTAGCTCTGGCTGATGCTGTCGGTCTTTCTCTGGCCCACCGAGAGGATGTCTTGATGCTTGACGATGCGCACTCGATTGTTCCCAATCGTCACCGTCTCGTTATGCCCAATACTCTTGTTCCGGTCATGCCCCACCGAATGGCTTTCATCCACCTCCACTACGATGTCCTGATTACGCTCGGCATGGATGTACAGCTGCTCCAACCCCTTCTTGTCCTCCATGCGGATTTCATTGAAGTTGGCCGGTGTGCCGCCTTTGCTGGAGCGGCTTTTCATCCCGCTTTGGGTGGCGTTTTCCGGCAAGTCGTAAGGCACGGTCTGCTCGGCGTTGTACACCCGGCCGGTGATGATCGGCCGGTCTGGATCGCCTTCCAGGAAGCTCACAATCACTTCCTGGCCGATCCGTGGGATCTGCATCGAGCCCCAGTTTTTTCCGGCCCAGGACTGCGATACGCGAATCCAGCATGAGCTGTTTTCGTTGGACTGGTCGTGGCGGTCCCAATAGAAATGCACCTTGACCCGGCCATATTGGTCGGTCCAGATTTCTTCGCCCTTGGGGCCCACCACCAGCGCGGTCTGCGGGCCTTTGACGATGGGCCGGTAGGTGTTGGCCAGTGGGCGGAAACTCTGTTGCGCGTCGATGCAGGTAAGGGTGCTTTCGAACTGCGCCGAAGGCGCGCCACCGCCGCTTTCGAGGCTTTCCTGGGAGATGTAGTAGCGGGCGCCGACGATCAGGTATTCGCGGTTCTGGTCGCGGCGACTGAAGCCGGTGAGGCTGAACAGGTGGCCGGAACCCAGGCCGCGCGCATTGCCGCTGAACTCCACTTGTTCGTGCAGGGTTTGCAGGGCTTCGATGCGGGTGCGGGCGTAGTGTTCGCCGTCTTCGCTTTTGACGTAGGTGCCGGGGTAGTCGTATAGCGGGTAGTCGCCGGCGGTGTGCGGGCGCGGCATGGCCGAGCGTACGTCGATGCTCGCGCTGGGACGCTGGAAGTCGTAGTCGTTGAGCTCAAGGGAGCCGGGTTGTACTTCCTGTGCCAGGTGCCAGTTGTGCATATGGTCGCGTTCGCGCTGCTGCTCGTCCTTGGGGTAGTAAGGCACCGAGGCGTAGCCGGGCACGTTGGCGTGGGCACCGTAGGCATCGGCCAGCACCAGCACGTGGCGGTCCTGCTCGTGGCGGAAGAAGTAGTAGATGCCTTCCTGTTCCATCAGGCGGCTGACGAAATCGAAGCTGGTCTCGCGGTACTGCACGCAGTATTCCCACTCGCGGTACGGGCGGCTCAAGGCGTCTTCGAAGTCGGAAAAACCCAGGTCGCGAAACACCTGCTTGATGATCTGCGGGATGCTCAGGTTCTGGAAAATCCGGCAGTCGGAGGTGCGGCTCAGCAGCCACAACCACGGGCGCAAAGTCACCTGATAGCTGGCGAACTGGCCCTGGTCGATGTTCTGGCTGCAGCGGGCGACGATGCCGTGGAAGTGCCGCTCGCCACCGTCCGCCAGTTGCAGGTTCAGGCTCATGGGCTTGCCCAGCAACTGGTTGAGGTCGATGTTGGCGTCCAGCGAGGTCAGCTGCAGTTCGAAATTGAACAGCCGACCCAGCTCTTCGCCGCCACCCATTTCATTGAGCAGCAGCACATCCGGCCCCAGGGGGCTGGTGATCTTGGCCAGGCGTGAGGCTTGGTTGAATAACATCGGTTAACCCGTAAATAGCGTAATAACTGTAGGAACCGGCTCCAACTATGGGAGCGGGCTTGCTCGCGAACGCGGTGAATCAGTCACCGGATGCATCAACTGATACGCCGTCTTCGCGAGCAAGCCCGCTCCCACAGTTTTGATCGCATTCCGTCAGGTCAATCGTTGAAGTCGTAGTGCAATTCGTTATCCCGCGTGCTGATCCGCACCCCCGCCAGCGCCTTGCCTTCGAGCATGCGGGTGAGGAATTCGCGGCTCATGTCCGGCAGCAGGCTGTTGGTGAGGATGGTGTCGATCATCCGCCCGCCGCTTTCGGTTTCGGTGCAGCGGGACACGATCAGGTCGACCACGTCGTCGTCGTAATCGAAGGCGACTTTGTGGGTGTTCTCCACACGCTTCTTGATGCGGTTGAGTTGCAGGCGGGTGATTGCCTTGAGCATCTCGTCGCTCAGCGGGTAGTACGGAATGGTCACCAGGCGGCCGAGCAGCGCCGGCGGGAAAATCTCCAGCAGCGGCTGGCGCAGGGCCTTGGCGATTTCCTCGGGCTCGGGGATGTTCGCCGGGTCTTTGCAGACCCGGGAAATCAACTCGGTACCGGCGTTGGTGGTCAGCAGGATCAAGGTGTTCTTGAAGTCGATCACCCGGCCTTCGCCGTCTTCCATCACGCCTTTGTCGAACACCTGGAAGAAGATTTCATGCACGTCCGGGTGGGCTTTTTCCACCTCGTCCAGCAGCACCACGCTGTAGGGTTTGCGCCGCACGGCTTCGGTCAGCACGCCACCTTCGCCATAGCCAATGTAGCCCGGTGGCGCACCCTTGAGGGTGGACACGGTGTGGGCTTCCTGGAACTCGCTCATGTTGATGGTGATCACGTTCTGCTCACCGCCGTACATGGCTTCGGCCAGGGCCAGGGCGGTTTCGGTCTTGCCCACGCCGGAGGTGCCGGCGAGCATGAACACGCCAATCGGCTTGCTCGGGTTGTCGAGGCCGGCGCGGGAGGTCTGGATGCGCTTGGCGATCATCTGCAAGGCGTGGTCCTGGCCGATGATGCGTTTCTTCAGGTGCTGGTCGAGGTTGAGCACCGTCTCCAGTTCGTTGCGGGCCATGCGGCCCACCGGGATGCCGGTCCAGTCGGCGACCACCGAGGCCACGGCCTGGTAATCCACGGTCGGCAGGATCAGCGGAGTTTCACCTTGCAGGGTGCTAAGGCGTTGTTGCAGGTCTACCAATTGGGCACGCAATTGGTCATCGCCGCTGTCCACGACACCGGATTTTTCGCGCAACGTCGCACGGGTGGCGAGCAACTCATCCACCAGGGTTTTCTCTTCGGCCCAACGGCTTTCCAGGGTGGCCAGGCGCTCGCGTTCGGCGCTCAGCAGCGCTTCGCTGTTGGTCTGGCGCGCACCGATGGCGATGCCGATCGCGTGCTCGCGGGCGATGATTTGCAGCTCGGTTTCCAGTGCCTCGATACGGCGGCGGCTGTCGTCGACTTCTGCCGGCACCGCGTGCAGGCTGATGGCGACGCGGGCGCAGGCGGTGTCCAGCAGGCTCACGGATTTGTCCGGCAATTGACGCGCCGGAATGTAGCGGTGGGACAGCTTCACTGACGCTTCCAGCGCTTCGTCGAGGATCTGCACCTGATGGTGTTTTTCCATGGTCGAAGCCACGCCGCGCATCATCAGCAACGCCTTGTCTTCCGACGGCTCGGCCACTTGCACCACCTGGAAACGGCGGGTCAGGGCCGGGTCTTTTTCGATGTGCTTCTTGTACTCGGCCCAGGTGGTGGCGGCCACGGTACGCAAGGTGCCACGGGCCAGGGCAGGCTTGAGCAGGTTGGCCGCGTCACCGGTCCCGGCGGCGCCACCGGCACCTACCAGGGTGTGGGCTTCGTCGATAAACAGGATGATCGGTTTCGGCGAAGCCTGGACGTCTTCGATGACCTGGCGCAGGCGTTGTTCGAACTCGCCTTTCATGCTCGCGCCGGCTTGCAGCAGGCCGACATCGAGGCTGCGCAGTTCCACATCTTTCAGCGCGGGTGGTACGTCGCCGGCGACGATGCGCAGGGCGAAGCCTTCGACCACGGCGGTCTTGCCGACGCCGGCTTCACCGGTAAGGATCGGGTTGTTCTGGCGGCGACGCATGAGGATGTCCACCAGTTGGCGGATCTCTTCGTCACGCCCGACGATCGGGTCGAGCTTGCCGCTGCGGGCCTGTTCGGTCAGGTCGACGGTGAAGCGCTTGAGGGCTTCCTGCTTGCCCATTGCGCTCGGGGCCATGGCGCCGCTGGCCTCGCCCGGTACAGCACCGGCGTTGAAACCGTCGCTGGCACTCAGTGCATTTTCGGGCGAGTCGCCGACGTATTCATCAAAGCGTTCGCTCAGGGCTTCGGCCTTGATCTTGTCGAACTCACCGGACAAGCCCAACAGCGCATGGCGCAGGCTCGGCGTCTTGAGAATTCCCAGCACCAGGTAACCGGTGCGCACCTGGCTTTCGCCAAACATCAGGCTGCCGTAGACCCAGCCACGCTCGACCGCTTCTTCTACATGGGACGACAAGTCAGTGATCGACGTCGAGCCACGGGGCAGGCGGTCCAGGGCTTCGGTCAGGTCGCGGGCCAGACGCGCCGGCTCGACATTGAACTGTCGAATGATGCGGTGCAGGTCAGAGTCCTGCAGTTGCAGCAACTGGTGAAACCAGTGGGCCAGTTCCACGTACGGGTTGCCCCGCAGCTTGCAGAACACGGTGGCGGCTTCGATGGCCTTGTAGGCCACACTGTTGAGTTTGCCGAACAGTGCGGCGCGACTGATTTCACCCATGCTCTGGATTCCTTGAGGTGTTGGCGTGTTCGGCGTAATGCCGGGCCAGGATTAGGTCGTTGGCGTCATGCTCGGGTTGGCCGAGCCAGGTGTTGAAGCCCAGGCGGAACTGGCCGCTGAGTTGCAGGGCCGGCACTTCCGGTTGTTGCAGAACCAGATTCAGGTCCCAGTCCAGTTCGTGGCCCAGGTACTCGGCGACCCACGCCACCAGCTCGTTGAACGGCTGGCTGCCGGGCAGCATGCCCATGTAGTCATCGAGCTTCAGCGGGCCCAGGCGAATGCGGAATTTATGCTGGCGGTCCCACACATGGCTGCCCAGGCAAAAGTCCACGCCCAGCTGGTTGGCGCTGACACTCACGCGGCTGCGCTCGGGCAGCTCCAGCCATTGGCCGACGTATTCTTCGATCTCCACCGGCAGGCCGAAGTACTCGCCGAGAATCGCCTTCAGGCCGTCCGGATAGCGGGTTTGTGCCGACAGGTGGCCGCTGTAATGCAGCTTCGCCGTGTCGGGGATCAGGCCCTGGTTGAGCAGGCTCGGGGTGCCGCGACCGCTCAATGCGGCGAGGCGCGCCGACCAGTAGTCATCGTCCGGGCGGTCATGGCTGACGGTAGGCCGTGCCTCGGCCCAGGCACGATAAAACAGGGTCAGCAGGCGATGGTGGAACACATCCAGGAAGCGCTTGCTGGTGCTGTCGGCGTTGTTGCGCTGGCGCTCACGCACGTACTCGGTGATGTGCAGCGGCAGCGGGCCGTTGGGGCCGCCGAGGCCGAAGAAGAACTGCTCCAGCCGTGCCGGCTGGCCTTCGGCCCCAGGTTCGACCGAGGCCAGTGTGGCCGGCGCAAAGGTGCAATCGGCCTGTTGCCCGAGACGCAGCGGGTCATCCGCCAGGCGCAGGGAATGCCCCAGGCGTGGCAGGTTCGGCGATTCGCACTCGATGCGCCGCAGCGCCTGGAAGAAGTCATATTCCCAGGGCTCCTGATGCATCGCATCCAGGGTACTCACAGGGTCGGACGGCGTCCGGGCTTGGCTTTCCATCGCATGATCTCGCCGCGTTCGGTGGTACGGATCACCGTCTCGGTAAAACTGTTGATCGACACATAGCGTGCCAGGAACCGTTCAAACACCGCACCGAGCAGGAACACGCCGGTGCCGCGGAACGCGTTTTCATCAAATTCCAGAGTGATCTCAAGGCCGCGGCCAAACACGATCGGGCCGGGCATCGGCAGGCGCCGGGTCACCGCCTTGCTGCTGACTTCCCGCAGGCCTTCGATCTGCAATTGCAGGGCGGCGTCGTTGCTGTCGCCATACAGGCGCAGCAGTTCACGCAGCGCGGCGGCGCCCTGGCCTTGCTCGCTCAGCGACAGGTAGTTCAACGACAACTGGCTGATCAGGCGCCAGGCCTTGGCGTCATGGGCATGGCTGGCGCGCGGGCGGCTTGGCCCGGCGACGCAGCGCACGGCCAAGACCGGCGCACTGTCGGCCAGGGTGAAGTCGGTCTTGCCGTTGCCCACGCTCATGAACAGCGGCAAGTCGCGGTTGGTGCACAGTGCGGTCACGCCCAGTTGGCGCAGGTCATGGCGGTACGGGGCTTGCTGGGTGTCCACCAGGCTGACGAAGGTTTCGCTGCCCACATAGGTGGAGCGCGGCCCGCTGCGGCGCTGGTCGCTGGACAACACGCGGGGTTCGCGACGCACCGTGTAGTAAGCCTGGTCACGGCCATAGCGCGACGGATCGCGTACCGCGTAGAACGGCAGGAACGGCTGCTCCGGTCCGGTGCCGTGGCCCGTGATGCCGCTCAAGGAGTGAATCTCGAAATCCATCGGCCGCGTGCGGTCGGCGATCACATGGTGTTCGTTGACCCGCTCGGACAAGTGAATCCGGTCCACACGCTTGGGAAACAGGTTGATTGCCGGGGTGCAGAACGGCACGAATTGCGCCTTGCCGACGCTGCCTTCCAGGCTTGGATCGTGACGGTCGAACAGCACGATCAGTTCCAGTTCCTGGCCGTCACAGCGTTTGACTGCACGGTTCAGTTCAGCGAATTCGACGAACAGAAAACGGTGGGGCAGGGCGAAGTATTCCTGGAGCAAGCGATAGCCCTGGAACGCTCGCGGCACCACCGGCATCGCCGCATCGGCGTCATCGAAACCCCGGGAGCGCAAGGCATCCGGCGGCAGGCGTTCAACCCAATCACCGCCGGGCTTGCGCGCGAACACCGCGCAGGCATTGCCCAGCAGTTGTTCGTAGAGGCGGAACGGTTGCTCGTCGGCACCGCTGAGGTACAACGGCAAATTATCCAGCGCCAGGCTGTTGAACGGCAGCTCGGCGCCGGTACGCAAGGTCAGGCGCAGGCCGGCCTTGGCCTTGGGTTCGCTGGCGGCCAACCGCCCGAGCACGGCGGACGGGTTGCCGAAGTACTCGGCCTGGGCGACCTGCAACGGCCACAGCGTCACCGGGTGCGCGGTGCGGTACTCGCAGCAGGTCTGGGTTTCGCGGCCCAAGGCGGCGCGCAGGACGGTGTCGCGGGGCAGTGGAAAACCACTGGCCAGGGAGCCTTCATCGGGATCGGCCTGCAACTGCACCACGGTCATCGACGGGGTCGGCGCCAGGTAGTGCGGGTAGGCGATCTCCAGCAGGTTGTTGGTGAAGGTCGGGTACTCGGCGTCGAGCTTGAGCTGGACCCGGGCCGTGAGATACGCAAAGCCTTCGAGCAAACGCTCGACGTACGGGTCGGCGCAGTCCATGCCGGACAGGGTCAGCCGACTGGCGATCTTCGGGTATTCCTTGGCGAACTCGGCGGCGCTTTCGCGCACGTGGTGCAGTTCCTGGTTGTACAGCTCCAGCAGGCGCGGGTTCATGGGCGTCTCCGCTGGTCGGCGTTGACCACACGCACATGGCCGGACTCCAGGTCCAGGTCGGTTTGCAGCAACAGGCGCAACGGCACCGGCTGCGCCCACAGGTCGCCTTCGATCTCGAAACTCAGGGCGTTGTGGTTCATCTCACCGTGGCCGACGCGTGCCTTGACCCGCAAGGTGTGGCGCAGGATGCGCGGTTCGAAGGTGGCGATGGCTTGTCTAATCAAGGCTTCCAGGGCGCTGATGTCGATACTGGAGACACTGTTGCCCGCCAGCGCCGGCAGCCCGTAATTGACCACCGACGTACCGGCCGGCGTGTGCAGCGTGGCATCGGCGTTGAGCAGTGAGGTGGTGTTGAGCAGCCACGTCAGGTCACGCAGCACCGAGGCTTTCAATTGGCTCAGGGACAGCACGCGTTTGTCGGCGCTTTCCTTGGGATTGGTCGGGTCATCGTCGGTCAACCGGTCCAGCAGGGACGGTTGCAGGCGATCGCGGGAAGCAATTTCAGTTACCACCAAAGCAGCTCCACGGACGGGTTGCGAGAGGAACAGGGGGCTTGCAGCCGCCACTTGGGGTGGCGGCTACAGGGGCAATCAGCGTTTGGTGTTGGAGCGAATGTTCCAGCCAAACTTGATCGCGCCGCCGTCTTTGGTGCCGTCGGCTTTCTGTGGCTGGTAGTCCACCATCACCTGGGCAAAGTTCAGGGTCACGTTTTCGGTCAGGCGGTCATCGCTGCCCGAACCACCGGTGCTCAGGGAGGTGACCAGCACTTCTTCCAGGTTGATGATCATGTACTCGACCTGGCTTTCACCGCCGGCCTTGCGCACGGTCAGCGTGACCTTGTCGATGTGCTTGCCGCTCGCGCAGTGCATCATCAGGTTGGGCGAGGCCTTGTCGACGTACTTGGTCAGCGACAGGTCCTGGATGTTCACCTTGCCCGCACCGCCGCCACCGCCCACGTGCATGTTGCCGGACTGGGCCATGCCCCAGCTCCAGTTCAACACGTCGATTTCGTCCTTGTGGGCCTTGTCCATGGACTCGCCCTTGATGTCGCCGATCTTGATGAAAATATCAACAGCCATGTTTTCTCCCTGTGTGGTCTGAGCCACAGAATTTGTTAACGCTGATCGTTCCCACGCTCTGCGTGGTAACGCATCTTGTGACGCTCTGCGTCACTGGGACGCGGAGCGTCCCGGGCGGCATTCCCACGCGGAGCGTGGGAACGAGCGACGGTGTTATGCGCCTTTCGCCGAAGGCAGCTTCGATACCAGGCGCAGCGACACGGTCAGCCCTTCGAGCTGGTAGTGCGGGCGCAGGTAGAACCTGGAGTTGTAGTACCCCGGGTTGCCTTCGACGTCTTCCACGATCACTTCGGCGGCAGCCAATGGATGCTGGGCCTTGGTGGTTTCGGTGGAGTGCGCCGGGTCACCGTCGACGTAGTTGAGGATCCAGTCCTGCAACCAGCGTTGCATCTCGTCCTTCTCTTTGAAGGAACCGATCTTGTCGCGCACGATGCATTTCAAGTAGTGGGCGAAACGGCAGGTGGCGAACAGGTACGGCAGGCGCGCGGCCAGGTTGGCGTTGGCGGTGGCATCCGGGTCATCGTATTCGGCCGGTTTCTGCAGCGACTGGGCGCCGATGAAGGCAGCGAAGTCGGTGTTTTTCTTGTGCAGCAGCGGCATGAAACCGTTCTTCGCCAGTTCCGCTTCGCGGCGGTCGCTGATAGCGATTTCGGTCGGGCACTTCATGTCCACGCCACCGTCATCCGTCGGGAAGGTGTGGGCCGGCAGGTTCTCGACTTCACCGCCCGACTCCACGCCACGGATGCGCGAGCACCAGCCGAAGTGTTTGAACGAACGGTTGATGTTCACCGCCATCGCGTAAGCGGCGTTGGCCCAGGTGTACTTGGAGCTGTCGGCACCGTCGGTGTTTTCTTCGAAGGCGAAGGCTTCCACCGGATCGGTCTTGGCACCGTACGGCAGGCGCGCCAGGAAGCGCGGCATGGTCAGGCCGATGTAGCGCGAGTCTTCCGATTCACGCAGCGAGCGCCAGCCGGCGTATTCCGGGGTGGTGAAGATCTTGGTCAGGTCGCGCGGGTTCGACAGTTCCTGCCACGAGCCCATGCCCATCACGGTTGGCGAAGCGGCGGCAATGAACGGTGCGTGCATGGCGGCGCAGACTTTCGACAGCTCACCCAGCAGCTCTACGTCGGGAGGCGACTGGTCGAAGTAGTAGTCGCCCACCAGGCAACCGTAAGGTTCGCCGCCGAACTGGCCGTATTCTTCTTCGTACATCTTCTTGAAGATCGGGCTCTGATCCCACGCGGTGCCCTTGAATTTCTTCAGGGTCTTGTGCAGGTCCGGCTTGGAGATGTTGAGCACGCGAATCTTCAGCTGCTCATCGCTCTCGGTGTTGTTCACCAGGTAGTGCAGGCCACGCCAGGCGCTTTCCAGCTGCTGAAAATCCTGGTGATGGATGATCTGGTTGACCTGGGCGGTGAGCTTGGCGTCGATGGCGGCGATGATCGATTCGATCGACTTGATCGCGTCGTTGGACACCAGGTCGGTCTGGGCCAGAGCCTGCTCGGCCAGGGTGCGCACAGCGGTTTCCACGGCTTCGCGGGCACGCTCGGTCTTGGGTTTGAATTCTTGCAGCAGCAGGTTCGCGAACTCGCTGGCTTCTTCGGTGGTACCCAGGATCTGGGTGCCTTCGCGGGCGGTATTGTCAGTCATGATTACTGCTCCCCTGCAGGCTTGGGCGCGCTGGCAAGTGCCTGAAGCAGTGCCGGGTCCTTGATCGCCTTCATGATGATTTCTTCAGCGCCGGTCTTGCCGTCCATGTAGGTCAGCAGGTTGGCCAGTTGGGTGCGGGCTTCGAGCAGTTGCTTGAGCGAATCGACCTTGCGCGCCACAGCGGCGGGGCTGAAGTCGTCCATGCTTTCGAAGGTGATGTCCAGGCTCAGGTTGCCTTCGCCGGTCAGCTCGTTGGGCACGTGGAACGCGACGCGTGGCTGCATGGCCTTGAGGCGCGAGTCGAAGTTGTCGACGTCCACTTCAAGGAACTTGCGGTCGGCCACAGGCGCCAGAGGCTCGGCGGGCTTGCCGGCGAGATCGGCCATCACGCCCATGACGAAGGGCAGCTGGACCTTTTTCTCGGCGCCGTAGAGCTCGACGTCGTACTCGATCTGCACCCGAGGCGCACGGTTGCGCGCGATGAATTTCTGAGAACTTTGCTTCGCCACGTTGCTGCTCCTGGTCGCTTGAGCGACGGTGTTGTAACTGCGCGATCCGTACGCTTATTCGCTGTCCGGCCCGCGCAGATTTTCAAATTGGGACATGCCGTCGGGAATCAGGTTGCGCACGATGGCCGCAAAGTCGGCGTGCACCAGATTCTTCGCCCGGTTCAACAGCACCGGCAGCGGGCTCGAAGGCTCGTGCCGGGTGTAGTACGCAAGGATCTTGTCGAGGCTGCGCAGCACTTCATCGCGGCTTGCGATGTCGCCGGTAGGGCGTGCTGCAACGGGCGCGGCGGCGTATTCAACCGAGGGGGCATTGTCGTCACTGACAACCTCGGGCTCGCTGGCAGCGCCGCTGTGCGGGGCGTATTGGTTAAGTATCTGCGCGGCCTGCTTGAGCAGTTGCTTCAAGGGGCCGAGGTCCACGCCCTGGGCGGAACCGACCTGGTCGCTGACGTATTGTTCGATGGCCTCACAGGCGTCGCGGGCGGCGTTCAGCGCGTCGCGGGTGGCTTGCAGTTGCTCGGCATCGCTGTCGAGGAATGCGCCGTTAAGCTGTTCGGCACCGAGGTTTTCGCCGGGGAAACTCTGCAGCCCGCTGGCATTCAGCGCGGCGCGCAGGCTGACGGGCCCGAAGGTGCGCGAACGGGTGAGAATGGCCTCACGCAGCAGGCGGATGTTCGCGTCGCTGGCCACGCCGCTGAGGGCGTTGATGCGCACGGTGGGGTCGTTGTCGTCATCGGCATCCAGGCGCGGATGCAGGTCGGCCCAGTATTCGCGCAGCAGCGCGTTGATCAGTGCGAGTGCGTCGGCAAGCCCTGCAATGCCCTGGAGGGCGAGGGCGGCTTGCAACAGGAAATGGGTGATGCGCAGGTCTTTGCTGCGTTGCAGGAGGTCGAGACTTTGCTGCTGGATGCTGCGCCATTCCGGAGGTTCGGCAGGCAGGATCGAGTCGCCCATGCTGCGCTCGGGTTGACCCTGTGCGGCACGCTCAAGATGCAAGTAATCGGCGTCATATTCCAAGTCTTCGCCACAGGGCGAAGTCGCGGAAACGGCGGCGAGCAGCAGAGGCACATCCACTAAATTCGATCTCCCTATCAGCCCGTTAGATGACGGGCAACTCATGCATTAGTTGCGCGAGGAACTTTGCATGTTTTCTTGGTCTTATTTAGCGCTTTGACATCATTCTGATTTCAAAGCGCCATCATTGGTGTTCAAGAAGTTGTGCATTTTTGGTGTAGTACTTATGCCTTGTCAAGGTAAGCTATTCGCCCTCTATGACAGATGTGCGGTGCTTAACATCTTGTGCGACTGATCAGTCGAAGCAGGTGCCGAGGCAGGATTTTTGTCATACAGGCCGGTTAAGATCAGCAATTACGCGGGTTGAAGCAGGCTTTCAAGGTTTTGGAAGGATCTGTCGTGGATCTCTCGGAGCATTTCTCCCAGGGAACGGCCGCGCGCGAAGTATCAGCAAGGAGGCAAGATGTCGCTGTGCTTGACTATCACTAGTTATCACAAGATTACCCCTGGCCAGTGTTCTGAAAAGTCCCTGGATCAGGGAGTGATGGCTATTGGCCGCGGTTCCGAAAATGACTGGGTACTGCCTGATCCAGAACGTCTTGTTTCCACGCAACATTGCGTTATTCAGTACAAAGATGGTCGTTACTACTTAACTGATAACAGCACTAATGGAGTTGAGTTAGTGCATGCCGGTATTCGTTTGCGGCGGGGAAGCAGCGAGCCATTGCAGGACGGCGAACTGATCCGCATCGGCGATTACGAGATCCAGGCGCGTATCGATTTCAACCTGAAAGTGACAGATACCCCGTCTTTCACCGGTGACGCTTCCAACAGTTTCGAAGCCCTGATGGGCGCCGCCGTGAAGGCCCCGACGCCACCTCCGGTGATCGCGCCGCAGTTCCAGGGCGCCTCGTCGATGGACACCCTGCCGGACCTGTTCGACTTCCTCGCGCCCACCAGCGTACCGCCGGCCACCGTGCACGATCACGTGCCGGCCGAGCAGCACGACTTCCGCCCGCCGACACCGCTGCCCGTGGCTGAGCCGCCTGCGCCGGTGGTCTCGGGCTCAGTAATCCCCGAAGACTGGGATCTGTTCGGCGATGCCCCGGCACCCAAGCCTGTTGCACCGCCGCCGCCAACACCGCCACAGCCGCCGGTCATCGAGCCGCCCAAGGTCGAGCGCCCGCTCCCGGTGGCTGATGCCAGCCAGCCCGACCTGTTGCAAGCCTTCCTGCGTGGTGCGGGCCTCGATCAGTTGCGCCTGGACAAGGCCCAGGCCGAAGCCCAGATGGAAAGCATCGGCCGCAGTTACCGGCTGATGGTCGAAGGCCTGATCGACGTGTTGCGTGCCCGCAGCAGCCTCAAGGGCGAGTTCCGCATGCAGCAGACGGTGATTCAACCGGTGGAAAACAATCCGTTGAAATTCGCCCCGAATGCCGATGAAGCGCTACTGCTGCTCCTACGCCACAGCAATCAGGCGTTTATGGCGCCGGACTTGGCCGTGCGCGACAGTTTCGACGATCTGCGCGCCCACCAACTGGCCGTCATGGCCGGGGTCGAAGCCGCCATCAAGCACCTGCTGACGCGCTTTGAACCGGCGCAGCTCGAAGAGCGCATGGGCAAGCCCGGCGGGCTGTCGAGCATTTTCAACGGCTCGCGCCAGGCCCAGTACTGGCAGCAGTTCACCGAGCTCTACAGCAATATTTCCCGCGAGGCCCAGGAAGATTTCCAGGACCTGTTCGGGCGTGAATTCAGCCGTGCCTACGAAGCGCACAGCAGCCGACAGCGTCACTAACAACGCAGTACATGGAACAACGGATAGCTAAGTACGTCATTGAGGACGCAGGATGATTCCCAGGTTTTTACTCGCAGTCGCCACCGCGCTTCTGCTGACGGCGTGTGCCAAGGATGCGGCCAAGCCCGAGGCCGCCGAAGCTGAGGCAGACACCGCCGCCGTCGAGCTGCATTTCCATGCCATCGCCGGGCTCAACCCCGGCGCCAATGGCCAGGCAGCCCCGGTACGGGTGCGGATTTTCGAACTGAAAAACGCCGCCACCTTCAGCCGTTCCGACTACTTCGCCCTGGCCGATCGCGCCCAGTCGACCCTCGGCCTCGACCTGCTCGACCAGGACGAAGTGGTGATCCTGCCCGGCCAGCAATTGAGCATCCAGCGCGACCTCGACCCGTCCACCCGCCAGATCGGCCTGCTGGTGGGCTATCGCGAACTGGACCGCGCCGAGTGGCGCACGGTGCTCAACGTGCCGGCACGCCAATACACCGAATACCAGATCAGCCTCGATGTGCATGCCGTGCGTGCCGACGTCGTGGTCCCCCCATCCAGCCCTGCCCAATAAGAATCGGAGCCCCCATGTCCTGGAACAATCGCGTGGTCTGGTCGGAAGGCATGTTCATCGGAACGCAGCACTTCCAGCAGCATGACCGTTACCTGGAAAACCTGATCGATGCGCGCAGCCGCCCGTTGTCGGCGGGGGCCTGGGGCTTTTCCGAACTGTTGATCGACCAGGGCCTGCTGGCCCAGGGCAAGCTGGCGATCGTCTCGGCACGTGGCCTGTTACCGGATGGCACGCCGTTCAATATCCCCCAGGACGACCTGGCGCCGAGCCCGCTGAATATCGACGACAACTTGCGCGATGGCCTGGTGTACCTGGCGTTGCCCCTCAAGCGTGCCGGCGCCCGCGACACCGTCGACGAAGGCGAGGCCCTGGAAGCCGCGCGCTATGTCAGCCAGGTGCGTGAAGTGCGCGACGACAACGCGCCCTTCGAAAACCGTGCGCCGGTGGCGGTCGGCTCCCGCGCCTTGCGCCTGTTGACCGCCCAGGATGGCATCAGCGATTACGCGGCCATTGGCCTGGTGCGCATCAAGGAAAAACGCGCCGATCGCGCCCTGGTGCTGGACGAGAGCTACATCCCGCCGGTCCTCGACGTGACGGCCAGCAAACCGCTGACCGCGTTTCGCAGCGAACTGCTGGGCCTGCTGCACCAGCGCGGCGAAGCGTTGGCCGGGCGCGTGGTGGCTTCGGGCGCCGGTGGTGCTTCGGAGATTGCCGACTTCATGCTGCTGCAACTGGTCAACCGCGCCCAGCCGCTGATCCAGCACCTGAGTCAGTTGAGCCCGCTGCACCCGGAGCGTTTCTTCAGTGAGCTGGTGAGCCTGGCCGGCGAGTTCTCGACCTTCTCCACCACGGGTCGCCGCCCCCACGAATACCCGCAATACCAGCATGACGACCTGGCCTTGAGCTTCACCCCGGTGATGCAGGCCCTGCGCGAGGCGCTGTCGATGCTGATCGACAGCAAGGCCACGCCGATCCCGATTGTCGAGAAAGCCTACGGCGTGCACGTGGCGATGCTGGCCGACAAAACCCTGATCGACAGCGCCAGTTTCATCCTGGTGGTGCGCGCCGATGTGCCGGGCGAAACCCTGCGCGCACGTTTCGGCCAGCAAAGCAAAGTTGGCTCGGTGGAACACATCCGCGACCTGGTCAACCTGCAACTGCCGGGCATCGGCCTGCTGCCGCTGCCGGTGGCGCCACGGCAGATTCCGTACCACGCAGGCTCCACCTACTACGAGCTGGACCGGGGCAGCGAGCACTGGCAGCAACTGGGTAATTCCGGTGGCTTTGCGTTCCACATCGCCGGCCAGTTCCCGGGGTTGAACCTGGCTTTCTGGGCCATCCGAGGGTAATCCGCGATGCATCCGAATGACGATGACCGCACCCAGTTCATGCCGCGTCCCGGTGGCCGCGCGCCGGAGCCTGTTCGCGCAGAGCCGGCGCCGCTGTCGATGCCCGCTGCGCCGATCCTGACCGGCAAGGCCCAGGGCCTGAACCCGCTGGAAAGCGCCGCCGGCCCGTTGTTGGCGCTGCTGACGCGCCTGCGCAACACGATCTCGCACCCTGCGCCAGCGAGCCTGCGTGCGCAGCTGCTGGCTTACCTGCGCCAGTTCGAAGAACGTGCCGAGGCGGCCGGCGTTGCCCGCAACGATGTGCTGCTGGCGCGTTATGCGCTGTGCACCGCCCTCGATGAAGCCGTGCTGAGTACGCCGTGGGGCAGCGCCAGTGACTGGGGCAAGCAGAGCCTGCTGATCACCGTGCACAACGAGGCCTGGGGCGGCGAAAAGGTCTTCCAACTGCTGGATCACTGCCTGCAAAGCCCGCGGGAACGCCTGTACCTGCTGGAACTGCTGTACCTGTGCCTGTGCCTGGGTTTCGAAGGTCGCTACCGCGTGATGAACGATGGCCGCAGCCAGCTGGAAGCCTTGCGCGAGCGTACCGCTGCGGCGATTCGCAGTGCCCGTGGCGAGCATGAGCGCGAGCTGTCACCCCATTGGCGCGGCGTGACCGTGGCCCGTGATCGCCTGGCGCAGTTCATGCCGCCATGGATCGCCGTGGCCATCGGCCTGGCACTGCTGTTGGCATTGCTGTTCGGGTTGCGGATGAAACTGGCGTCGGATGCCGAGCCGGTGTTCAAGAATATTCATGCCCTGGGGGAGATCCCGGTGCAGGCCATCGACCGTCCGGTGGCCCAGCCGAAAATCATCGAGCGACCGCGTCTGGCGGGCTTCCTGGTGGAAGACATCAAGGCCGGTCGCGTAGCCGTGGAAGATGCCGTCGACCGCTCCGTGGTGACCATCCGTGGTGATGAACTGTTCGCCTCGGCCAGCTCCAGCATCGTCGATGACTTCCAGCCGCTGATGCTGCGTATTGCCGACGCCATCCGCAAGGTCAAGGGCCAGGTGCGGGTCACCGGCCATAGCGATAACCGTCCGATTGCGACCCTGCGCTTTCCGTCCAACTGGGCGCTGTCCGAGGCGCGGGCCAAGTCGGTGCTGGAGATTCTCGCGGCCAAGACCGGCCAGCCGGAACGCTTCAGCGCCGAAGGCCGCAGCGACACCGAGCCGGTGGCGACCAACGCCACAGCCGAAGGCCGTGCGCGCAATCGCCGGGTAGAAATCACCGTATTGGCGGAGGGCGTCGAGTGAAGGCGTTTTTCAGTTTTGTGATTCGCTGGGTGATCCCGCTGCTGGGCCTGATCGCCTTGAGCCTGATCATCTGGTTTGTGGGCCCGTTGCTCGATGTGCTGGTGCCGGAAGGGCGCCGCTGGGCGCTGATCATCCTGGTGTTCGCGGTGTGGATTGCCTACCGCGTGTTCCGGATTATCCAGGCCCGGCGCCAGGCTGCCGAAGTGATGCGCAGCCTCGCGGCGGAAACCCCGCCAGACCCCGCCAGCGTCGCCACCGCCGAAGAGCTGGCGACCCTGCGCCAGCGCATGGACGAAGCCCTGGCCCTGTTGAAAAAGGCCAAGCTGGGCGGTGACGAGCGCCGCAACCTGTATGAGCTGCCGTGGTATGTGATCATCGGCCCACCGGGCTCGGGCAAGACCACCGCGCTGGTCAATTCCGGGCTGCACTTTCCCTTGGCGGCGCAGTTGGGTGCCGGTGCGGTACGGGGCGTGGGCGGTACGCGCAATTGCGATTGGTGGTTTACCGATCAGGCCGTATTGCTCGACACCGCTGGCCGCTACACCACCCAGGACAGCAACTCCACGGTGGATAAAGCCGCCTGGCTGGGCTTTCTCGACCTGCTGAAAAAGCAGCGTTCCCGGCGCCCGATTGATGGTGCGTTTATCGCCATCAGCCTCTCGGACCTGCTGCTGGGCAGCGACGCCGAGCGTGCCGCCCATGCCGCCGCGATCCGCCTGCGTATCCAGGAGCTGTACACCCAACTGGGCGTGCGCTTCCCGATCTACCTGATGCTCACCAAGCTCGACCTGGTGCCGGGCTTCATGGAGTTCTTCGACAACCTGAGCAAGGAAGAGCGCGCCCAAGTGTGGGGCATGACCTTCGCCCTGGACGACGGCAAGAACAGCGACAGCCCGCTGGCCCATCTGCAAAGCGAGTTCGCCGGCCTGGAACAGCGCCTCAACGAGCGCCTGGTGGAGCGTCTGCAACAGGAACGCGACCCGGCGCGGCGCGACCTGATCTACGGTTTCCCGCAGCAGTTCGGCGCGTTGAAGGATTGCCTGCAAGGCTTCCTCGAAGGCGTGTTCAAACCCAACGCCTTTGAAGAGCGCGTCTTGCTGCGCGGTGTGTACTTCACCAGCGGCACCCAGGAAGGCAGCCCGATTGACCGCTTGATCGGCGCCATGGCCCAGAGCATGAACCTGGACCGCCAGCACCTGGCGCGCCAGACCGGCACCGGGCGCAGTTACTTCATCGAAAAACTGTTCACCGCCGTGGCGTTTGCCGAGCGTGGCCTGGTGGGCGTCAACCCGAAGGTCGAGCGCCGTCGCAAGTGGATTGCCCGGGGTGTGCTGGCCGCAACCGTGGCGCTGGTACTGGTCGTCAGCACGTTATGGTGGGTGAGTTATCGCGCCAACCAGGCCTACATCGCCCAGGTTGACCAGAAGGTCGCGCCGTTGGGCCAGACCGTGCAGAACCTGAGCCCGGCGCAGCGCGAAGTACTCGCGGTATTGCCGTTGCTCAATGCGGTGAAGAACCTGGCGGGCGACTCGCCGAGCTGGTCCGAAGGCTTGGGCCTGTATCAGGGCGACATGCTCGAAGCCGAATCCGCCAGCGTCTACCGCAAGCTGTTGATCGCCGTGTTCGCGCCCCGTTTGGTGACGCGCATCGAAGAGCAACTGCACGGCGGCGGCAATTCCGACTTCCTCTATGAAGGCTTGAAGGCCTACCTGATGCTCGCCGACAGCGAGCATTACGACCCGGACTTCATCAAGGCCTGGATCGCCCTCGACTGGGACCGCAACCTGCCGCGCGACCTGCCGGCGGACCAACGGCAGGCCCTGATCGGGCACTTGCAGGCCTTGTTCGAGCGGCATCCGCCCAGCGCCCGTCTCGACCCGCGCTTGATCGACGACCTGCGCCGGCAACTGCAGCAACTGCCGGTGGCCCAGCGCGTCTACGACCGCATCAAGCGCCAGAAACTGCCGGAAGGCGTGCCGGACTTTCGCATCAACGAAGCGGCGGGCCGCGATGCCGCGCTGGTGTTCAGTCGCAAGAGCGGCAAGCCGTTGGGCGAACCGTTGAGCGGTTTCTTCACCGCCAAGGGTTATCGCCAGGGCTTCCTGCTGACCAGCCTGAACCAGACCGGCACCCTCGCTGAAGAGCAATGGGTGCTGGGCCGCGAGCAGGCCGACCAACAAAACGTCGTCAGCCTCGCCGCCGATGTGCGCCGCCTGTACTTCCAGGACTATCAACGCCAGTGGGATGCGTTGCTGGCGGATATCGACTTTGTGCCGATCACCAGCGTGGCCCAGGCGGCCGACGTCTTGCGGGTGATTTCCGGGCCGACCTCGCCGCTGAAGAAGCTGCTGGTGGCGGTCTCCAAAGAGACCGACTTGCAAGCGGAAGAACGCTTGCTGGCCGCCAAGGGCGCGCCGGTGGAAGGTGGCGTGGACAAGCTCAAGGAACGCCTCGGCAGCCTGCTTGGCCAGGACCAGCCAACTGCGAATGCACCAGCGGCCAGTGAAGATCCGGTGACGGCGCACTTCGCCGAACTCAACAGCATCGTCAGCAAGAACGAAGGCGAACCGGCGGCCATCGATGGCCTGCTGGCGGACATGAACGCGCTGTATGTGCAGGTCAGCGCCATGGTCGGTGCCAGTGGCGATGCGTTGCTCGGCGAAGCGAAAAACCAGGCGGCGGCTGCGGCCACGCGGGTCAGCCTGAATGCCGAACGCCAGCCGCCGCTGGTGCAGGGCATGGTCAAGTCAGTGGTCAACTCCACCACCAACAGCATGATGGGCGGGGTGCGCAACCAGCTGAATGCGGCGTGGGTCAGCGAAGTGGTGAACGTGTATCGCCAGTCCCTGGCCGGGCGTTATCCGATGTCGCCCGGCAGTGCGCGGGACGCGACCCTGGATGACTTCGGCCAGTTCTTCGGGGTGGGCGGGGTGATGGACAATTACTTCCGCAAGTACCTGCAACCTTACGTCGACACCTCCACGCAAACCTGGCGCTGGCAGCCGGGCGCGGCGCAGAAGCTCGGCATCGCGCCGGGCGTGCTGCAAACGTTCCAGCGTGCGGCGACCATTCGGGATGCGTTTTTCCGTGCCGGTGGCACCCAGCCGATCGTGCGCTTTGAACTCAAACCGGTGGCGATGGACGCGACCATCACCCAGTTCCTGCTGGACCTGGACGGCCAGCAACTGAGCTATGACCACGGCCCGAGCCGGCCGGTCGCGATGCAGTGGCCGAATCCCGGCAGCATTGGCGTGGTGCGCATTTCCATCATGCCGCCGTCAGCCAGCGGGCGCTCCGGCGTGACGCTGGACGGCCCGTGGGCATGGTTTCGCCTGCTGGAGCAATCGGACCTGACCGCCGGCAACTCGCCGGACCGCTTCAACCTGCGTCTGCGGGTCGACGGCGCGAGCATCTCCTACGAGTTGCGGGCCAACAGTGCCTTCAACCCGTTCAAGAGCCGCGTGCTTAACGGCTTCAGCCTGCCGGAGCGGCTATGACCACGCTGGGTTTCTACGGCAAGTTGGCGTGCCGCGGCGACTTTGTCAGCCGCGCGCTGCCCCAGAGTTTTATCGGCCCTTGGGACAGTTGGCTGGCGTCCGGATTGCTCGCCAGCCAGACCCGCCTCGGGGCTGACTGGCTGAATGCTTACCTGGTCAGCCCATTGTGGCGCTTCGTGTTGGCGCCGGGCGTGTGCGGGCCGGACGCGGCGGTGGGCGTGGTGATGCCGAGCATCGACCGGGTGGGGCGCTATTTCCCGCTGACGGTGGCTGCGCTGTTGGATCACGACACCGACCCGGCCTCCGTCGTTGGCGGCCCGGACGCCTGGTTTGAACAGGTGGAAGAGTTGTTGCTGAGCACGCTGGACGCCGGCGCCAGCTTCGAAGGTTTCAGCGGCGGGATCGAATCCCTCGGCGCTCCAGCCTGCCAACCTCGCACCTTGGGTAGTCGCTTTGCGGGCTTGCAGCGTGTCAACGCCACAGACCCGCAGGCGCGGATGACTGCGCTTGCCGAACAGGCCTGCGAAGGCGCGAGCCTGTGGTGGGGCCGTGGTTCGCAACAGATTTCTCCCGGTTTAATGCGGTGTCAGGGCTTGCCTGCTGCCGACGATTTTGCGCAATTTTTGCTCGGCCAAGAAGGTGTTGTGTAGATGCGGTCCACGTTCAAATCCGCCAGCAAAAGCCACGTCGGCATGGTTCGCCAAGTCAATGAAGACGCTTGCCTCGACCTGCCGGAAAACGGCCTGTGGGTGGTGGCCGACGGCATGGGCGGGCACGCGGCGGGGGATTACGTCAGCAGCCTGATTGTCGACAGCCTGCGCAGCATTCCCGTGGGCCGTTCCCTTGAGGAATACACGGCGGCGTTGCGCAGCGACCTGCTGCGAGTCAACGGCGCGGTGCGCGAAGAAACCGCCCACCGTGGCGTGACCATGATGGGCAGCACCGTGGTGTTGCTCGCCACCCGAGGCTTGCGCGGCGTGTGCCTGTGGGCCGGCGACAGCCGCCTGTATCGCCTGCGCGACGGCCTGCTGGAAAGCATTTCCCGCGACCACAGCTACGTGCAGGACTTGCAGGACAGCGGCCTGCTCAGCGAAGCCGATGCGCGGGTGCATCCACGGGCGAATATCGTCACCCGCGCGATTGGCGTGGAAGCACAGTTGGCGTTGTCGTCGGTCGACCTGTTGATCGCCCCCGGCGACAGTTACCTGCTGTGCAGCGACGGCCTGAACAAGACCGTCGAAGACCACGAGATCCGCGAAGTACTGAGCCATGCCGAGCCGGACGAAATCGTCCGCAGCCTGGTGCACCTGGGGCTCAATCGCGGCGCGCCGGACAACATCACCGCCATCGTTGTGAAGGTGTCGACATGAACATCATCATTCCCGGCTACGACATCGAAGGCGAAATCGGCGTTGGCGCCATGGCCAGCGTGTACCTGGCGACCCAGCGTTCCCTGGAGCGCAAGGTGGCGCTGAAGATCATGGCGGCGGCGCTGGCGGCCGACCCGAGTTTCTGCGAGCGCTTCCTGCGCGAAGGCAAGACCCTGGCGCGCCTGTCCCACCCGCACACCGTGACCATCCATGACATCGGCAATGTCGGTGAGCTGTACTACATGGCCATGGAATACCTGCCCAATGGCACGCTCAAGGAGCGCATCGCCGCGGGCCTGACGCCGGAGCAAGGGCTGACGTATATCCGCCAGATTGCGTCGGCGCTGGGTTATGCCCACGCCCAGGGCCTGGTGCACCGCGATGTGAAGCCGGCGAACATTCTGTTCCGCGCGGATGGCACGGCGGTGCTGTCGGACTTTGGCATCGCCAAGTCCCTGGATGACCGCACGCAGTTCACCCAGGCCGGATTTGCCGTCGGCACGCCGAGCTACATGAGCCCGGAGCAGGCCCGGGGCCAGGAAATTGACGGGCGCGCCGACCTGTATGCGTTGGGCGTGGTGCTCTACGAAATCCTCGTGGGCAAGCTGCCTTATAACGGCACCGATGCGCTTTCCACTGCGCTGGCGCACCTGACTGAACCGCTGCCGGAATTGCCGGTGCACCACGGGCGCTATCAGGAGGTGCTGCGCAAGCTGCTGGCCAAGGACCCGGCGGAGCGTTTCCCGGATGCGGCGGCGTTGCTGCTGGCGCTGGATCAGTTGCCGAAGGAGGAGCAGGTAGAGGCGACGTTGATTCGGCCCCTGCCGATTCCGGTTGCGGTCTCCAATGACCTGGCCGGACTCACGCCGGTCTCCATCGAAATCCCGACCGATAAGCCGCAGCCGCAACCGGTGCGTCAACCGGTGGTGACGCCGACGCAACACTCGGCCGTGTCCGGACAAAACCGTGGGCCGGTGCTGGCGTTGGCGGCAGTTGCCGTGGCGGTCGCGCTGGCAATTGCGGGCGCAAGTTACTGGTGGTTGAAAGATGACGCGCCAGCCGCCGCGCCGCCGGTTGCCGAGGCGGCCAAGGCCGTCACGCCGCCTGCCACGCAACCGGTAGCGGCGCAGGTTGACGGCGGTCAACGCCCGTTGCTGATGGCCGGCAAGAAAACCCTGTTCCAGCGGGTACTGAGCAAGCCCGGCGCCAAGCTTTCCCACGAAGCGGGCGGGGCGCCTGGCGAAGGTTTGCCGGCGTTTTCCGTGCTCTATGTCTACCAACGCAAGGACGTCGACGGCAGCCCCTGGCTACGGGTTGGCGCCGCCACCGACGGGCGCAGCGACGGCTGGCTGCCGGCGGCGCAAGCCAGCGACTGGAAGCAGAGCCTGGTGCTCAAGTTCACCGAGCGTTCGGGCCGGGCGCCGGTGATGTTCCTGCGCCAATCTGCGGAAGTGGAAAAGCTGCTGGCCGATCCTGCCGCAGCGAAAAACCTGCTGCTCAAGGTGCAGAAAAACAGCGAGGACAACCAGCAAGTGCTGGCCTTGGAACCGGCCGCCAGTGCTGTGCCGCAGAACCAGTTTTACCTGCTGCCGATCTTCGACTCCAAAGAGAGCTTCGACGAAAACGGCCAGCCGGTGCAGTTGCTCAACGTCGCCTCCATCGACCCGGGCAACACGCCTAATGTCATCGCCAAGGCTGTCGGCCGAACGCCGGCGATCGATGCCAGCGCCGACGCCTTCCGCACCGCCGTGGTGCTGGTGGTCGACACCACGGTGTCGATGCAGCCCTACATCGACCAGGTTCGCGACGTGGTCCACGAGCTGCAAACCCGTATCGCCGAGCGTGGCGAGCTGGACAGCGTGAGCTTTGGGCTGGTGGGTTTTCGCAACAGCATCAAGAAAACCCCGGGCCTGGAGTATGTGGCCAAGACCCTGATCACCCTCGACCAAGGGCGCGACCCGCAGCGCTTCCTCGACATGGCGCGGCAGGTCAAAGCGTCGACGGTGTCCAGCCACTCGTTCAACGAAGACGCGTTCGCCGGTGTCATGCAGGCGGTGGAAGGCATGGACTGGTCCGGCTACGGCGGGCGCTTGATCCTGCTGGTGACCGACGCCGGTGCGTTGCGCAAGAACGACCCGTTCGCCACCACCCAGATGAACGAAGCCGAAGTACGCCAGGCTGCATTGGGCAAGCAGATCAAGATCTACGCCTTGCACCTGCGCACCGACGCCGGGAAGAAAACCCACAGCGGCGCCGAAACCCAGTACCGCACCCTGACCGCCGATGCCAACCCGCAGATCGGCGACCTGTACACGCCGGTGCCCGGTGGCGATGTACGCAAGTTTGGCGAGCGGGTCGACGAGATCGGCACGGTGTTCGCCAACCTGGTGCATCAGGTGCGCAGCAACACACCGCAGCCGGTGCCGCTGCTCAGTGCCGCGCCGACCCTGGCGGACAAATCCGCCGCCGTCGGTTACGCGATGCACATGGATTTCCTCGGCCGCAAAACCGCGAGCCAGGCGCCGCAACTGGTGAGTGCCTGGACCGCCGATCGCGACCTGACCAACACCGCGCTGCCGGCCTTCCAGGTGTGCGTGATGCTGACCAAATTGCAGCTCAACGACTTGCAGCAGTCCTTGAAACTGATCGTCGACGCCGCGCGCAAAACCCAGACCTCACCGAAGGATTTCTTCCAGGAAATCGCCAGCGCCTCGGCCTATATGAGCCGTGATCCACAGGCCTTGAAAAAAGGCGGCAACCTGGCGGACGGCGGCATCCTTGGCGAATACCTGGAAGGCCTGCCGTACCGCAGCAAGTCGCTGAACATGACCCAGGATTTGTGGCTGTCGTTGAGCGTGGCCGAGCAGGAAGACTTTATCGACGAGCTGGATTCGAAGATCCGCCTCTACGAAACCTTCCATAACGATGTGGCCAACTGGGTCCGTTTCGGCGATGCCGAGCCGGGTGATGCGTTGTACCGCGTGCCGCTGTCGACGCTGCCGTAATGCTGAACTTGAGCGCAGTGCACAAGAGCCGGGGCGTTGGTGCCCAACGCTACAGCCTGGTGATACCGGGCTTGCAACTGCGTGCGGGTGAACAGTTGGCGGTGGTCGGGCCGAGTGGCTGTGGCAAGAGCACCTTGCTGGATTTGCTCGCGCTGGTGTTGGCGCCGGATCAGGTCGGGCAGTTCGATTTCAACCGCGTCGACATTGCCGGGCTTTGGCGTAGTGATCAGCAAAGCTCGCTGGCGGACCTGCGTAGTCGGCACCTGGGTTACGTGCTGCAAACCGGCGGCCTGCTGGGTTTTCTCGATGTGCGCGGCAACATTGCGTTGTCGCGGCAACTCCTGGGTTTGAAAGACGACGGCAGCGTGGCGCGGTTGGCCGAGCAGTTGGAAATCACTGATCAGTTGGACAAGAAGCCGGCGGCGTTGTCCGTCGGCCAGCGTCAGCGGGTCAGTTGCGCAAGAGCCCTGGCCCACGGTCCGCAGCTGTTGCTGGCGGATGAGCCCACCGCTGCGCTCGACCCGTTGAACGCCGAGCGGGTGATGCAGGCGCTGTTGGCCCAGGCCCGGAATAACGGCGCGTGCTGCGTGATCGCCACCCATGATGAACCCCTGGCCCGGGCCAGCGGCTTGCAGGTGCGGCGCATCAGTTGCCGTCGCGACGCCGACGGCGGCGTCACCGCCACCCTTGGGGAGGCGTGCTGATGCGTATCGCCCTGGTGGCTTCCCTGGCCTGGCAGGATTACCGCAACGATGCGTGGCTGTCGGTGTGTTCGGTGCTGGCGCTGGTGGCGGTGATCGCGCCGTTGCTGGTGTTATTCGGCCTGAAATTTGGACTGGTTAGCAGTTTGACCGAACGTATGGAGAACGACCCGGCCACCCGGGAAATTATTCCGTTGGGCGGTGGTCGATTCAGCAGTGAATTTGTCGAGCAGCTCCGCCAGCGCAGCGACGTGGCGTTCGCCTTGCCGCGCACCCGGCAGATTGCGGCGACGGCGCAGTTGGGGGCGGTGACGGTGGAGATGCTGCCGACCGCCGCCAACGACCCATTGCTGGCCGGCCTGCCGATGCCCAAGGGCCTGGATCAGATCGTGCTGAGCCACACCGCTGCCGAAAAGCTCGGGGCAAAGGCCGGGGATTGGCTGAAGGCGAGTTTTGGGCGCCAGGTGGCGGGGCGCATCGAGTCGCAACGCCTGCGGGTTCAAGTGCTGCAGGTAGCGCCGCTGGAAGCCTTCGCCCGGGATGGATTGTTTGCACCCTTGGGCTTGCTGGAAGCAGCGGAAGATTATCGCGATGGCCGCGCGGTGCCGGCGTTTGGCTGGGACGGCGATGCGGTGGGCGTCAGCGAGCAACGGGTATACCCGGCGTTCCGTTTGTATGCGCGGCGCCTGGTGGATGTGGAGCCGCTGCGGGTGTATTTCGCCGGGCAGAATCTGTTGGTGTCGACCCAGGCCCAGACCATCGCCCAGGTGCAGTCGTTGAGCCGCAACCTGTCGATCGTGTTCTGGATCATCGCCGGGCTGGCGTTGGGGGGCGCGTTTGCCGCGATCTTTGCCGCGGCGCTGGCGTCGGTTGCACGCAAGCGCCGGGAGCTGTCGGTATTGCGGTTGTTGGGGTTTTCCACCGCCGGGTTGTTGCTGTTTGTGGTGTTGCAGGCGCTCTACAGCGCGGGGTTTGCCGCTGCATTGAGTGGGCTTTTATATGGCTTGGCAGAGTCCGGCCTGAACCAATTATTCGTGCAGGTGCCGGGCGAATACGCCAGTCACCTGCTGGCGCGTCACTACGGCCTGGCCCTGGCAGCTGTCCTCGGCGTCAGCGCCGTGGCGGCGGCGTGTGGCGGTTGGCGTGTGGCGCGTATCCAGGCTTCTGAAGGAATCAGAGATGTATAAGTTACTGGGCGCCGCCATGGCGCTGACCCTGTCCTGTGTGGCCTGGGCCGATGAGGCGAGCGACAAGCTGGACAACCCCAAGCCGTTGCCGGACGACGTCAGCCTGCCGCTGCCCTGCGAAGGCAACATGGTGTTTCGCTATGCCTACGTGCTGGCCCAGGGCACCCTGGATGACCGCGAGATCAGCCTCGGCTACCCGTTCAGCGAAGGTGAAGCGGGCTATCAGCAGTCGTTCATTTCCGGTTATCGCCGCGACTTCATCAACGGCCAGTTCACCCTCAAGGACCTGCCCAAGGACTGGAACAAGGTCATTGCGCCGCTGATGCCGAAGACCGACGCCAAGACCCCGCTCAAGCCGATGCTGTACTTCATCGGCAAGTACGAAGTCACTGCGCGGCAATATGCGCAGGTCATGTCCCAGGCGCAATCCCTGGCCAGTGGCGAACCCGCCCCGGCGTGCGATGTACCTACCGGGATGGCGGCGCGCTTGCCCAAGGTCAAGCTGTCGCGCTTTGAAGCCGAACGTTTCTCGGCGGTGTACAGCGCCTGGTTGATGAAATATCACCGCGAGCTGCTGCCGGTGAGTGGTCGCGGTGCTTCGGCGGACGACGGCGGCCTGGGCTTTGTGCGCCTGCCTACCGAAGTGGAGTGGGAGTTCGCCGCGCGCGGTGGCCAGGCGGTGAGCCGTCAGGACCTGGAAGGCCGGCTGTTTCCACGGCGTACCGAGGGCAGCGAAAGCGACGGCCCCCTTGCCGATTACGCGGTGTTCAATCAGGTCGCGGGTGGCACCGGCCAAGCCGCACGGCTGATGCCCATTGGCACCAAGCTGCCCAACCCGATCGGCATGTTCGATGTGATCGGCAACGCAGCGGAAATGGTCCAGGAATCCTTCCAACTGGTGCACGCCGGGCGTCGTCAGGGCACCTACGGCGGCTTTGTGGTCAAGGGCGGTAATTATCTGGAAGGCGAGGGCACGCTGTTCACCGGCATGCGCCGCGAGTACCCGTTGTTCGCCGCCGACGGTACCGAACAAAGCAACGAGACCACCGGCTTTCGCGTGGCGATTGGCGCCTTGTCGGCACCGCGTTCGCGCTACAAGGAACTGTTCGCCCAGTGGCAGAAGGAAGGTCGCCTGGCCTCGCTGACCGATGCCATCGACGACGCCCAGGACCCGACCAAGCGCCTGGACAGCATCATTGCCGCCAGCGTCGACCCGCGCCTGCAAGCCGAGCTCGGCCTGGTCAACGAAGAGCTCAAGCGCAACGTCTCGCTGATCGCCCAGCAGCGTGAAGAAGCGGCCGGCAACCTGATTCAGTCCGCGGCCCTGGTGGCCGAGACCATCAACAACTACAACATCCGCCTGATCAATTTGCAGAAGAGCCGCCAGCAGGCCATCGACGCCAAGGACGAGGCCAGCGCGCAGCTGTTCGCCACGGCGATCACCAATGGGCGCAGTGCGCTGGACGGCGCGGTGGCGATCTACATCGACAACCTGGCCACCGGCACGCGCTACACCGATGCGGTGATCCAGGCGCAGTTTCAACGGATCAAGGAAGAGTTGGATCGCAAGCCGGTACTGGGCAAGAGCCTGGTGACGCGTGCGACGTTATTCGTTCGCCATGTGGGCAACTACCGCAAGCAACAGCGGGCCGACCCGGCGACGATTTTGAAGGAATTGCTCGCAGCGAGCGGTCAGCGGTCTTGACCGCTGGTTGTACGGCGAGCTTGGAAGGGACTCAGGCGGCGGTGGGCCGTGCTGGGCAAGTCAAACTTAAAAGAGAACACAACGATGATTTTTTCCCGTAAGGCGGTTTCCAAGCGTCATCTGCTGCTGATTGCCGCAGGCTTCAGCACGGTGCTGACCGGTTGCGCAACGTCGCCGACCAACAAGGTCGCCTCGACCACCAAGGTCGAGTACTACCCGAACTGCTACGAGCCGGTGCAGCACCTGCGCGCTACCGATTCGGACCTGACCAAGTCGGTGGTCACCGGCGCCGCCCTGGGTGCGGCCGGTGGTGCTTTGCTGGGTGCCCTGACCGGCGACTCCGACAAGCGCGGCCGCAACGCTGCCATCGGTGCAGCGGGCGGCGCCCTGGCCGGTGGTGCTGCGGGTTACTACACCGAGCGCCAGAAGCAGATCACCGATGACAACCAGCGCATCGCCTCCTACGCCACCGACGTCAACAAGCGCGCTTCGGACATCGACCGCAGCACCGCGTACGCCAAGGCGTCCCAGCAGTGCTACCAGAGCGCGTTCACCAAGCTGGTGGCCGACCGCAAGGCCAAGACCGTCAACGACGTTGAAGGCCGCAAGCGCCTGGCAGAAATCGTCTCGGGCCTGAAAGAGTCCAACGACCTGATCGTCGCGGTGAACGGCAAGGCCAGCGAAGACCTGAACAACTACACCCAGGCGTACGAGCAGGATCTGCAACAAGTGGGCGTACAACGTGCTGACGTGGTCACTGTTGCGACTGCCGATACCACGCCGGTGGTGACGCCAGCCAAAGGCAAGAAGCCGGTAAAAGTCGCGAAAAAGCCGGTACTGCCAACCGTGCCGAAAGAAGCCGTAGCCACCGAGAAAACCATCCAGACCGCCCAGACCAAGCAAGCTGAAAGCAAGCAGGTTGCCAGCGCCGGTAAAGCGCAGATCGAAGGCACTTGCCGTGATCCGAACCTGGCGGACTGGGCACCGGTTCCTTGCCCTAACGTCTGAGGAAAGTTGTTGCTATAAGCGTTAAACGCCAGCCGATCTCCTGCTAAAACGGGAGATCGGTAGCGTTATTTGCACAAATCGTTAAACTGCTGCGGCCACCCAATAATTACACTGAGGCCGTGTGCATGAAATTTCGTTTTCTTCTCTGGATGCTTGGCCTGTTGATGGGCAAAGCCAGCCGCACCAACCCTGCGTTCCAGCAGCAGTTGGGTGACAAGGACCTGGCGTTCCAGTTGCAGACCCTCGACGGCAAGGTTGCCCGTCACTTCATCGTCAAAGACCAGCGCATTACCAGCCGCTCGGGTGTTCATCCCGCGCCTGCGTTTGCCATCGCCTTCAAAGACGCCGCCTACGGCTTCGCCACGATGCAGGCGAAGAACAAGCAACTGGCGTTCATGACGGGGATTCAGGACAAGTCGATCCAGATCAAGGGCAACCCGGCGCTGGTGATCTGGTTCCAGGGGTTGACCAAGTATTTGAAGCCGAAGAAAAAGCCCAAAGGCTAGGGGGTTCTTCAGCAATACTGCGTCGCCTGCATTCGCGAGCAAGCCCGCTCCCACATTCAATCCCATTCCAAAGTTGGAACTCGGTCGAATGTGGGAGCGGGCTTGCTCGCGAATACGGTGTAACAGCGCCCGATTTATCCCTGGCTGAACTGCGACGCCAACTCGCGCAACAACGTTTCCGCGTCCAGCACCTTGCTCACCACATCCTCTGCCTTGTCCCGGGTCAGCCCCAGGCGCTCAAGCAGTTCGTCCGGGATGGATTCATCCGGCCCCGAGCCGATGCCACGGCTGCGCAGCAAGCGCACCGCCAGGCACACCAGGTTCGGGTATTCCGCATATTGGCCGTCGTAGGTCGGGTCGTGCTGGAAGCGCAGGGCGGTGGACAGTTCGTCCGGCATGTCCCAATAGCGCATTAACCACGCACCAATCTGCTCGCGGCTGATGCCCAGCAGATGCTGCTCGATGTAGCTGTGGCACAGGTGCGGGTTGACCTCCAGGTGCCGGCAGATCAGTGAGAAGTGCGGCGGGAAGACGTGGGCCAGCAACAGGTAGCCGAAATTGTGCAGCAGGCCGGCGAGGTACGTCAGCCCGGCTTCCGGGCGCTGGGCGCGGGGCATGGCGCGGGTCAGGCCTTCGATGACGGCAGCGGTGTAGATCGACTGGTGCCAGTACGGCGTGGCCTGTTGCGGGTGGTCCTTGGGCAGGCTCAAGGTCTTGCCCAGGGCCAGGCCGAGTGCGAGGTTGATCACCAGGTCAAAGCCCAGCACGCGCACGATGGCGTCTTCCACCGAGCGGATCTTGCCCGGCGAGGCGTAGTAGGGCGACGCGGCCCAACTCACCACCTGGGCGGCCAGGGCCGGGTCGGTTTCGACCACGCCGGTGATGTCGTCGATGGTGGCGTTGGGGTCGACCCGCAGCTTGATGATCTTTTGCGCGGTATCGGCCAGCGGTGGAATTTCGATGGTGGCTTCCAGGCGCTGCTGGATACGGCGGGCGGTGAACGCCTGCATCGCCTGGGTGATTTCCTCGCGGTCGTCGTTGGGGCGATCCAGGTTTGGCCGGATGTTGCTCAGCGGCTCGCCGAAATGCGCGGCGCTGGCCTTGGTCAGCATGCTCTTGAACGCGTCGCTGGAAATCTCCAGCAGCAGCCCGGATTCGCCCGAGTGCACCAGCACGGTCGGCTCACGCAACAGGCTTTCTTCGTAGAGGCAGGGAGAACTGGTCAGCGGCGGCAGGCCGGGCAGCAGGCTCAGGCTGTGCTTGCCGAGCATACGCTCCAGGCGCTCCGGCGACACCGCCGTGAGGCGCCGACCGGTGAGCTCGGCGAGGCGATTAAGGTCCAGCAACTGGTTCTGTGGAAACAGCACCATGAGTGCACCCACGGCATCATCGAGCAGTACGGCTTGAACCTTCTGCGCCGGGTTCAGGCCGGGGCGTTCGGTAACTTCCGTGTAGCTGATGGCGAGCTTTGCAAGCAGCGTCCGAATCACCGAGGGTGCAGTCGGTGGGGCTGTGGCGAGGGCAACTTCTGACATGGCCTGAATCCAATTTCCTACAGTCATTGGAGTATAACCAGCTTGATACAAGTGAGGGTTGTCTAAGTGAGTCAGCCGTCACACTTGGCCGTATTGCTGCCCATGTCTCAGCCAGCGATCCAGCAGCGGGCTGACGTGTTCCGGCCAACGCTCCAGTAACGCCTGGGCCGCGTCGCGCACGGCGGGCAGCAAGTCGGCATCGCGCATCAGGTCGGCGACCTTGAATTGCAGCAGGCCGGTCTGGCGGGTGCCGAGCATCTCGCCGGGGCCGCGCAGTTCGAGGTCTTTTTCGGCGATCACGAAGCCGTCGTTGGTTTCGCGCATGATCCCCAGGCGCTGGCGACCGATCTGCGACAGCGGCGGGTGGTACAGCAGCACACAGTGGCTGGCGGCGCTGCCCCGGCCGACGCGGCCGCGCAATTGGTGCAGTTGCGCCAGGCCCAGGCGCTCGGGGTTCTCGATGATCATCAGGCTGGCGTTGGGGACGTCGACGCCGACTTCAATCACCGTGGTCGCCACCAGCAATTGCAGGTTGCCGGCCTTGAACTCGGCCATTACCGCGGCCTTTTCCACCGGCTTCATGCGACCGTGGATCAGCCCGACCTTGAGTTCACCCAAGGCACTGGTGAGGTCTTCATAGGTGGTTTCGGCGGCCTGGCAGGTCAGCTCTTCGGATTCTTCGATCAGCGTGCACACCCAATACGCCTGACGGCCTTCGGCGCAGGCGCCGCGCACCCGTTCGATGACTTCGACGCGGCGGGTGTCGGTGACCAGCACGGTGTTGACCGGCGTTCGGCCCGGCGGCAGTTCGTCGAGGATCGAAGTGTCGAGGTCGGCGTAGGCGCTCATGGCCAGGGTGCGTGGGATCGGTGTGGCGGTCATAATCAACTGGTGCGGGCTCATGCGGCCGCCCACGCCTTTCTGGCGCAGGGCCAGGCGCTGCTGCACACCGAAGCGGTGCTGTTCGTCGATGATCACCAGCGCCAGATTCTTGAACTTCACTTCGTCTTGGAACAACGCGTGGGTGCCCACCACCATCGGGGCGCCGGCGGCGATCTGCTCCAGGGCGGCTACGCGGTTCTTGCCCTTGAGCTTGCCGGCCAGCCACGCGACTTCCAGGCCCAGCGGTTCGAGCCAGCGCTTGAAGGTGATGAAGTGCTGCTCGGCGAGAATCTCGGTGGGCGCCATCAGCGCCACCTGATAGCCGGCTTCGAGGGCCTGCAACGCGGCGAGGGCGGCGACCACGGTTTTACCCGCGCCCACGTCACCCTGGATCAGCCGCAGCATCGGTTCTTTCTGGCTCAGGTCGTAGGCGATTTCATTGCCGACCCGTTGCTGGGCGCCCGTCGGTGCAAACCCCAGGTTGGCCAGGTATTGCGCAGGCAGGCGCTTGGCCTTGGGCATGGCCGGCGCGCGCAGCGAACGCATGCTCTCGCGCAGGCGCTGCTGGGACAGTTGATGGGTCAGCAGTTCTTCGAACGCCAGGCGATGCTGGGCCCAGTGATGACCGAGAGCCAACTCGTCGACGTCGGCGTCGGCGGGTGGGTGATGCAGGTAGCGGATCGCATCATCCAGCGGCGCCAGTTGATAGTCGCGCGCCAGTTCCTGGGGCAGCCAGTCGGGCAGGCTTTTTGGCCCGAGCATCGTCAGAGTCTGCATGCACAGTTGGCGCAAGCGCTGCTGGGTCAGGCCCTCGGTGAGCGGGTAAATTGGCGTGAGGGTGGTGTCTACCGGCGGCGGTTCGTCGCCGGTAATCGCGCGGTATTCCGGGTGATAGATTTCCAGCCCCGAAGCGCCGGGCCGGGCTTCGCCGTAGCAGCGCACGCGGGTACCACGCTTGAGGCCTTCCTTCTGGGCGTTGCTGAAGTGGTAGAAGCGCAGGCTCAGGCCGCCGGTGCCGTCTTGCAGGCGCACGACCAAACTGCGGCGCTTGCCCATGACCACGTCGGCGCCGCTGACGGTGCCTTCAACCACGGCGTCCTGCCCAGGACGCAAGTGGCCGATGGGCACCACGCGGGTGCGGTCCTGGTAACGCAGGGGCAGGTGGAACAGCACGTCCTGGAGATTTTCCAGCCCGACCTTGGCCAACTTCTCGGCCATGGCCTCCCCGACACCCTTGAGTGCCGTCACCGATACCTGCGACAGCTCAGTCATACCGTTAATTAGCTCGCAGCAGGCGGCTTGGCCACCGAACACAGGCGGATCGAGTCGGCGAGGATTTCAATCGCTTTCGGACGCGGGAAGCTCGCACGCCAGGCAATCGCCACGGTGCGGAACGGTACCGGCGGCGTCAGTGGGCGCACGGCGATCACGCCGGGGGCGTAGTGATGGCTGTCGACCGCCGACAGCGGCAGGATCGAGATACCCAGTCCGGAGGCGACCATATGGCGAATGGTTTCCAGGGAGCTGGACTCCACGGTGGTGTGCTTGGCGCCGTCGTTGCCCTTGGTCAGGGTCGGGCAGGCTTCCAGCACCTGGTCGCGGAAGCAATGGCCTTCGCCCAGCAACAGCAGGCTCTTGTCGTTGAGCAGGCCCGCGTCGATGGTGTCTTTCTGCGTCCATGGGTGGGACGCCGGCATCAGCACGTAGAACGGCTCATCGTAGAGCGGCAGCGTCAGCACATCCGCCTCGTTGAACGGCAGGGCGATGATGATCGCGTCCAGCTCGCCGTTGCGCAGTTTGTCGCGCAGCACGTGGGTGAAGTTTTCTTCGATATATAGCGGCATCTGCGGCGCGACGCGGTGCAGTTGCGGAATCAAGTGCGGGAACAGGTACGGGCCGACGGTGTAGATGGCGCCGACTTTCAGCGGGGCGGTCAGTTGGTTCTTGCCGGCCTGGGCCAGCTCGCGAATGCTCTGGGCCTGTTCCAGAACCTTCTGGGCCTGGGCGACGATGCCTTCGCCGACGGGCGTCAGGCGCACGGCGCTTTTGCTGCGCTCGAAAATCAGCACACCGAGTTCGTCTTCAAGCTTCTTCACACCCACCGACAGCGTCGGCTGGCTGACGTGGCAACGCTCGGCCGCGTGGCCGAAGTGCTGCTCTTGGGCGAGGGTAACGATGTAGCGTAATTCTGTAAGAGTCATAGCGGGCGTCCATGAGGTTGCGGGCCAAGCATACCGGCTGCAATCGATAGACGCACGTTATCAGACAGCGTAGGGGCCGCGACACCGGTTAATCGGGTATCGCCGCCCCGTATTTCACTTTTGCGGGTACTTGAAGGTGAAGGTTTCGGTGAAGGGAGCCCACCATTCAGGCACGCCGGTTTCCTTGTCTACATGGTGGAAGAAGCCCTTGATCTGTGGGCTTTCATAGCGCAGCACCACGGTGTAGGTGCCGGGGCCGTCCATTTTCACGTTGTTGGCGTAGTGGGCGCCGTCTTTGGCCACCATCGGCAACAGCGTGCCGATTTCCTTGTAGTCGGGCGAGCCCTCCTTGACCAGTGAGTAGCTGATGGTCAGGTAGGGCACCCACTCACCGTTGGACAGGCCGTATTTGTTGTCGGCGGTGGCGTGCACATCGGTCTCAAGGTGTACCGAGTCCTTGCTCATCACCATGCCTGGCGGCATGGGCGCCATTTCGATGCCCACCAGGTACGAGGAGGCGATCTCCATGTCATTGATCTGCACCGGTCCGCCAATCGGGTATTCGCGGGCTTGGGCGAGGGAGGAAGCGGCCACGGCGCTGACGAGCAGCAGTGCGGCGGCGAAGGGGTTGCGCAGGTGTTTCATGGTGGGGCTCCTGGGGCGGTTAATGTGATTGTGTCGGGCGTGAATGCAGTAAACGGTTACCCAGCACCAGGAGCGAGAGGGTGACGAGCCACGCCACCAATTGAACGCCCAGAGGTCGGTCGGTGTAGCCCACCAGCGCGGTCAATGCGCGGCCGGTGAGGCTGCCATCGGAGACCAGCCAGGAGGTGTCCCAGAGCTGGTAGCCCCAGGCGGGAATCAGGTCGATACCGGCGAGGATCGCGGCGGCCCGGCCAGCCATGCCGGCGGCAAGCAAGGCGATCATCCAGCCGGTAATCGAGAACAGGCGCTTGAGGCTGATGGCGACCAGGCCGCGGTACATCAGCCAGGACAGCGCGGCGCCGGCGACGATGCCGAGCACGCCGCCGGCCAACATCGACAGTGGGTCTGTCTGGCTGGATGCGGCGATGCCATAGAGGAACAGCACGATTTCCGAGCCTTCGCGCAGCACGGCCACGGTGATGACCACGGCCAGGGCCCAGAGTGATTTTTCACCCTTGAGTACTGAATTGCCTGCGCTGCGCAGTTGGGTCGCCAGCTCGCGACCATGACTGGCCATCCATAAGTTGTGCCAGCCCAGCATGACCACGGCGACCACCAGGATGGCCGCGTTGAAAATTTCCTGGCCGAAGCCTTGCAGCGCCTGGGTGATTGCGCCGGTAAACAGCGCCAAGATGCCGGCACCGAGCACGCCGGCTGCGATTCCGCCGCCAATGAACAGCCCACGTCTTGCCAGGCCCTGGGTGGCGGCCATCACGATGCCCACCACAATCCCGGCTTCCAGCACTTCTCGAAACACGATCAACAGACAGGCCAGCATGGCTTACTCCTTGGCCGCGACGGCGGTGACCGTGCCTTTGGCCTGGTCGGGGTGGTAGTCATCGAAGAAGGTGTAGGTGCCGGGATGCAGCGGGCCGGCAAACACCGTGATGGTGTTGCCGGGGACGATGATTTTTTCGAACTTCATGTCGTAGCTTTCGAACTCGTCGACGCTTTCATCGTGGCTGGTGAGTTGAATGCGAAAGCGCTCACCGGCCGGCACCTCGAACGTCGAGGGGCTGAAGGTGTGGTTCTGAATGACCAGGGTGACCAGCTGATCCGCCTGTGCAGCGACGGGTAAAGCCAATAGGAGGAGAGCCAGCCGGGCAAGGTTGGGCATGCCGAATGTCCGCTAATGAGAACTATTCGCGGATAATTAGCGTTGTCTTTAAGTGTTACAAGTGAAGATCGAGTTAGGTGTTGACTCGTTCAAGCCCGGTTCAGGTTGCGGTGATGCGCGGGGAGGGAACAGCAGCCGTGGGCACCCGAGAGTGCCCACGGTAGGGTTTAGCGGCGACGTTTTTCGATGTTGTAAACGAACGGTGCAACGATCTCGATGCTTCCGCCTTTCAACATGTCGGCCGGTGGCTTGGGCAGCGGCTGGGCACGACGGATCATGTCGAGGGTGGCGCGGTCCAGGTCGGCGTTGCCGGAGCGGCCCACCAGTTCGTAGGACAGCACGTTGCCATCGGCATCCACCACGAAACGCAGGCGGTTCAGGCCTTCCTTGCCACGCGCCTGGGCGCCCGGCGGGTACTTCTTGTACTTCTGCAGGTGGCCCAGCAGGGTACTTTCCCAGGTGGCCTTGGCCGCGATCTGCTGCGGTGAAGGGCCCGGTTGTGGCTGGGCGGATTTTTCCGTAGGCGCGTTGTTCTGCGGAGTTTCGCTCGGCGGCTCTTCGGAAGGTTTTTCCTTGGGCGGATCGGGCTTCTTCTCCACAGGCTTGGGCGGCTGTGGTTTTGGCTTGGGCTTGACCGGCTTTGGCACCTGGATCGTCGGCTTAGGTGCCTCGGCCAGTTTCGGCAATGGCAGCTCTTCGACTGGCGCAGGCGGCTGTGGCGGCGTGATCACCTTCGGCGGGGCCGGAGGTGGTGGCGCCGGCATCGGTGCCAGGTCGATGACCATGGCGGCCGGAGGCAGCTGGACCATATGTGGCGCCGACCACTGGAGCGCGATGATGATCGCGACGGCGTGGACGCCCAGCACGACGGCGAGGCTGGTGCCATAACGCGTCAGTTTGTGGCGCGTCGTGATCATTTCTTGGCTGCCGTCTCAAGTCCGACCAGGCCTACCTTGAGGTAGCCGGCCGCCCGCAGGGCATCCATCACGCTCATCAGGTCGCCGTAGTCCACGCCCTTGTCGGCCTGGAAGAAGATGGTCGTGTCTTTCTTGCCCTGGGTCTTGGCGTCGAGCACCGCGCCCAGGGTGTCGGATTTGACTTCTTCTTCGCCCAGGAACAGACGCTGGTCCGCCTTCACGCTGAGGAATATCGGTTTCTCCGGCCGCGGCGCAGGTTTCGCGCTGGAAGCGGGCAGGTCGACCTTGATATCCACGGTGGCCAACGGTGCAGCCACCATGAAGATGATCAGCAGCACCAGCATCACGTCGATAAACGGCGTGACGTTGATTTCGTGGTTCTCGACGAGCTCGTCGTCGCCTTGATTCAAATGCAGGCCCATGGCCGATTACCCCACTTTCACCATATGCGGTTGCGAGCTGCGCTCGGAAGGCAGGTGATCGAGGTCACGGCTGACCAGCAACAGGACTTCTGCCGAAGCGTCCGATACCTGAGCCTTGTAGCCGGCGATCGAACGGGCGAAGACGTTGTAGATCACCACCGCAGGAATCGCGGCAACCAGGCCCAGTGCGGTTGCCAGCAGGGCTTCGGCGATGCCGGGCGCCACGACGGCGAGGTTGGTGGTCTGGGTTTTGGCGATGCCGATGAAGCTGTTCATGATGCCCCATACGGTACCGAACAGGCCGACGAAGGGCGCGGTGGAACCGATGGTGGCCAGCACGCCGGTGCCGTTGCTCATGTTGCGACCGCAGGCGGCAACCAGGCGCTCAAGACGGAAACTGACGCGTTCCTTGATGCCTTCCTTTTCACGGGTGTTGGCCGACAGGCGCATCTCTTCGAGTGCGTCGTGAACCAGCAGGTGCGCCAGGGTGCCCTTCTTCGCCGCGCTTTCGCTGGCTTCTTTCAGGGTGGTGGCTTTTTTCAGGTGGACGATTTCAGTGCGCAGGCGACGCTTGGCGCCCAGCAGTTCGAAGCCCTTGGCGATCCAGATGGTCCAGGTGATGATCGAAGCGATGGCCAGGCCGATCATCACGATCTTCACGATGATGTCAGCGTTCTGGTACATGCCCCACGGCGACAGGTCGTGGGCCATGCCCAGGCTGTTGTCTTCTTCCAGCACGACGCCGGATTCGTCAGCCGGTGCGCCTTCGGCGGCCAGGGCCGGGTCGGTCGCGGCCGGTGCGGCGGCTGGCGCAGGAGCGTTTTGCTCTGTAGCTGGCGCGCTCGCTGCAGGCGGGGCGGCCGGCGCGGTGTTGTCGGCGAACGCGGCGGTCGGTGCCAGCAGGACGCTGAACAGCACTGCAGCAATCGCACGCCAGGCGCGGGATGGGCTGTGAGGCTTGGTTGGCGAAGCGGGGGATGTATTGCGTGTCATGCTGGCCGGACCTGAGAGAAAAAAATGAGTGAGCGTCCTTCCAGACCGTAACGGGTCGAGGACAAATGGGCGGTTATTATTGCAAGTAATTCTTGTTAACAGAAGTAATACAGTTACTTTATTTGTCGTTTTGCTGGCCGCTGGTCATCTGCGGGGGCTAACCTTGACCTTTAAGAACGGAGTTTTGTGATGTCTGCGCCTTCTGTGGTGATTGCCGGTTGCGGCGATGTCGGTAGCCGTCTGGCCACCCAATTGCTGGCCCAGGGCTGGGAGGTTCATGGCCTGCGGCGGGATATTTCGCGCCTTCCCAAGGGCGTTATCGGGATTGCCGGCGACCTGTTCAATGAAGACTGCCCCGATACCTGGCCGGTGGGCGGGGTGGATTACCTGGTGTATTGCGCGGCCGCCACCGATCACGACGAGGCGGGTTATCGTGCGGCATACGTGCAAGGGTTGCGGCATGTGCTGGAGTGGCTGAACGACTACGGCCAGGAGCCCAAGCACCTGCTGTTTGTGTCCAGCAGCAGTGTGTATGGGCAGCAGAACGGTGAGTGGGTCGACGAAAGCTCCGAGACCAAGGCAGGCGGTTATTCCGGCCTAGTCATGCTGGAAGCCGAGCAAGTGGCATTGGATAGCGGCATTCCCGCCAGTGTCGTGCGCCTTACCGGGATTTATGGTCCAGGTCGGGAGTGGTTGTTGAGCCAAGTGCGCCAGGGCTATCGCGTGGCGATTGATCCGCCTTTATATGGCAACCGGATTCACGCGGATGACGCGGCGGGTTTGCTGGCGTTTTTGCTGCAGCACGTGGAGCAGGGGGGTGTGCTGGATAAGTGCTACATCGGCGTTGACGATGCTCCGGCCCCGCTGGCCGAGGTGGTTGCCTGGTTGCGCGAGTACCTTGGCGTGACCGAATGGGCCGAGAACGCCAGCGTGCGACGCGCCGGTAGCAAGCAGTGCAGCAACGCCCGGGCCAAGGCGTTGGGCTGGGTGCCGCGTTATCCGAGTTATCGCGAAGGGTATGCGGCGATCCTGGAGGGTTGATCGCGGCGTGAAGAAAAAGGAGCCTGAGGGCTCCTTTTTTGCGTCACTGTTTTTCCAGCAACCACTGTCGTGGCCCGGGGGTAAACGAGGGTACCTCGTCGGCCTGGGCGGTGTTGATCGCCTGGAAGATCTCCAGTTGCTTGCCCTTGCGCGCAAAGATCCACGGGTTGCCCTGGCCGTTCAACTGTAGCCAGATACTGTCGTAGCCGCCGCTCATGGAGGCGCAATCGCCCGCCAGGCACAGCGAGTACTGATCGGCGCCGGGCAAGCCGGTCACCTGGCCATTGGCCTGGAACTGTACGGTGGCGCCTTCGCCAGTGCCGCTGCTGATTTTCCAGGTGCCGCCCATGTAGGCGGCGTACAGGGTGCGTTCGAAGTTGGCACCCAGTGGCGCGCCTTCGGGGGCTGGATCCTTGGCACGGGCGAACAGTTGCTCGGGCTCGTTATCATTGGCCCCTTGCAGCAGCAGCTTGCCTTTACGCTTGAGTTCAGTGGCGGAGCTGCCGTAGAAATCGACACTCCAGGCGCCGGATTTTTCACCCAGCAATTTGCCTTCAGCTACTTCAAAACCGTTGTAGTAGCGGGCCTGGGACGCTTTGGTGTTCACCTCCCATTCGAGGTTCGGACCATAGCTCTGCAGGGCTTCACGCAAAGGGCCGCCCTTGGCTGCCGCGTCGATGGCGGCCTGGTTGATCCAGGTGCCGCTCACATCCAGGTCGGCGGGATTGCTGGCGCAGCCGCCGAGCAACAGGGCGAGCAACGAAGAGGCAACGAGCGCTTTGCGCATTACGAAATCCTTCCAAGAACCAATTCGGCGCAGCCTTCCCGTGGAAGCGCTGCGCCGGATGTTTTACTCGATGACCAGAATGGCGTCCATCTCAACCTGCGCGCCCTTTGGCAGGGCGGCAACGCCGATGGCGGCGCGGGCAGGGTACGGCTGTTCGAAGTATTTGCCCATGATCTCGTTGACCTTGGCGAAGTGGCTCAGGTCGGTGAGGAAGATGTTCAGTTTGACGATGTCCTTGAACGAACCGCCCGCAGCTTCGGCAACCGACTTCAGGTTTTCGAAGACCTGGATGGTCTGGGCTTCAAAGCCTTCAACCAGCTCCATGGTTTTTGGGTCCAGTGGAATCTGGCCGGACATGTAGACGGTATTGCCCGCCTTGATCGCCTGGGAATAAGTACCGATTGCTGCTGGTGCCTTGTCGCTGGTGATAACAGTCTTGGTCATGAATGACTCCTTGTAATGGATGGGCTAGGCGCGCATGCGGGTGATGCGGATGACCCCGGTCAGGGCGCGCAGTTTCTTGATCACGCGGGCCAGGTGCACGCGATCGTGCACGCTGACCACCAGTTGGACCACGCTGATGCGGCCATCGCGTTCGTCCATGCTGATTTTCTCGATATTGCCGTCGGCCGCGTTCACGCTGCTGGCCAGCAGGGCGATCAGGCCGCGCTGGTGTTCCAGCTCGACCCGCAGCTCGACGTTGAATTCGCCAGTGACATCCTTTGCCCACGAAAGCTGGATGCATTTCTCGGGGTTGTGGCGGATTTCACTGATATTGCGGCAGTTGTCCAGGTGCACCACCATGCCTTTGCCGGCGGACAAGTGGCCGACAATCGGGTCGCCCGGGATCGGCGTGCAGCACTTGGCGTAGCTGAGCACCAGGCCTTCGGTGCCGCGAATCGCCAGCGGGCCTTCGGGGCTTGGCAACTGTTCGCCTTCGCCCAGCAGGCGGCGCGCGACCACATAGGCCATGCGGTTGCCCAGGCCGATGTCTTCCAGCAAGTCTTCGATCAGTTCCTGGCGGTACTCGTGCAACATCGCCTGCACGCGTTCGGCCGGGATCTTGTCCAGTGAGCTGTCGAAGCCGTTGAGCACCTTGTTCAGCAGGCGTTCGCCCAGGCTGATGGACTCGGAACGGCGTTGCAGTTTCAGGGCGTGACGGATGTGGGTGCGAGCCTTGCCGGTGACCACAAAGTTGAGCCAGGCCGGGTTCGGGCGCGCGCCCGGTGCGCTGACGATCTCCACCGTGGAGCCGCTTTGCAGCGGTTCCGACAGCGGGGCCAGTCGACGATTGATCCGACAGGCTATGCAGCTGTTACCCACGTCGGTGTGCACCGCGTAGGCAAAGTCGACCGCCGTGGAGCCTTTGGGCAGCTCCATGATCCGGCCTTTGGGCGTGAACACGTAGACCTCGTCCGGGAACAGGTCGATCTTCACGCTTTCGATAAATTCCAGGGAGTTGCCGGCACGTTGCTGCATTTCCAGCACGCCCTTGACCCACTGGCGGGCGCGGGCATGGGTGCCTTTTGGCTGCTCGTCGCCGGTGGATTTGTACAGCCAATGGGCGGCGATGCCGTTGTTGGCCATCTCTTCCATTTCGCGGGTGCGGATCTGGATCTCGATCGGCACCCCGTGCATACCGAACAGCGTGGTATGCAGCGACTGATAGCCGTTGGCCTTGGGAATCGCGATGTAATCCTTGAAGCGTCCCGGCAGGGGCTTGTACAAATTATGTACAGCACCCAGCACGCGGTAGCAGGTATCGACCTTGTCGACGATGATCCGGAACGCGTACACGTCCATGATCTCGTTGAAGGCCCGGCGCTTGCCGCGCATCTTCTTGTAGATGCCGTAGATGTGTTTCTGCCGGCCGCTGACCTCGCCCTCGATCTCATCGATCGCCAGGCAATGGCTCAGGGATTCTTCGATCTTGTTGACGATTTCCTTGCGATTGCCCCGGGCGCGTTTCACTGCCTGGTAGATGCGCGCGGAACGCATCGGGTGCATGGCCTTGAAGCCGAGGTCTTCGAACTCGATACGAATGGCGTGCATGCCCAGCCGGTTGGCGATGGGCGCGTAGATTTCCAGGGTTTCCTTGGCGATGCGCCGGCGTTTTTCACCGGACAGCACTTCCAGCGTGCGCATGTTGTGCAGCCGGTCGGCCAGCTTGACCAGGATCACCCGGATGTCCCGGGCCATGGCCATGGCCATCTTCTGGAAGTTTTCCGCCTGGGCTTCGGCCTTGGTCTCGAAGTTCATCTGGGTCAGTTTGCTGACCCCGTCGACCAGTTCGGCCACGGTTTCGCCAAATTGCGCACTGAGCGCTTCCTTGGCAATGCCGGTGTCTTCGATCACGTCATGCAGCATCGCGGCCATCAGGCTCTGATGGTCCATGTGCATGTCGGCAAGAATATTGGCCACGGCAAGAGGATGCGTGACATACGCCTCGCCACTGCGGCGGCGTTGGCCGTCGTGGGCTTGTTCGGCGTAGAAATACGCTCGGCGGACCAGGTTGACCTGGTCTGGGCCGAGGTAGGTCGATAAGCGATCGGCGAGGGCGTCTATGCTCGGCAAAGTATTAACTCCTGCCGTTGGCTGTGACCCCGCGCCGTGCTACGTCGACCAGGCATAGGCTTAGACGGCCTCGTTGGACTCGTCCTCGAACGCTGCAAACAGCGGTTCGTCTTCAACGATTTCGGCGTTGGCGATGAACTCGTAGCTCATCAGGCCTTCAGCGATTTCACGCAGGGCTACAACGGTAGGCTTGTCGTTTTCCCACTGGACCAGGGGCTCTTTGCCGCCAGTGGCCAGTTGACGGGCACGCTTGGTAGAGAGCATGACCAGCTCAAAGCGGTTATCCACGTGTTCTAGGCAGTCTTCAACGGTTACGCGGGCCATGGTATTCCTCGGAGCGAATGCAATATGCGCGCTGCCCGGTTGGGCGAGCGGACTGAACAGTTTAAAAAATCACCAGCGTTTAGGGAAGCGCTGATTTTTCGCAGGCCATCGCAAACGCGCTACAAGTGCCAATGTAAAGCCCCTGCAGCGGTTTTGGGAAGAGCCAATCAGCCGAGCAGTTCGGCCAATAATTTGCCGAAACGCTGCTGCTGACGCTTTTGCTGGAGCTGATTGGCGCGGAAAATCGCTTTCAGATCGTCCAGCGCGTGAGCGAAATCGTCGTTGATGATCAGGTAGTCGTAGTCGACGTAGTGGCTCATTTCACTGACGGCTTCACGCATGCGACCTTCGATGATCTCGTCGCTGTCCTGGCCACGATTGGTCAGGCGCTGGTGCAATGCTTCCAGCGAAGGCGGCAGGATGAAGATCGAGCGGGCTTTGGGCATCAACTGGCGCACTTGCTCGGCGCCCTGCCAGTCGATTTCCAGGATCAGGTCGTGGCCTTCGTCCAGGGTCTGCTGCAGGTGGCTTTGCGAGGTGCCGTAGAGGTTGCCGAAGACCTCGGCGCGCTCGAGGAAATCACCGTGCTCGATCATCTTGACGAACTCGGTGCGCTCGACGAAGTGGTAGTGCACGCCGTTCACTTCACCCGGGCGCATGGCGCGGGTGGTGTGGGATACCGAGATGCGGATCTGCTCGTCAGCGTCGGTCAGGGCCTTGACCAGGCTGCTTTTGCCCGCGCCCGATGGGGCGGAAATGATGTACAGGGTGCCGGTGCTGTGGGTCATGTCAGGGTGCCTTACTCGATATTCTGTACTTGTTCGCGCATTTGCTCGATCAACACTTTGAGGTTGACCGCCGCCTGGGTGCTGCGCGGATCAAAGGCTTTGGAGCCCAGTGTATTGGCTTCGCGGTTGAGTTCCTGCATCAGGAAGTCCAGGCGCCGACCGGCGGCACCGGCGGACTTGAGCACGCGGCGCACTTCCAGGATGTGGGTGCTCAGGCGGTCGAGCTCTTCGGCAACGTCGCTCTTTTGTGCCAGCAGGACCATCTCCTGCTCCAGACGCACCGGATCCAGTTCGGCCTGCATGTCGGCGAAGCGGTCCAGGACCTTCTGGCGCTGGGTGGCAAGCATCTGCGGCACCAGTTCGCGCAGGGTCACCACGTCTTCTTCAATGGAGGTCAGGCGGTCGCTGATCAGACGGGCCAGCTCGGCGCCTTCGCGTTCGCGGCCGGCCTTGAGTTCTTTCAAGCCCTGGTTGAACAGGGCCAGCGCCTCGGCGTTCAACGCCTGTGGGTCAGTGGCGTCGGCCACCAGCACGCCGGGCCAGGCCAGGACTTCCAGCGGGTTGATGGCGGCAGGCTGCTTGATCAGGCCGGCGATGGTTTCGGCGGCGGCGACCAATTGCGCGGCGCGCTCGCGATCCACCTGCAACGGCTTGCCGGTGGTTTCCTCGGTAAAGCGCAGGGTGCATTCCAGCTTGCCGCGGGAGATGCCCTGGCGCAGTGCCTCACGAACCGCGCCTTCGAGGTCGCGAAACGATTCCGGCAGGCGCAGGTGCGGCTCCAGGTAGCGGCTGTTGACCGAGCGCAATTCCCAGCTCAGGGTGCCTTGGACGCCGGCTTTTTCGACGCGGGCGAAGGCGGTCATGCTGTGCACCATGGAGGTACCTCGCGATGCAGTCCCGCAAACAGGCGGGCTGATGGGTAGATTGAAGCCGACAGGCTGCGAAGGCGCAGGATTGTAGCTCAACGGGACGGGTGGCCCCAAACAGTGGCTTCGGTGCCCGGGTTTGTAACAGGATTTTTTAGCCGTGCCGATCAGGGCTGGCGGCTCTATAATGCTCGGCAGTTTTTCGTCCTCCGTACAGGTATCCCCTATGAAACGTCCAAGTGGTCGCGCTGCCGATCAGCTCCGCTCGATCCGCATCACCCGCAACTACACCAAACACGCCGAGGGATCTGTACTGGTCGAGTTTGGCGATACCAAGGTTATCTGCACCGTCAGCGTCGAAAACGGCGTGCCGCGTTTCCTCAAGGGCCAGGGCCAGGGTTGGTTGACCGCCGAATACGGCATGCTGCCGCGCGCCACCGGCGAGCGTAACCAGCGTGAAGCCAGCCGTGGCAAGCAAGGCGGCCGCACCCTGGAAATCCAGCGCCTGATCGGTCGCTCCCTGCGTGCAGCCCTGGACATGTCCAAGCTGGGCGACGTGACCCTGTACGTCGACTGCGACGTGATCCAGGCCGACGGTGGTACCCGTACTGCCTCCATCACCGGCGCCATGGTTGCCCTGGTCGACGCGCTCAAAGTCATCAAGAAACGTGGCGGCCTGAAAGGCGGCGATCCGCTCAAGCAGATGATCGCGGCTGTATCGGTCGGCATGTATCAGGGCGAGCCGGTGCTGGATCTGGACTATCTTGAAGATTCGGCTGCCGAGACCGACCTGAACGTGGTGATGACCAGCACCGGTGGTTTCATTGAAGTGCAGGGCACCGCCGAAGGCGCGCCATTCCAGCCGGCGGACCTGAATGCCATGCTGGCCCTGGCCCAGAAGGGCATGACCGAAATCTTCGAACTGCAGAACGCCGCATTGGCCGACTGATTCAATCCCAAGGAGCGACGCCATGAGTGACAGCCAACTTCCACTGCCGACACCGTCCAAGGAAGTTCGCCAGTGGGCGATGCTCTGTCATTTTGCGGCGTTCTTCGGGCTGATGTTCCCGTTCGGCAGCCTGCTGGGGCCCTTGATTCTCTGGCAGGTGAAGAAGGATGCAGACCCGTTCATTGATGACCAGGGCAAGGAAGCGCTGAATTTCCAGATCACCGTGGGCATTGCCTGGGCGGTCTGCTTCCTGCTGGGTTTTATCGTGATCGGCTTCGTGTTGATGACCGTGCTGGTGATCGGCGCGGTGGTGATGACGATCATTGCGGGCATCAAGGCCAACAAGGGCGTGGCTTATCGTTATCCGTGGACATTGCGGTTGATCAAATAACCACCGCCCACAAAAAAACCGACAGCGATGTCGGTTTTTTTGTGCCTGGAAAAAGACCTTAGATGGTCAAGGTCCAGTCGTAGTCCACGATCAGCGGCGCGTGCTGCGAGAAGCGCGGCTGGCGTGGCAGACGTGCGCTGCGCACGAAGCGACGCAAGCCTGGCGTCAGCAGCTGGTAGTCAAAACGCCAGCCGAGGTTGAGCATCTCGGCCTGTTCGTTATCCGGCCACCAGCTGTACTGGTCGCCTTCGCGGCTGACTTCCCGCAGGGCATCGACATAGCCCATGTTGCCGACAATCTCGTCCATCCAGGCCCGTTCCGGCGCCAGGAAGCCCGGGGATTGCTGGCTGTCGCGCCAGTTCTTGATATCCAGCTTCTGTTGCGCCACGTACAGCGAGCCACAGTAAATGTACTCGCGACGTTTGCGCCGCTGTTTATCCAGATAACGGGCGAAGTCGTCCATTAGCTTGAACTTCTGGTTCAAGTCTTCATCGCCATTCTGCCCTGATGGAAGCAGCAAGGTCGCAATGCTGACCTTATCGAAATCGGCTTGCAGGTAGCGCCCGTAGCGGTCGGCTGTCTCGAAGCCGAGGCCGCTGATGACCGCCTTGGGTTGCAACCGCGAATACAAAGCCACGCCGCCTTGGGCGGGAACTTCGGCATCACAGGCATAAAGGAAGTAGCCATCCAGTTGGAAGGCTGGGTCGTCCAGTTCAAAGGCGGAGGCGCGGGTGTCCTGCAGGCAGATGACGTCGGCATTCTGGGCTTGCAGCCAACTGAGCAAACCACGCTCGACTGCAGCCTGAATACCATTGACGTTCACACTGATGATCCGCATAAATGGCCCCAAAAATCGCGTGCGTGTATGATACACGCCGTCTACCTAATTAGCTAAATCCGTGGTATCTGAGGCTTTTTTCATGCAGGCGTATCAACGCGATTTCATTCGTTTTGCCATCGATCGCGGCGTATTGCGCTTCGGTGAGTTCACTTTGAAGTCCGGGCGCACCAGCCCTTACTTCTTCAATGCCGGCCTTTTCAACTCGGGTTCTGCCCTGGCGCAGCTGGGTCGTTTCTATGCGGCCGCCATCGTTGAAAGCGGCATTTCCTTCGACGTGCTGTTCGGCCCTGCCTACAAAGGCATCCCCCTGGCGGCCGCGACCGCCGTGGCGTTGGCTGAACATCACGAGCTGGATCTGCCTTGGTGCTTCAACCGCAAGGAAGCCAAGGCCCACGGCGAAGGCGGTAGCCTCGTGGGTGCGCCGCTCAAGGGCGACGTGCTGATCATCGACGACGTGATCACTGCCGGTACGGCGATTCGCGAAGTGATGCAGATCATCGCTTCCCAGGACGGCGCCAAGGCGGCCGGCGTGTTGATCGCGCTGAACCGCCAGGAGCGCGGCAACGGTGAATTGTCGGCGATCCAGGAAGTGGAACGTGATTTCGCGATTCCGGTGGTGAGCATCGTGTCCCTGAACCAGGTGTTGCAGTTCCTGGAAGATGACCCGCAGCTCAAGCAGCATTTGCCGGCGGTCAAGGCTTATCGCGAGCAGTTCGGCGTTTAGAAGATCCATGTGGGAGCGGGCTTGCTCGCGAATACGGCTTGTCAGTTGATATATGTGTCGACTGACCCGCCGCTTTCGCGAGCAAGCCCGCTCCCACATTTTTAGACCGAGTACATAGAAAAGGCCCCGTTCAATCGAATTGAACGGGGCCTTTTTGTTTACCAGCGCTTAGGGGCGCTTGCGGTTGCTGATCAGGGTACCCACACCGGTATCGGTGAAGATTTCCAGCAGGATCGCATTCGGCACCCGGCCATCCAGGATCAACGAGCTGCCAACGCCGCCTTGCACCGCTTCCAGCGCGCAGCGGATCTTCGGCAGCATGCCGCCGTAGATGGTGCCGTCGGCGATCAGGTCGTCCACTTGCTGGGTCGTCAGGCCGGTCAAGACCTTGCCTTCCTTGTCCATCAAGCCGGCGATGTTGGTGAGCAGCATCAGCTTCTCGGCCTTCAGCGCCTCGGCCACCTTGCCGGCCACGAGGTCGGCGTTGATGTTGTAGGACTCACCGTTGGCACCGACACCGATCGGCGCGATCACCGGAATGAAATCGCCTTTCACCAGCAGGTTCAGCAGGTCGGTGTTGATGCCGATCACTTCGCCCACCTGGCCGATGTCGATGATTTCCGGCTGGGTCATCTCCGGGGTCTTGCGGGTCACGGTGAGCTTCTTCGCCCGGATCAGTTCGGCGTCCTTGCCGGTCAGGCCGATGGCGCTGCCGCCGTGGCGGTTGATCAGGTTGACGATGTCTTTGTTCACCTGGCCGCCCAGGACCATCTCTACCACGTCCATGGTCTGGGCGTCGGTCACACGCATGCCGTCGATGAAGTGACTCTCGATGGACAGGCGCTTGAGCAGGTCACCGATTTGCGGGCCGCCACCGTGCACCACCACCGGGTTGATCCCGACGGCTTTCATCAACACGATGTCGCGGGCAAAGCCGGTTTTCAGCTCGTCGCTTTCCATGGCATTGCCGCCGTACTTGATCACCAGCGTCTTGCCGACGTAGCGTCGAATGTAAGGCAACGCTTCGGAAAGGACCTTGGCGGTATTGGCGGCGGCTTCGCGTTCGAGGGTCATTCAGGGCTCCGGTAAAAAATCAGAACGGTAATTGGAGATCAGGGGCAACACGTTTCAACTGGGCGTGGAACACGTCCTTGATGCGCTGCAACTCAGCCTCGGTATCCGCCTCGAAACGCAGCACCAGCACCGGTGTGGTGTTGGATGCGCGAACCAGGCCCCAGCCTTTGGCGTAATCGACTCGCACACCATCAATGCTGGTCAGGTCGGCGCCTTCGCCCCATTGCGCATCGTGCAGTGCGTCAATGATGCTGAATTTGCTCTCCTCGGTCACATGGATATTGATCTCTGGCGTAGAAATATCATTCGGGAAGGTCTGGAACAGCTCCTGCGCGGTCGATTTTTCCTTGCTGAGGATCTCCAGCAGACGAGCGGCGCTGTAAATGCCGTCGTCAAAGCCGAACCAGCGCTCCTTGAAGAACACATGGCCGCTCATTTCGCCGGCCAATAGCGCGCCGGTTTCTTTCATTTTCTTTTTGATCAACGAGTGGCCAGTCTTCCACATTAGCGGGCGACCGCCGTATTCCTTGATCAGCGGTGTGAGGCGGCGGGTGCACTTCACGTCGAAGATAATTTCGGCACCTGGGTTGCGCGCAACCACGTCGCGGGCAAACAGCATCAGCAGGCGGTCCGCAAACACGTTTTCGCCGGTGTCCGTCACCACGCCAACGCGGTCGCCGTCACCGTCGAAGGCCAGGCCGACGTCAGCCCCGGTCTCCTTGACCTTGGCGATCAGGTCCACCAGGTTCTCGGGCTTGCCTGGATCCGGGTGATGGTTCGGGAAGTTGCCGTCGACGTCACAGAACAGCGGGATCACTTCGCAGTTCAGGGCTTCGAGCAGTTGCGGGGCGATCACGCCGGCCGCGCCATTGCCGCAGTCCACCACCACTTTGAGGCGGCGCGCGAGTTTGACGTCGCCGGTGATTTGGTCAGAGTAGCGCTGCAGGATGTCGACTTTGGTGACGCTGCCTTCGCCGCTGGTCAGGTCGTTGGTCTTCAGGCGGGTGTGCAGGGCCTGGATCTGTTCGTTGGCGAGGGTATCGCCAGCGATGACGATCTTGAAGCCGTTGTAGTCCGACGGGTTATGGCTGCCGGTGAGCATCACGCCCGACTTGCCGGCCAGTACGTTGGCTGCGTAGTACAGCGCAGGCGTCGGCACCAGGCCCACGTCGCTGACGTGGCAACCGCTGTCGGCCAGGCCCTGGATCAGTTGCTCGACCAGTTCGGGGCCGGACAGGCGGCCATCACGGCCTACGGAAACGTTGGGCTCGCCCTGTGCCAGGCTCTGGGAGCCAATGGCGCGGCCGATCCAGTAGGCGGTCTCGGCGGTCAGGGTCTTGGGGACCACGCCACGAATGTCATAGGCGCGGAAAATGCTGTCGGGAAATGTCGGGGCGACTCGGGCTGGGTTGCTCATTGCGGGGGGAACTCCATCGATAAGGGGCTGGGCTGGCCTCAAGGGTGCTGACCGGCAGGCTCAAACTGAAGGGTAAGACGGCGTTTTTGGCATAGAGTTCGTGGTGCAAAAGTGCCATCGGCGCCGAAGCTCCGCCCTTTTGCCCGCTTAATGCCCTGATTTCACTGGGGAAACCTTGCTGGTAAGTTCCGCGCATTCTTCATCCTGAAAGGCCATGCGTTGGCATCAGGCCGGGTGAGGCACCCGGCTTGTTCGGCTAAGTCAATTCAGCTTAGTCAGTGGCTGCCGGAATGCCCGAAGCCACCTGCGCCGCGTTGTGTTTCGTCGAACTCTTCGACCAGCTCGAAGTGCGCCTGCACCACCGGTACCAGCACGAGTTGGGCAATGCGCTCGCCGACGGCGATATTGAACGCGGTCTGGCCACGGTTCCAGCAGGACACCATCAACTCGCCCTGGTAGTCCGAGTCGATCAGCCCCACCAGGTTGCCGAGGACGATGCCGTGTTTGTGGCCCAGGCCGGAGCGCGGCAGGATCAGCGCCGCCAGGCCCGGGTCGCCCACGTAGATCGACAGGCCGGTCGGAATCAGAATGGTCTGGCCTGGTTCAAGCACGGTGTCCTGCTTGAGCATGGCACGCAGGTCGAGGCCGGCGGAGCCTGGTGTGGCGTAGGCCGGCAGCGGGAATTCGTTGCCGATGCGGGGGTCGAGGATCTTGGCTTGCAAAGCGTGCATGGAAATTAAACCTGGTTCAGCCGTTGGGCGATAAAAGAGATCAGTTGGCGGGCAATCTTGCCCTTGCTGGTCTGGGCGAAAACGGTAGCGTGCAACTCGCGGTCGATCACGCTGATGGCATTTTCCTCACTGTTGAAGCCGATGCTCGGGTTGGCGACATCGTTGGCGACAATCAGGTCGAGGTTTTTGTCTTTCAATTTGCGTGCGGCATAGTCCAGCAAATGCTCGGTTTCGGCGGCAAAACCGACGCTGAACGGGCGGTCCTCACGGGTGGCGATGGTCGCCAGGATGTCCGGGTTACGGACCATTTGCAGGAGCAGGCCGTCGCCGCTTGTAGGGTCTTTCTTGAGTTTCTGCGGTGCAACCACCTCGGGGCGGTAGTCCGCTACCGCAGCCGAAGCGATGAACAGATCGCAGGGAATCGCCGCTTCACAGGCCGCCAGCATGTCGCGGGCGCTGACTACGTCGATTCGGGTGACGCGATCCGGGGTCGGCAGATGCACCGGGCCGGTGATCAACGTCACACGGGCGCCTGCCTCGACCGCCGCTTCCGCCAGGGCAAAGCCCATTTTTCCTGAGCTATGGTTGGTGATGTAGCGCACCGGGTCGATGTTTTCCTGGGTCGGGCCGGCGGTGATCAGCACGTGCTTGCCGGTCAGGGCCAGGTGCTGGAAGCAGTCGGCGGCGCAGTGGGCCAGGTCGGTGGCTTCGAGCATGCGGCCCATGCCCACGTCGCCGCAGGCCTGGCTGCCGGAGGCCGGGCCGAAAACCTTGAGGCCGCGGCTTTGCAGGAGTTGGGTGTTGGCCTGGGTGGCCGGGTCGCGCCACATGGCCTGGTTCATGGCCGGGGCGATCGCGACGGTGGCGTCGGTGGCCAGTACCAGGGTGGTCAGCAGGTCGTCGGCAATGCCTTGGGCCAGGCGGGCGATCAGGTCGGCGGTGGCCGGGGCAATCAGCACCAGGTCGGCCCACTTGGCCAGCTCGATGTGGCCCATGGCGGCTTCGGCCGCAGGGTCCAGCAGGTCGAGGTGCACCGGGTGGCCGGACAAGGCTTGCATGGTCAACGGGGTGATGAATTCACTGCCGCCACGGGTCATGACCACGCGCACTTCGGCGCCTTGGTCGAGAAGCCTGCGAACCAGCTCTGCGCTCTTGTAGGCGGCAATGCCGCCGCCGACGCCGAGAACGATGCGTTTCCGATACAGACGCTGCATTGGCTTGCCTTTCCAGTTCAGTGATGGCGTTGCGATGCCCCCTCCCCAGGTGAAATCGCACGCAAAAAGATGGCCTAAGATACCACAGCGTCCGCCATGCAACAGCGGCGCACATGCACACGGAGGTGCCATGAGTATTCGCGATTGGCCTGCGGCAGAGCGTCCGCGGGAGAAGCTGTTGGAGCTGGGAGCGGAGAACCTTTCCGACGCGGAATTGCTGGCGATTTTCCTGCGCACCGGGGTGTCAGGCAAAAGTGCCGTGGACCTGGCGCGCCATCTGCTGGCGCAATTTGGCAGCCTTCGGGCGCTGATGGAGGCGAGGCAGCCGGTGTTCAGCCAGCATTTGGGGTTGGGGCCGGCGAAGTTCGCCCAGCTTCAAGCCGTACTGGAGATGGCGCGCCGTCATTTGGCTGAACGCCTGCGCAACGATTCGGTGCTGGAAAGCCCGGAGGCCGTGCGCGACTACCTCAAGGCACTGCTGCGCCACGAGCCTCACGAGATATTCGGCTGCCTGTTTCTCGACGCCAAGCATCGAGTGCTGGGTTTCGAAAAGCTGTTTCAAGGCACCATCGACAACGCCATCGTCTACCCGCGACAAGTGGTGAAGCGCGCGCTGGACTACAACGCCGCGGCGCTGATCCTGTGCCACAACCATCCTTCCGGCAGCCCCGAGCCCAGCATCGCTGATCGAAAATTGACCAAGGTGCTGCAAAAGGCGCTGGAGATGGTGGACGTGCGTGTGCTGGACCACATCATTGTGGGGGAGGGTGACCCGCTGTCGATGGCGGAATTTGGGTGGATGTAGGGGCTGGCATGCCAGCCCCTGGCAGGGGTCAGGGCTTGACGCTGACCTTGGAGTAATCCTGGCGCCCGAACGGGCTCACCTGATACCCCTCGACATTCTTGCGGGTCAGCGCAAACGCGGTCGGGTGCGCCAGTGGCAGCCAGAGCGCCTGTTGCTGGATCTGCGCCTGGGCCTGCTGGTACAGCTTGCTGCGCACGCCTTGTTCGCTGGTGGTCTTGCCGGCGCTGATCAGCTTGTCCAGCGCCGGGTCGCAGTAGCGGGCAAAGTTGGTCCCGGACTTCACGGCCGCGCAGGAGAACTGCGGCGTCAGGAAGTTATCCGGGTCGCCGTTGTCACCGGCCCAGCCCATGAACAGCAAGTCGTGCTCGCCGGCCTTGGCGCGGCGGATCAGTTCGCCCCACTCGATCACACGGATTTCAGCCTGGATGCCGACCTTGGCCAGGTCCGCCTGCAGCAGTTGTGCGCCCAGGCTGGGGTTGGGGTTCAGCAGGCTGCCCGACGGCCGGGTCCAGATCGTGGTCTTGAAGCCATCCTTGAGCCCGGCGCGATCCAGCAGTTGCTTGGCCTTGGCAATGTCCTGCGGATAGCCCGGCAGGTCCTTGGCATAGCTCCAGGTATTGGGTGGGTAAGGGCCGTTGGCGGCTTCGGCGGTGCCTTCGAATACGGCCTTCAGATAGCTGGCCTTGTCGAAGGCCAGGTTGATCGCCTGGCGAACTTCCGGCTTGTCCAGTGGCGGATGCTGGCTGTTGATGGCGACAAACGCGGTCATGAAGGCCGCGGTTTTCTCGACCTTCAGGTCGGCGTCTTTCTGGGCGGCATCAATATCCAGGGGCTTGGGCGACAAGGCGATCTGGCACTCGTCGCGACGCAGTCTCTGCAGGCGCACGTTGGCGTCCGGGGTGATCGCAAAGATCAGGTTATCCACCGCAGGCTTGCCGGCGAAGTAATCCGGGTTGGCCTTGTAGCGAATCGTCGCGTCCTTCTGGAAGCGCCCGAAAATGAACGGCCCGGTGCCGATAGGCTGGCTGTTGAGCTTCTCCGGGGTGCCGGCCTTGAGCAGTTTGTCGGCATATTCCGCCGGGTAGATCGAGGCAAAGCCCATGCTCAAGGCGGCGAGGAAGGTCGAATCGGCGTGGTCCAGGGTGAAGCGCACGGTCAGCGGGTCGAGGGCGTCGATCTTCTTGATCAGCGTGGGCAACTGCAGCGACTGGGCGTGGGGGAAGCCGCTCTGGGCGATCTTGTGCCAGGGGTTGGCCGGGTCGAGCATGCGCTCGAAGCTGAAGCGCACGTCTTCGGCGGTCAGGCTGCGGCTTGGCGTGAAGTAGTCAGTGCGGTGGAATTTAACGTCCGGGTGCAGCTTGAAGGTGTAGGTGAGGCCGTCCGGCGACACTTCCCAGCTGTCCGCGAGGCTCGGGACCAGCTTGCCGCTGGTGGCGTCGAAGTCCACCAGGCGGTTCATCAATACGTCTGCCGAGGCGTTGGTGGTGGTCAGCGAGTTGTATTGCACCACGTCGAAGCCTTCGGGGCTGGCTTCGGTGCAGACGCTCAGGGTAGTGGCCGCCTGGGCGTGTGCAGCAATAAAAAGAGGGGCTAGCAATAGCGGTAGGGCAGCGAGGCGCATATTCGGTTTCCTTTGCAGATCGAAGGCCCATCTGCGAGTGCAGTCTGGAAAAGTCCTACCGTAGTGGGCTGATTGACAAATGACTAGCCCATTTTTGCCTGTGCTTTTGCCGCAAATACTGTTTTGATGGCGCCTCAGGTCGTTTTGCCGAGCACTTTGCAGTGCGCGCGGGCGCTGTAAATCATTCTGTGCGACGAGCGGTTAGCTTCTATAGCGGCCCACCCTGGCAACGGTTCAGGCGTCCATGGCCTGGATTTACGCGTATAAAAGTACACGGCCTGTTGTTGCACTGGGGTCTTTCTGGTATAAAGCAGCGCTCTTTTCTAGGGGCCCGGTTCCTTCGCTAGTAGGTGTAGCCGGTAAGACCCTAAAGAAACGCGGCGCCTGGCGCCAAATGACTGAGAGATTAAGCGGCCAACCCATGCCGGGTTGGGCATGTGGTTTTAGAGGGCTGAGGCATGTCGAGAGTCTGTCAAGTTACCGGTAAGGGTCCGGTGACTGGGAATAACATTTCCCACGCAAACAACAAAACCCGTCGTCGTTTCCTGCCAAACCTGCAGCATCACCGCTTTTGGGTTGAAGAAGAGAAACGTTTTGTTCGTCTGCGCGTATCTGCCAAAGGCATGCGTGTTATCGACAAGCGCGGCATCACTGTCGTGCTGGCCGAACTGCGCCGCGACGGCAAAATCTAAGGAGCTAAATCATGCGTGAATTGATTCGAATGATCTCTAGCGCCGGTACTGGTCACTTCTACACTACCGACAAGAACAAGCGTACTACCCCGGACAAGCTCGAAAAGAAAATGTTCGACCCGCGCGTTCGCAAGCACGTGATCTACAAAGAAGGCAAAATCAAGTAATTGGTTTTCTTTCTTGTGAAAAAAAGCCCGTATCTCACGATGCGGGCTTTTTTTTGTGCCTGATAAATGATCAGGCCTTTTCTTCGAACACCACGTAGATCTTGCGGCAGGGTTCCAGCACTTCCCAGGTGCCGCTGAAGCCGGCCGGAATGACGAAGCGATCACCGGCCCGCAAGGTCTTGGCGTTGCCGTCGGCATCGCGCAACACCGAAACACCCTGCACGATCTCGCAATACTCATGCTCGGTGTAGTTGACCTTCCACTGTCCGACTTCACCTTCCCAGACCCCGGCGCTCATCTGGCCGCACGGACTGTTGTAGTGGTTGTAGACGGTTTGCTCCGGGTCGCCCTTGAGGATTTTCTCCGCAGCCGGACGGTAGCGATCAGGCTCGGTCCTGGCCTGGCTGAAGTCGACGATATTCTGGATGTTCATGGGCGTGTCCCGTCTGGCCTGCGGTTGGAGAGCTCAAAGTCTATGTTTATTAAAATGAACATCGCAAGGGCGTTTGCTGCCGTTATGTCAAATATATTGAAACATCCATCGCCGCTGGTTTAGGGTGGCAGCTGCCTTGAGCCGAACAGCTGGCTGGCCGGGCAAGAATTCTTCGAAGGTGCCTGGGTACATCGCCCGGCCCTTGTATTCAATAAGAGGAGGACACTCGCATGACCACCCTGACCCGTGCCGACTGGGAACAACGCGCCAAGGATCTGAAGATCGAAGGCCGCGCCTACATCAATGGCGAATACACCGCCGCCGTTTCCGGCGACACGTTCGAATGCCTGAGCCCAGTCGATGGCCGCCTGCTGGCAACCGTTGCCAGCTGTGACGTCGCCGACGCCCAGCGTGCCGTAGAAAACGCCCGTGCCACGTTCAATTCCGGTGCCTGGTCGCGCCTGGCGCCAGCCAAGCGCAAAGCCACCATGATCCGTTTCGCCGGCCTGCTCAAGGCCAACGCCGAAGAGCTGGCACTGCTTGAAACTCTGGACATGGGCAAGCCGATCAGCGACTCCCTGAACATCGACGTCCCAGGCGCGGCGCAAGCGCTGAGCTGGAGCGGCGAGGCCATCGACAAGATCTACGATGAAGTCGCAGCCACCCCTCACGACCAGCTGGGCCTTGTGACCCGTGAGCCCGTCGGCGTTGTCGCGGCCATCGTGCCGTGGAACTTCCCGCTGATGATGGCCTGCTGGAAACTCGGGCCGGCGTTGTCCACCGGTAACTCGGTGATCCTCAAGCCGTCTGAAAAATCACCGCTGACCGCCATCCGCATCGCTGCCCTCGCGGTTGAGGCCGGCATCCCGAAAGGCGTGTTCAACGTGCTGCCGGGTTATGGCCATACCGTGGGCAACGCCCTGGCGCTGCACATGGACGTCGACACCCTGGTATTCACCGGTTCCACCAAGATCGCCAAGCAACTGCTGATTCGCTCCGGCGAGTCGAACATGAAGCGCGTCTGGCTGGAAGCTGGCGGCAAGAGCCCGAACATCGTGTTTGCCGATGCCCCGGACCTGCAAGCCGCCGCCGAATCCGCGGCTGGCGCTATCGCCTTCAACCAGGGCGAAGTGTGCACCGCCGGTTCGCGCCTGCTGGTGGAGCGTTCGATCAAGGATAAATTCCTGCCGCTGGTGATCGAGGCCCTCAAGGCCTGGAAGCCGGGCAACCCGCTCGACCCGGCCACCACGGTCGGTGCGCTGGTGGATACCCAGCAGATGAACACCGTGCTGTCGTACATCGAAGCCGGGCATGCCGATGGCGCCAAGCTGGTGGCCGGCGGCAAGCGCACGCTGCAGGAAAGCGGTGGCACCTATGTCGAGCCGACGATTTTCGACGGCGTGACCAACGCCATGAAGATCGCCCAGGAAGAAATCTTCGGCCCGGTGCTGTCGGTGATTGCCTTCGACAGCGTGGAAGAAGCCATTGCGATCGCCAACGACACCCAATACGGCCTGGCCGCTGCGGTGTGGACGTCGAACATCTCCAAGGCGCACCTGACTGCCAAGGCCCTGCGTGCCGGCAGCGTATGGGTCAACCAGTACGATGGCGGCGACATGACCGCACCGTTCGGTGGTTTCAAGCAGTCGGGTAACGGCCGCGACAAGTCGCTGCACGCGTTCGACAAGTACACCGAGCTGAAGGCGACCTGGATCAAGTTGTAAGCCTCCAGGAACACCGCTGTAAAAAATGTGGGAGCGGGCTTGCTCGCGAATGAGGTATCACAGTCGCTGATGTATTGACTGGTACACCGCATTCGCGAGCAAGCCCGCTCCCACACTGTTTTGTGTGATCTCCAAATCATCCACAGGAGCGTGGAAATGCGTTGGGCGACCTATTTCGCCGTGTTGGCGTCGGTCTTGAGCGTGGGCCTGGCCTTGGGCGTGAGCATGCCGCTGGTGTCCCTGCGCCTGGAAAGCTGGGGCTATGGCAGCTTCGCCATCGGAGTCATGGCGGCGATGCCGGCCTTCGGTGTGCTGCTGGGTGCCAAGGTCTCCAGCGGCCTGGCCTCGCGCCTGGGCACGGCGAACCTGATGCGCCTGTGCCTGTGGGCGGGGGCGATTTCCATCGGCTTGCTGGCGGTATTGCCCAGCTACCCGGTATGGCTGGTGTTGCGGCTGATGATCGGGGTGATCCTGACCATCGTGTTTATCCTCGGCGAAAGCTGGATCAACCAACTGGTGATCGAACGCTGGCGCGGCCGTCTGGTGGCGCTGTATGGCTGCAGCTATGCCTTGAGCCAGCTGTCGGGCCCGCTGCTGCTGGGCGCGCTGGGTACGGACAACGATATTGGCTTCTGGGTGGGTGTCGGTCTGCTGACGTGCTCGCCGATCCTGCTGCTGGGCCGTTCCGGTGCGCCGACTGCCGAGTCTTTCAGCGTGACCTTTGGCGACCTGCTGCGCTTCTGCCAGGGCTTGCCGGCGATTGCCTGGGCGGTGGCGTTGTTCGCCGCATTCGAGGCGATGATTCTTACGTTGTTGCCGGTGTATTGCCTGCAACAGGGTTTCACCGCCGAGATTGCCCTGGCGATGGTCAGCACGGTGGTGGTCGGTGATGCGTTGCTGCAACTGCCGATTGGCGCGCTGGCGGACTACCTGCCTCGGCGCACGCTGTTTCTCGGCTGCGCGCTGATGCTGCTGGTGACGAGCCTGGCGATTCCGCTGTTGCTCGATACGCTGATGATCTGGCCGGTGTGGGTGCTGTTCGGGGCCAGCGCCGGCGGGTTATTCACCCTGTCGCTGATCCTGATTGGCGAGCGCTACCGCGACGACGCGCTGGTGCGCGCCAATGCGCATATCGCGCAGCTGTGGGGCATTGGCTGCCTGATCGGCCCGCTGGTGGCCGGTGCCGGCAGCCAGTGGATCAGCGGGCATGCGTTGCCGTTGTTGATGGCGGCGGGGGCGTTGGGGTTGGTGATCCTGTTGCTGCGCCAAGGTGCGTTCGGCGCCGCACAACCCGCCTGAACTTGAAATGCGATCACCTGTGGGAGCCGGGCTTGCCCGCGATGGCGGAGTGTCAGCACCGGATACGTAAACTGACACTCCGCCATCGCAGGCAAGCCAGCTCCCACAGGTCCCGTCGCTGTTCTTAAAGCATGCGTTCCAGCCCGACGGATGTGGCAAACCAGGCATTGAACCGGCGCCACCAACTGCCGGGTTCGCGGGTCAGGGTGTGCAGTTGGCCGTTGTCTTCGGTCACCCATACCACCTGGCCATCCTGCAGCTTCGCCTGGTAGCTCAACGGGGGCGCCATGCCCTCCAGTGCCAGGTTGCGCACGTGTTCCGCCAGTTCGGGACTGTCCACCAGCACCCCGACTTCGGTGTTCCACAGCACCGAGCGCGGGTCGAAGTTGAATGAGCCGATGAAGGATTTCTCCCGATCAAAGATGATCGCCTTGCTGTGCAGGCTGGAATCCGAACCGTGGAATGTACCTTTGCGGAACAGATGAGGTCCGCTGCCGCCACCGTCTCCCGGCTGGCGGCGCAACTCGTATAGCTTCACCCCGTGTTCCAGCAGCGCCTTGCGATAGGGGGCATAACCGCCGTGCACGGCCGGTACGTCGGTGGCTTCCAGGGAATTGGTCAGCAGGCTTACCGATACGCCGGCGTCCGCACGCCCGGTCAGGTACACCAGCCCGGGCTGCCCGGGCACGAAGTAAGCCGAAATCATCATCAGCTCATGGCTGACACCTTCCAACTCCGGCGCCAGTTGGGTCGTCAGCAGCAGCCGTGGATCCGGATCGGCCTTGGCCAGCACCTTGCTCGGCGCATCCCACAGTGCCTGGTTCCAGGCCCAGATCAGCTCACGGCGCCAGATGTCCATGCGCGGCTGGGTCTTGTAGGTGCGCAGGCGGTTGTACAGGGCATGGTTTTGTTGGCGAGACTCGGCAAGGGAATCTTCCAGGCGTACGCGGGCGCTGGCCAGGTCGCCTTTGGAAGCGCTGCTGACGAAGTCACCAATGGGTTTGCTCAGGGCACTGTTCCAGTACTGATCGAAACTGTGGCCCAGTTGCTCGGCCACCGGGCCCACGCTGAGCATGTCGATATCGGTGAAGTTGAGGTTGGGCTCGGCGTCGAAATACTCATCCCCCAGGTTGCGCCCGCCGACGATGGCCACGCTGTTGTCTGCCAGCCACAGCTTGTTGTGCATGCGCCGGTGTTGCAGCGACAGGTCGAACAGCCGCGCCATGGCCCGCGTCACGCCGGTGCTGCGGCCCAGGTGCAGCGGGTTGAACAGGCGAATCTGGATCTGCGGCGGGTGGGCGGCGAGGGTGGCGATGATCTGGTCCAGGCCGTCGCTGGTGGTGTCGTCCAGCAGGATGCGCACGCGCACGCCACGGTCGGCGGCCTTGAGCAGTTCATCCACGAGCATGCGGGTGCTGATGCCGTCGTGGACGATGTAGTACTGCAAGTCGAGGCTGGTCTGGGCGTTGCGGATCAGTTCGGCGCGGGCCATGAAGGCTTCGCTGCTGTTGGGCAGCAGGCGGAACCCGGAGCGGCCTTTGTAGGGAGCGGCCTGGGCCTGGATCGAGCGGCCGAAGGAAGATTCGCTGGCCGGCAGCGCCTCGCTGGGTGTGCGTGGCGCGTCGATGGTGGCGCAGCCGCCCAGGGCCAGGATGCCCAGCAGGAAAAACGGTAATAGCCGGTGGGTCATCAATGACATGGGTTCCGAATCAGGGCGATTGTCGGCATATGACGGCTATTTCCCGTAAAAGGTCAGTCCATCGCTTCGGCCAGCAACCGGCTGGCGGTCGCGCCGACCTTGCGTACAGCCTCTTCAATCTGCGGCGTTGGTTTGGCAGCGTAGTTCATGCGCAGGCAGTTCCTGTACTTGCCGGAGGCGGAAAAGATACTTCCCACTGCAATCTGTACACCTTCATCCACCAGCAGCCGGTTGAGTTTCAGGGTATCGAAGCCTTCCGGCAGTTCCACCCACAGCATGAAACTGCCCTGGGGGCGGCTGGCGCGGGTGCCCGCCGGGAAATAGCGGCTGACCCAATCGAGCATCAGGTCGCGATTGCGCTGGTATTGCGTGCGCATCCGCCGCAAATGTGGCTCGAAATGTCCACCTTTCAGAAACTCGGCAATTGCGATCTGCGGCTGGGTCGCGGTGGAGCCGGTGCTGATGTATTTCATGTGCAGCACACGCTCCAGATAGCGACCGGGTGCGACCCAGCCAATCCGCAGGCCGGGTGCGAGGGTCTTCGAGAAAGAGCTGCACAGTACGACGCGGCCATCTTCGTCGAAGGACTTGATGGTGCGTGGCCGCGGGTAGCTGTAGGCCAGTTCGCCATACACGTCGTCTTCGATGATCGCCACGTCAAAGCGCTGGGCCAGGGTCAGCAGTGCGCGTTTGCGCGACTCCGGCATGATGTAGCCCAGTGGGTTGTTGCAGTTGGGGGTCAACTGTATGACTTTGATCGGCCATTGTTCCAGTGCCAGTTCCAGCGCTTCCAGGCTGATACCGGTGAGTGGGTCGGTGGGGATTTCCAGGGCTTTCATGCCCAGGCCCTTCAGTGTTTGCATGGCGCCGTGGAAGCTTGGCGAGTCGACGGCAACGATGTCGCCGGGCTCGCAAATGGCGTGGATGCTGGCAGACAGGGCCTCGTGGCAGCCGGTGGTGATCACCAGGTCCTGGGGCGTCAGTTGGCAGCCTGAGTCGAGCATCAGGCGGGCAATTTGTTCACGCAGGTCCAGGTTGCCGTGGATAGTGTCGTAATACAGCCCCGGCATGTCCTGGCGCCGACTGATCCGGGCGAGGCTGCGTAGCAGGGGTTTCATGGTCGGCGACAATACATCCGGCATGCCCCGGCCCAACTGTATGGCGTCTTTGCGTGGCACCGCGCGGATCAGCTCCAGCACTTGGTCCCACTGGGAAATTTCCACCGGGCGCTGGGCCGGGCGGCCTACGGCGGGCAATGCCGGCAAGTCGCGGCCCACCGGTACGAAGTAGCCGGATTTGGGTTTGGGCATCGCCAGGCCGTTGTCTTCCAGTACGCGGTAGGCCTGCTGCACGGTGCTCAGGCTGACCCCATGCTCCACACTCAAGGCCCGAACTGACGGCAATCTGTCGCCCGGGCGATAGAAGCCCTGCTCGATGCGCGTGCCCAACAGTTCGGCGAGGTTGACGTATAGGGTCATGGCGGTGCTTCCCGGTTACCAGTACAGATAGGCTGAAAATACAGGATTCAGCGGCCGATAGGCAGTATCTGTATGGATTTAATACAGGGTGGTTGAATCTGTCATGGTTTTACGCGCCGGCTCATCCTACGTACTCATGGCAACACGTTAATGAGGGGCAGGAAAATGAGCGGTATGAGCGATGTGCGGTTGGCGTTACACAGTCAGGAACTGGAAGCCGGGCAGGAGCGGCGCATGGCGGCGCGTACCAAGGCCCCCACACTCAGTTCATGGGCGTTGTTCTGGCACCGCATGCATACGCGCAAAACCTTGCTGGAGCTGACCCCCGAGCAACTGCGAGACGTGGGCCTGAGTGCCGAGCAGGCGCGCCGGGAAGGCTTGAAGCCCTTCTGGCGCGGCTGATTCAGACCAGTTCTTTCAATCGGTGCCAGAGCATTCCCAGCGCCAGCAGCGGCGAGCGCAAATGCTTGCCGCCCGGGAAAGTGATGTGCGGCACCTTGGCAAACAGATCAAAGCGCCCGCTTTGCTGGCCGCTGATGGCTTCGCCCAACAGTTTGCCTGCCAGGTGGGTGGCGTTGAGGCCATGGCCGGCATAGGCCTGGGCGAAATACACATTGGGCTGGTCGGCCAGTCGGCCAATCTGCGGCAGGCGGTTGGCGCCAATGCCGATCATCCCGCCCCACTGGTAGTCGATTTTCACGTTGGCCAGTTGTGGGAACACCTGCAGCATTTTCGGACGCATATAGGCACCGATGTCCTTCGGATCCCGTCCGGAGTAATGGCAGGCACCGCCGAACAGCAAGCGTCGGTCGGCTGACAGCCGGAAGTAATCCACCGTCACCCGCTGGTCACACACCGCCATGTTTTGCGGCAGCAACTCGGCTGCCTGGGCTTCGCTCAAGGGCTCGGTGGCGATGATGTAGCTGCCGGCGGGCAGCACCTTGCCGCTCAGATGCGGGTTCAGGCCGTTCAAATAAGCATTGCAGCCCAGCACCAGGGTCTTGGCGCGCACATTGCCCTGGGCGGTGTGTACGTTGACCTCCGGGCCGTAATCGATCCGCACCGCCTCGGAATGCTCGAACAACCGGACGCCCAACTGCTGTGCAGCGGCTGCCTCGCCGAGGGCCAGGTTCAGCGGGTGCAGGTGGCCAGAGCCCATGTCGATCATGCCGCCAACATAGCGGTTGGAACCGATCACGCTGCGCATTTCGCCCGCTTGCAGCAGGCGCACTTCGTGGCGATAACCGAGGCTTCGCAGCTCTTCGGCGTCGGCGGCCAGGTGTTCCAGGTCGCGGGGTTTGTTGGCCAGGTCGCAGTAGCCCCAGGTCAGGTCGCAGGCGATCTGCGAACGCTCGACCCGCTGGCGCACGATTTCCACGGCTTCCAGGCCCATCAATTTCATCTGGCGCACGCCCTCGGTGCCGATGACGTTGGTGAACTGATCCAGGCCATGACCGACGCCACGAATCAGTTGCCCGCCATTGCGCCCGCTGGCGCCCCAGGCAATCTTGCGGGCTTCCAGCAGGACCACGCTGAAACCCCGTTCGGCCAGTTCCAGAGCGGTGTTGAGCCCCGAAAAGCCGCCGCCGACCACGCACACATCGGCCAAGATTTCACCTGTCAGCACCGGATAATCAGGCTGCGGGAAACTGCTGGCGGCGTAGTAGGAATTGGCGTGCCGGGCGCTGGCGGTCATGGGGAGCATCCCTGTTTGGAAAATTTGACGCAGGATACAGCGGTCGGGCGAAGCTGTCTCACCGGGGGCTTTTAGGGCAGAATCCACGCCTATTCGCCGTTCGGTCCCTGTGTCGATGAGTTGCAACAGTCAGAAAGTCAACGCGCTGCGCCGGCAGATTCCCTCGTTCGAGTGTGTCCCGGGTTGCCACGACTGCTGTGGGCCGGTGACCACGTCCCCCGAGGAAATGTCGCGCCTGCCGCGCAAGACCGCTGCCGAGCAGGAAGCGGCGATGGACGAACTCAACTGCGTGCACCTTGGCCCCAATGGCTGCACCGTGTACGACGAGCGCCCGCTGATTTGCCGCTTGTTCGGCACCACGCCGACCTTGCCATGCCCCAACGACCGCCGCCCGGTGGAGTTGATCCACCCACGGGTGGAAAAGCAGATTCATGCGTACATGGCGTCGACGCGTCAGGTATTGGTCTAGCGGATGTCCCCGCTCCCACATTGGCCTGTGGTGCTGTCTTAATCCGGGATCGGCAGGTTCAGGCTCTCTTTCACCTCTTCCATCACGATATAGCTCTTGGACTCCCGTACGTGGGGCAGCTTGAGCAGGATATCGCCGAGCAACTTGCGGTACGACGCCATCTCCGAAATGCGCGCCTTCACCAGATAGTCGAAATCCCCCGACACCAGGTGGCACTCCAGCACGTGGGGCAGTTTCAGCACGGCGCGTCGGAATTCTTCAAAGGTGTCGCCGGACTTGTAGTCGAGGCTGATCTCGACAAACACCAGCAGGCTGCCCTTCAGATGCTGCGGGTTGAGCCGGGCGTTGTAGCCCATGATGATCCCTTCGCGCTCCAGGCGCCGGACCCGCTCGGTGCACGGCGTAGTCGACAGCCCGACCTTTTCCCCCAGTTCAGTAAACGAAATTCGCCCGTCGGCCTGCAGGATGCGCAGGATGTTGCGGTCGATCTTGTCCAGCTCCCGCTTGGTCTGAGTGTTGGTCCGCATAGGGGATGCTCCTCCGTGAAAAGGGTTTTTGCCGAGATTTGTCGCCAAATATAGGCAGTTATATAGTGAAATGCACTGGTGATTGCTTTTTATACTGCCCACATCTTTGTGCTGAACAACAAACGTCAGCGGTCAAGCCGTGATGAGGGAATAAAAATGCGCGTTCTGGTCTTGGGTAGCGGTGTCATTGGCGTGGCCAGTGCCTACTATTTGGCACGAGCTGGTTTTGAAGTGGTCGTGGTCGACCGTCAGCCGGCTGTGGCCATGGAGACCAGTTTCGCCAACGCCGGGCAGATCTCGCCGGGCTATGCCTCGCCATGGGCTGCGCCGGGTGTGCCGCTCAAGGCCATCAAATGGCTGCTGGAGCGCCATGCGCCCCTGGCGATCAAGGCCACCGCCGATATCGACCAGTACCTGTGGATGGCGCAAATGCTGCGTAACTGCACCGCCAGCCGTTATGCGGTGAACAAGGAGCGCATGGTGCGCCTGTCCGAATACAGCCGCGATTGCATCGACGAGCTGCGTGCCGAGACCGGCATCGCCTACGAAGGGCGCACTTTGGGGACTACCCAACTGTTCCGTACCCAGGCTCAGCTGGACGGTGCTGCCAAGGACATCGCGGTATTGAAAGAGTCCGGTGTGCCTTACGAGCTGCTGGACCGCGCCGGGATTGCCCGCGTCGAGCCGGCCCTGGCGAGCGTCACCGATATTCTTGCCGGTGCCCTGCGCCTGCCGAACGACCAGACCGGCGACTGTCAGATGTTTACCACCCGCCTTGCCGACATGTGCAAGCAACTGGGTGTCGAATTCCGCTTCGAGCAAGATATCCAGCGCCTGGACTACGCCGGTGACCGGATCAACGGCGTGTGGATCGACGGCAAGCTGGAAACTGCCGACCGCTACGTGCTGGCCCTCGGCAGCTACTCGCCGAAATTGCTCAAGCCGCTGGGAATCAAGGCGCCGGTGTACCCGCTCAAGGGTTACTCGATGACCGTGCCGATCACCAACCCGGCGATGGCCCCGACCTCGACCATTCTCGATGAGACCTACAAGGTCGCGATCACCCGTTTCGACAACCGTATTCGCGTCGGTGGCATGGCTGAGATAGCCGGTTTTGACCTGTCGCTGAACCCGCGTCGGCGGGAAACCCTGGAGATGATCGTCAACGACCTTTATCCTCAGGGCGGTGATTTGAGCCAGGCCAGCTTCTGGACCGGCCTGCGCCCGACCACGCCAGACGGCACGCCGATTGTCGGTGCTACCCCGTTCAAAAACCTGTTCCTGAACACCGGCCACGGCACCCTCGGTTGGACCATGGCCTGTGGCTCTGGTCGTTTGCTGGCCGACCTGATGGCGAAGAAAACCCCGCAAATCAGTGCCGAAGGCCTCGATATTTCCCGTTATGGCAACCACCAGGAGTCCGCAAAACATGTCAATCCAGCGCCAGCTCACCAATGAGCGCATGAGCCAGATCGTTGTTCACAGCGGTACCGTGTATCTGGCAGGGCAGGTCGGCGACGACATGAGTGCCGGGATTGAACAGCAGACCCGCGAAACCCTCGTCAACATCGAGCGTTTGCTGGACCTGGCCGGTACCGACAAGACCAAGCTGCTGTCGGTGACCATCTACCTGAAAGACATTGACGCCGATTTCGCCGGGATGAACGCGGTATGGGACAAGTGGCTGCCAAAAGGCGTCGCGCCGGCCCGTGCCACGGTTGAAGCGAAACTCTGCGAACCGGAAATCCTGGTGGAGCTGTCGGTTGTGGCCGCTCTGCCGTAAGCAAAAAATCCTCTCCCGGTGCCTGCGTTGTCAGCGGGTACCGGTTTTTTCTTCCCACCGCCGCCTAGAAGCCTGCCGCCATGCGTCCTGCCCGTGCCCTGATCGACCTCCAAGCCCTGCGCCATAACTACCAACTGGCCCGTGAAGTCACGGGTGGGGCCAAGGCCCTCGCCGTGATCAAGGCGGATGCCTACGGCCACGGTGCCGTGCGTGTTGCCCAGGCGCTGGAAGCCGAGGCGGACGGGTTTGCCGTGGCCTGCATCGAGGAAGCGCTGGAGCTGCGGGCTGCCGGGATTCGCGGGCCGGTGCTGTTGCTCGAAGGTTTTTTCGAAGCCGACGAGCTGCCGCTGATCATCGAGCATGATTTCTGGTGCGTGGTGCATTCGCTGTGGCAGCTGGACGCGATTGAACAGGCGCAACTCAGCAAGCCGCTGACCGTCTGGCTCAAGCTTGATTCGGGCATGCACCGCGTTGGCTTGCACCCCAAGGATTATCACGACGCTTACCAGCGCCTGCTGGCCAGCGGCAAAGTCGCGAAGATCGTGCTGATGAGCCACTTCGCCCGCGCCGATGAGCTGGACAGCACCAGCAGCGAAGAGCAAGTAGCGGTGTTTGAAGCGGCGCGCCAGGGCTTGTCGGCCCAGGTCAGCCTGCGCAACTCGCCGTCGGTGCTGGGCTGGCCGAACGTTTCCAGTGACTGGGTACGCCCGGGCATCATGCTCTACGGCGCCACGCCGTTTGGCGAAGACCAGGCCATCGCCGCGCGTTTGCAGCCGGTGATGACCCTCGAATCGAAAGTCATCTGCGTACGTGAACTGCCGGCCGGCGAACCTGTGGGCTACGGCGCCAGGTTCATTACCCCGAAACCGATGCGCATCGGGGTAGTTGCCATGGGCTACGCCGACGGCTACCCGCGCCACGCACCCACCGGCACCCCGGTGCTGGTGGCCGGCCAGCGCAGCCAGTTGCTGGGCCGTGTGTCGATGGACATGCTGTGTGTCGACCTGACCGACGTGCCCCAGGCCGGGCTCGGTTCCACCGTCGAATTGTGGGGCAAAAACATCCTCGCCAGTGACGTTGCCACCGCCGCCGACACCATTCCGTACCAGATCTTCTGCAACCTGCGCCGAGTGCCACGGCTCTATTCCGGCGCTTGAGCGGCACCCACGAATGGCAGATCCCGGGATTTAGGCCAAAGTGTTGTAAATACTGAACGCTGTCGCCATGATAACGCTCAATTACAACAACGCCTGAATCCTAGGAGGCTCCTGCATTGGACGTCGGCGAACGACTGCAATCCATCCGTAAACTGAAAGGTCTTTCCCAGCGTGAGCTAGCCAAGCGCGCGGGCGTCACCAACAGCACCATTTCGATGATCGAGAAAAACAGTGTCAGCCCCTCCATCAGCTCCTTGCGCAAGGTGCTGGGCGGCATTCCCATGTCGATGGTGGAGTTCTTTTCCGAGGAGATCCTCCAGGAAAAACCGACCCAGATCGTCTATAAAGCCAATGAGCTGATCGATATCTCCGACGGCGCCGTCACCATGAAACTGGTGGGCCGCGCGCACCCGAGCCGGGCGATTGCGTTCCTCAACGAGATCTACCCGCCAGGTGCTGATACCGGCGAAGAGATGCTCACCCACGAGGGCGAGGAAACCGGGATCCTGGTAGAAGGTCGCCTGGAACTGGTGGTCGGCCTTGAAACTTTTGTGCTCGAAGCCGGCGATAGCTACTACTTTGAAAGCACCAAGCCGCACCGTTTTCGCAATCCGTTCGAAGTGCCGGCGCGACTAATCAGCGCAGCCACACCCGCGAACTTTTAAGAAAAGAGGCGTCCTGCCTATGTCGCAGAGACGCCCGCAGCAGCATTCTGTCTTGCTGAATCTCCCCTTGGTTAATAGGGTTGTTTCGGCGGGGCGGGCTAACCGTTATACTTTCGCCGCCTGCGAAACCGTGGCCGCAGGCGTGAATAGCCACCATTGAGGGTGAACGCGTGAACCTAATTATGAAAATGCTGGCTGCACCAGCAACCGTACTGGCCCTATGGGCTGTCAGCGCTCAAGCTGCGACCAATGATGAAATTGCCAAGCGCCTGGAGCCTGTAGGCCAGGTGTGCGTCCAGGGGCAAGAGTGCAAGGGGATGGAAGTGGCAGTGGCTGCGGGCGGCGGCGGCGGCGGTGCGAAATCGCCGGATGACGTAATCGCCAAGCACTGCAACGCTTGCCACGGTACCGGCCTGTTGGGCGCACCGAAAATCGGTGATACCGCCGCCTGGAAAGACCGCGCGGACCATCAGGGTGGCCTCGATGGCCTGCTGGCCAAGGCCATTACCGGTCTGAACGCCATGCCGCCAAAAGGCACCTGCGCCGATTGCTCGGATGCCGAGCTTAAAGGCGCGATCGAGAAGATGTCGGGTCTGAAATAAACCGATCTTCGCCAAAAGAGCCGCTGACCAGCGGCTTTTTTGTGCCCGCGATTTGCCTTTTGAGGCTGTTCTTTGCAGCAAAGACCCGGCAAGCTCGGTCCAACCCCAATTCATGGAATGTTCGGGAGAAGTCGGATGGTGCAGTTGTGTTCAATCGAGCAAGCAGTCGACGACGTACTGGCACGGCTGCCGGCGCATATTCACATGGGCATGCCCCTGGGCCTGGGCAAACCCAACCTGTTCGTCAACGCGCTGTACCGGCGTATCGCCAAGTTGCCGGACCGGGCGCTGACCATCTACACCGCCCTGGCCCTGGGTCGCCCTACCTTGGGCGATGGTTTGCAGAAGCGCTTTCTCGAGCCCTTTATCGAACGGGTCTTCGGTGACTATCCCGAGCTGGACTTCCTCGCCGCACTGCGCAAGGACAGCCTGCCGTCGAACATTCACGTGCAGCAGTTCTTCATGCAGCCCGGCAGTTTGCTCCACAGCCTTTCGGCGCAGCAGGATTACGTCAGCAGCAACTACAGCCACGCCGCCCGTGATATCAATGCCGCCGGCCTGAACCTCGTCGCGCAACTGGTGGCCAGCAGCGCCGAACATCCGGATCGCCTGAGCCTGAGCTGCAACCCCGACATCACCCTCGACCTGTTGCCGATGATCGCCAAGCGCCGCGAGGCCGGTGAAACCATCCTGGTGGTGGGCCAGGTTCACAGTGATTTGCCCTACATGCCCGGTGACGCCGAGCTGGGCATGGATGAGTTCGACTTCCTGATCGACGAGAAGGACAGCACCACGCTGTTCTCCACCCCGAACATGCCGGTGGGTTTCCAGGATCACTTTATCGGTTTGCACGCCAGCACCCTGGTGCGCGACGGCGGCACCTTGCAGATCGGCATCGGCTCCATGGGCGATGCACTGACTGCGGCCTTGCTGGCGCGCCAGGCCGATAACGAGGCGTATCGCCTGTTGCTTACCGACCTGGATGTGTACCAATGGGCACCGCTGATCAGCCACGAAGGCGGCGTCGCACCGTTTGCCCGTGGGCTGTACGGTTGCAGCGAAATGTTCGTCAACGGCCTGCTGGTGCTGGCCGATGCCGGGATTGTGCGGCGCAAGGTATACCCGGACGTCGCGACCCAGGAGCGGGCCAACGCCGGCACCCTGGACGAAGCGGCACAGACCGACGGTATCTCGGTGCATGGCGGCTTCTTCCTCGGGCCTCGTAGCTTTTACGAGCGTTTGCGGGACTTGCCGCAGAGCAAGCGCCTGGAATTCAACATGACCCGCATCAGCTACATCAACGAGCTGTACGGCCAGGAAGAACTCAAGCGTTTGCAGCGCCTGGATGCGCGCTTCATCAACAGCGCGTTTACCGTGACCCTGTTGGGCGCGGGCGTGGCCGACCAGTTGGAAGACGGCCGCGTGCTCAGCGGTGTTGGCGGGCAATACAACTTTGTCGCCCAGGGCCATGCGCTGGAAGGCGCGCGCTCGATCCTGATCCTGCGCAGCTGGCGCGAATCGGGCGGCGAGGTCAGTTCCAATATCGTCTGGGAATACGGGCACTGCACGATTCCCCGGCACCTGCGAGACATCGTCATCACCGAATACGGCATCGCGGATTTACGCGGGCAGACTGATGCCAGGGTGATCGAGGCGCTGCTGAATATCACCGACTCACGGTTCCAGGAAGATTTGATCGAACAGGCGCAGAAGGCCGGGAAGTTGCCGAAGGATTTCCAGCTGGATCCGCGGTTTGCCGACAACACGCCGGAGCGTTTGCAGGGGATTCAGGCGCGGCATCCACGGCTGTTCCCGGAGTATCCGCTGGGCAGTGACTTCACGGATGAAGAGCGGGATTTGTTGCGGGCGTTGAACTGGCTCAAGAGCAAATTCAAGCTGACGGAGATTCTGGAGCTGGGCAAGGCGGCGCTGGATGCACCGGAGCCGGAAGCGTTTCCCGAGCATTTGGTACGGATGCGACTGGATAAGCCGGAGGGGTTGAAGGAGGACTTGTATCAGCGCCTGTTGCTAGCGGGCCTACAAGCTACCGCGCACTAACAAACACAGGAGATCAAATGTGGGAGCGGGCTTGCTCGCGAAAGCGGTGGATCAGTCGACCTATCCGGTGACTGACACACCGCTTTCGCGAGCAAGCCCGCTCCCACATGTTTAACCGTGCCCGCACCGATTACTCGATAAAGGTCACAACCCCACCCGCCAACGACTGCACCCGCGCCAGCGACTCAACCCGGTAACCCTGGGCATCCAGCTCCGCACGGCCACCCTGGAACGACTTCTCGATCACGATCCCCAAACCTGCAACGGTCGCGCCGGCCTGTTTGATGATCGAGATCAGCGCCTGGGACGCCTTACCGTTGGCCAGGAAGTCATCGATGATCAGCACGCGGTCGCTGCTGGTCAGGTGGCGCGGGGAAATCGCCACGGTGCTTTCGGTTTTCTTGGTGAAGGAATACACCGTCGCCGACAGCAGGTTTTCGGTCAGGGTCAGGGACTGTTGCTTGCGGGCGAAAATCACCGGCACGCCGAGGTTCAGGCCGGTCATGATCGCCGGTGCAATGCCCGAGGCTTCGATGGTGACGATCTTGGTAATGCCCGAATCCTTGAACAACGCAGCAAACTCGTCACCGATCAGTTTCATCAGCGCCGGGTCGATCTGGTGGTTCAGAAAGGCGTCGACCTTGAGTACCTGATCGGAAAGCACGATGCCTTCTTCGCGAATTTTCTTGTGCAGTGCTTCCACGAAAGCTTCCTCTGTTGGCGCAACACGCGCCGAAAGTAGATTAAAAAGTAGTCGATTCTAGCGCTTTAACATCGCGCGTATATCCGCCAGGGCGGTGTTGCCGCGAACGGCTTTGACTTCGGTCGGTGTGTCGTCGTTGCCTTCCCAGGCCAGGTCGTCCGGCGGCAGTTCGTCGAGGAACCGGCTCGGGGCACAATCGATGATCTCGCCGTACTGCTTGCGCTTGGCGGCAAAGGTGAAGGCCAATGTCTGACGCGCGCGGGTAATGCCCACGTAGGCCAGGCGCCGTTCTTCCTCGATGGTGTCGGCTTCGATGCTGGAGCGGTGCGGGAGGATTTCCTCTTCCATGCCCATGATGAACACGTAAGGGAATTCAAGGCCCTTGGACGCATGCAAGGTCATCATCTGCACGCCTTCGGCGCCGTCTTCCTCTTCCTGCTGGCGTTCAAGCATGTCCCGCAGCACCAGCTTGCCGATGGCGTCCTCGACGGTCATCTCGCCTTCTTCGTCCTTCTCCAGGGTATTTTTCAACGCCTCGATCAGGAACCACACGTTGCCCATGCGGTAATCGGCAGCCTTGTCGCTGGAGCTGTTGGTGCGCAGCCAGTTCTCGTAGTCGATGTCCATGACCATGCTGCGCAGGGCGCTGATCGGGTCTTCGCCGGCGCACTGCTCGCGCACCTTGTCCATGAAGCGCTTGAAGCGCGCCAGGCGGTCGGTGAAACGAGTGTCGAGGTGCTCGCCCAGGCCGATTTCGTCGGTGGCGGCGTACATCGAGATCTTGCGTTCGGTGGCGTAGTTGCCGAGCTTTTCCAGGGTAGTCGAACCGATTTCCCGGCGTGGGACGTTGATCACCCGCAGGAAGGCGTTGTCGTCGTCCGGGTTCACGATCAGCCGGAAGTAGGCCATCAGGTCTTTCACTTCCTGGCGTCCGAAAAAGCTGTTGCCGCCCGACAGGCGATACGGAATCTGGTGGTGCTGCAGCTTCAGCTCGATCAGCTTGGCCTGGTAGTTGCCGCGGTACAGGATCGCGAAATCGCTGTAGGGCCGGTCGGTACGCAGGTGCAGGGTGAGCAGTTCGACGGCCACGCGCTCGGCTTCGGCGTCTTCGTTGCGGCAGCGGATCACGCGGATCTCGTCCCCGTGGCCCATCTCGCTCCACAGTTGTTTTTCAAACTCGTGGGGGTTGTTGGAGATCAGCACGTTGGCGCAACGCAGGATGCGGCTGGTGGAGCGGTAGTTCTGCTCCAGCATCACCACTTTCAGGGACGGGTAGTCGTCCTTGAGCAGCATCAGGTTTTCCGGGCGGGCGCCGCGCCAGGCGTAGATCGACTGGTCGTCATCGCCCACCACGGTGAACTGGTTGCGCTTGCCGATCAGCAGCTTCACCAGCAGGTATTGGCTGGCGTTGGTGTCCTGGTATTCGTCCACCAGCAGGTAGCGGACTTTGTTCTGCCACTTTTCGAGGATGTCGGCGTGTTCCTGGAACAGCTTCACCGGCAGCAGGATCAGGTCGTCGAAGTCCACCGCGTTGAACGCCTTCAGCGTGCGCTGGTAGTGGGTGTAGACAATGGCGGCAGTCTGCTCCTTGGGGTTGCGCGCAGCTTCCAGGGCTTCGGCGGGCAGGATCAGGTCGTTTTTCCACGAGCCGATCATGTTCTTGATCTCGTCGACGCCGTCGTCGCCCGCGTATTCCTTCTGCATGATGTCGGTCATCAGCGCCTTGACGTCTGTCTCGTCAAAGATCGAGAAGCCCGGCTTGTAGCCCAACCGCACGTGCTCCTTGCGGATGATGTTCAGCCCCAGGTTGTGGAAGGTACACACGGTGAGGCCACGGCCTTCGCCACCCTTGAGCAGGGTGCCGACGCGCTCTTTCATTTCCCGCGCCGCCTTGTTGGTAAAGGTCATGGCGACGATGTACTGGGCACGGATGCCACAGCTCTGGATCAGGTGCGCGATCTTGCGGGTGATCACGCTGGTCTTGCCGGAACCGGCACCGGCGAGCACCAATAGAGGGCCGCCGACGTAGTTCACGGCTTCTTGCTGCCGGGGATTGAGTCGGGACATACGAAATTCAGGAGGTCATTGATCAAAAGGGCGGGCATTTTAACAGGCTGGCAAGATTCTGCTGCCTCTGAACGACAGTGTGACGTACCACTCGATCTAAATTTGCCGGTTTTGTTACTTTGCCGCAGGATGTGCAGGGTATTTAGGACTATTGTTCGGTCTAGAGCTGCACAGTGCGCATTTGATAACCCATATCATTGGTCATTATCGGGGCGCACGTCATAATGCCCGCCGCCAACGAAATTTTGCAGAGTCTAGGGAGCTAGCTTGTCTACGCCTGTCGAACCCTTGCGTTTGCTGCTACTGGCCGATGAGCCAGCGTGGGCAGCGTTATTGCGCGAGTGCCTGGCGCCGATGGGCGACGGAGCTGTGCTGATCAGCGCGCCAAACTGGGAGTCTGTGAGCAACCTGTTCGACGACGATCACAGCGCGGTGCTGTTGACCACGGCCAACCTTCAGCCCGGCCCCGGTCGCTGCAGCTTGCCAACGGTATTGCTGTTGGAAGAGGAACCCCTGGTTTCACCCCTCGGCGTCAGCGACTGGCTGATCCTGAATGCATTGGATGTCGATACATTGCGCCGTTGCCTGCGGCATGTGCGCGAGCGCGGTGTACTGGAAAACACCCTGCAACGCCTGGCCGAACAGGACCCGCTGACCGGTATCGCCAACCGCCAGGGCTTCCAGACCCTGCTGACCGCCCGCCTGGCGGAAAACGAAGGCCGTGGCGTTGCCCTCGGCCACCTCGACCTGGACAACTTCCGTCACGCCAACGACGCCCTCGGCCACCAGGCCGGCGACCGGCTGATCCTGCAAGTGGTCTCGCGGCTCAAGAGCCAGCTGGAGGCCGGCGATCAACTGGCGCGCCTGGGCAGCGACGAATTTGCCCTGCTGATCGATACCCGCCGTGCGCCCCAGCGCGCCGAATGGATGGCCGAGCGCATCGTCGAAGCCATGGCCGAACCCTATTGGGTCGATGGCGAAAGCCTGCTGATCGGTTGTAGCCTCGGCGTGGCCCATGCCCGCGCCAAGGCCGGCGCCGACCCGTTGATGTGGCACGCCCACATCGCCATGCAGCAAGCCAAAAGCACCCAGGGCTGCACCTTTCATATCTTCAACGAACGCATCAACCGCAATGCCCGCAGCCTCGCCGACCTTGAAAGCGAGCTGCGCCGGGCGTTGCGTCGTGACGAACTGGAGCTGCATTACCAGCCCCGCCTGGACCTCGACGATGGGCATATCGTCGGCCTGGAAGCACTGGTGCGCTGGCGCCACGGTGAGCGCGGCCTGTTGCCGCCGAGCGAGTTCGTGCCGCTGGCCGAGCAGAGCGGCTTGATCGTGCCGCTGGGCTACTGGGTGATTTCCCGGGCCCTGCGCGACATGCAGGACCTGCGCGAACGCGGGATTGCGCCGTTGCACATGGCGGTCAACCTGTCGTTCCGCCAGTTTCAGGACAGCCAACTGCTCAGCACCCTCAGCCGGCTGATTGCCGAGCGCGGCGTGGAAGCCCAGTGGCTGGAATTTGAGCTGACGGAAACCGCCGTGATGCGCCGCAGCGACCTGGTCAAGCAGACCATGGATGCGCTGGGCCGCCTGGGTGTGCGCTTTTCCCTGGATGACTTTGGCACCGGCTTTTCGTCGTTCGTGCACCTCAACAGCCTGCCGATTGCCTTGCTGAAGATCGACAAGAGCTTTGTCGGCGGCATGGAAGAGCGCGAAGAGAATCGCAAGCTGGTGCACGCCATGATCAACCTGGCTCATAACCTGAACCTGGAAGTGGTCGCCGAGGGCGTGGAAACCGCCGAGCAACTGGCGTTGCTGCGGTTGTTCGGCTGCGATCAGGCCCAGGGTTACCTGATCAGCAAGCCGTTGCCGTTGGCGGAACTGGTGGACTACCTGACGTTTGGTGACAGCCAGGAACTGGTGGGCGGCGTGATCTGATGTTGTGAACCCGATCAAAAATGTGGGAGCGGGCTTGCTCGCGAATGCGGTATTTCAGCCAACCAATGCATGGCTGACCCACCGCATTCGCGAGCAAGCCCGCTCCCACATTTGACCGAGTACAGCCGTTACTCCGGCTGCGCGGCTTGAAATCCTTGGTGGGTTTCAGGCTCCTGGCGAATCATCCGCTTCATCTTCCGTTCAAACGCCCAGGTCAGGCTGACTGCCGCGCACGCCAGGCCCAGGGCCAGGCCCCACCAAACGCCCGTCGGCCCCCAGCCGAGATTGAACGCCATCAACCATGCGGCCGGTGCGCCGATCAGCCAGTAGCAGCCCAGCCCGACCAGGAAGGTGGTCTTGGCATCCTTGAGCCCGCGAATGCAGCCCATGGCGATGGTCTGCACGCCGTCGAACAGCTCAAACCATGCGGCCACCGCCAGCAGGCTGACGGCGAGGTTGATCACGTCGCGAAACGCTGGGTCATGCTGGTCGAGGAACAGGCTGATCAGTGGGTGCGAGAACAACCACAGCACCGCTGCAAAGCCCAGCATCACCACTGCGCCAAAGCCTATGCCAACTCGCCCGGCCAGCCGCGCTTCCAGCAACTGCCCGGCACCGTAATGCTGGCCGATACGCATGGTGATCGCGTACGACATGCCCGCCGGCACCATGAACGCCACCGACACGATCTGCAGGGCGATCTGGTGCGCAGCCAGCTGCGTGCTGCCCATGGTGCCCATGCACAGCGCGGCGAACGCAAACAGCCCGACTTCCACCGCATAGGTGCCACCAATCGGCAGGCCCAGGCGCCACAGTTCCCGCAGGTAATGCAGGTTGGGCCGCAGCAGACCCTTGCGCAGCGGATACGCGTCGTAGGCACGGTTGTATTTGATGTACCAGATCAGCGCCAGGGCCATGCAGTTGGCAACGATGGCGGTGACCAGGCCAATGCCCACCAGCCCGAGTTTCGGCAGGCCGAACATGCCTTCGATCAACGCGTGGTTGAGCAGGTAGTTGATCACCGTGCCGCCCAGGCTGATCACCATCACCGGCGTGGCCTTGCCGATAGCGCTGGTGAAGCCGCGCAAGGCCATGAACGTCAGGTAGCCGGGCAGGGCGAACGGCAGGATGGTCAGGAACTGGCCGGCGGACGCGACGTTGGTTTCGGTCTGGCCGAACATCAGCAGCACTGGCTTGAGGTTCCACAGCAGCAAACCAGCCACCAGCGCCATCAACCAGGCCAGCCACAGCCCGGCCTGGGTCAGGCGGGTGGCGCCCTCGATGTCGCCGGCGCCCTGGCGGATCGCGACCAGCGTGCCCACGGCAGCGATCACGCCGATGCAGAAAATCGACACGAACGAATAGCTCGCCGCACCCAGGCCTCCGCCGGCCAGGGCCTCGGGGCTCAGGCGGGCCATCATCAGGGTGTCGGTCAGCACCATCAGCATGTGGGCCAACTGTGAGGCAATCAGCGGCCCTGACAGCCGCAGAATGGCCCAGAGTTCGGTACGTGCAGGATGCTGCATGATCATCACGCTCAAAAAGTCAGGGAAGGGTGGAAGGGTTGATTCTCGGCGCCCACAGCGCATTGCACAAAGGGATAAATCCGATGATTCGCATGATTAAAACTCATGCCTGAATGATTCTGGTAGGGTTTCGATCTTGCGCCGTCGGAGTTTTCGCCATGTCTCGTCGTCTTCCTCCTCTTTACGCCTTGCGCGCGTTTGAAGCTGCGTCCCGCTACAACTCGTTCACCCGGGCGGCGGAAGAGTTGTCGATTACCCAAAGTGCGGTGAGCCGGCACATTCGTACCCTGGAAGAGCATTTCGCCTGCCGCCTGTTCCAGCGCAGCGGCCGCACCTTGCAACTCACCGAGGCAGCGCGCCTGTTGCTGCCGGGCGTGCGTGAAGGCTTTGCGGCCCTGGAGCGCGCCTGCCATACCTTGAATGCCGAGGACGACATCTTGCGCATGAAGGCGCCGTCCACCCTGACCATGCGCTGGCTGCTGGCGCGCCTCAGTCGCTTCCGGCACCTGCAGCCGGGCAATGAAGTGCAACTGACCAGCGCCTGGATGAGCGTCGATGAGGTGGATTTCAACCAGGAACCATTCGATTGCGCGGTGTTGCTGAGCAACGGGCATTTCCCGCCGGACTGGGAAGCCAGCTACCTGTTTCCGGAGTTGCTGATTCCGGTGGGCGCGCCGAACCTGTTGAGCGACGGACCCTGGGACGTTGCGCGCCTGGCCTCTGCCGAACTGCTGCACCCGACGCCGGACCGTCGTGACTGGCGCAACTGGCTGGAGCGCATGGGGCTGTCATCCCAGGTTTCGCTCAAGGGCGGGCAGGTGTTCGACACCTTGGAGTTGGGCATGATCGCCGCCGCCCGAGGGTACGGCGTGTCCATGGGCGACTTGCTGATGGTGGCCGAAGACGTGGCCCAGGGCCGCCTGAGTCTGCCATGGCCCACCGCTGTGGCCAGTGGGGAAAATTACTATCTGGTGTGGCCGAAGACCCGGCCGGGTGGCGAGCGTTTGCGACGGCTGGGTGACTTTCTCCAGGGCGAAGTGCAGGCCATGGAATTGCCCCAGGTCGAGCGCCTCGACTGAGTGGATTGCGCACCGGCCAGCAATCGTTTGCGCGATACCCCTGTGATTCGCTCAAGTATTGAGCCTACCCGCCGAAGTAGGGTTGTTGGAACTACCGTTCTGCAACGTTTCCCCTATTAGAATTTTGCCGAGCAGCGCTATGAGATCAGGATGATCCTGGCCTCGGCCAGGAGCCTTCATGTCTCAACCTCGCGCCCGGATTGCCTCTCAACTGGGGCTTGCCCTCGCCGTGATACTGGCTGTCGTCATCAGCGGCAGCACGGTATTCGCGTTGCGTTCGCTGGACTCCGCCAACCTCGACACCCGCGAGGAGCACCTGGCCAGCGAGGCCCGCTTGCTGGCCGACCAGCTCAATACCTTCCACAGCACCTTGCGCGAAAGTACCCAGCGTTTGAGCGGGCTGTTTGAAAAGCGCTTCAGCGCCGGCTTGAGTACGCGCCCTGAGCAACCGGTGACGGTGGCGGGCGTGCAGACGCCGGGCCTGTACCTGGGCGAGGAAGTGCTCAACAACAACTTCGCTGAAGTCGATGAGTTCAAGCAGATGTCCGGCGGCGTGGCGACCTTGTTCGTACGCAGCGGCGAGGACTTTATCCGCGTCAGCACCTCCCTGACCAAGCAGGATGGCAGCCGCGCCATCGGTACGGCGCTGGATCACCAGCATCCGGCCTATCAACGTTTGCTGGGCGGGCAGGGCTACGTTGGCCGTGCGGTGTTGTTCGATCGCTCCTACATGACCCAGTACAGCCCGGTGCGGGACGCCAGCGGCAAAGTGATTGCGGTGCTGTTTGTCGGCTTCGACTACACCGATGCGCAGAACGCCCAGTTCGACAACCTCAAGCGCTTCCGCATCGGCCAGACCGGTTCCCTGGCGCTGCTGGACGAGCAGAAGCACTGGCTGGTACCGCCCGCTGGCGTGCAGGCGCTGGATCAGTCGATTCCGGTGATGCTCGACCTGGCCGCCAAACCTGGAAAAGGCCGTTTCTGGAGCGACAAAAACGAAGACTTCTACAGCGTTGCCGTGCCGTTTGAAGGCGGCCCGTGGTCGGTGGTGGCGAGCATGCCGAAAGCCGAAATTCGCGCGGTGACCTGGTCGGTGGGGATTCGCCTGGCGATCGGCAGCTTGCTCGCGATGCTGCTGGCGGTGGGCGCGGCGGTCTGGTTGCTGCGCAGCAAGTTGCAGCCATTGGGCGACCTGGTGCGTCAGGCCGAAGCCCTGGGCGCCGGTGATTTGAGCGCACGGCTGAACGTTTCCAGCCATGACGAAATCGGCCAACTAGCCCGCAGTTTCAACCAGATGGGCGAAGCGCTGTCGACCATGGTGTCGCATATCCGCAAGGCGGCTGAAGACGTGAACAGCCGCGCCCAGGCACTGTCGGGGTTGTCCGGCGGTGCGTATGAAGGCATGGAGCAACAGTCCGGCGAAATCACCAGCATGGCCGGCGCGGTGGAGGAGTTCAGCGCCACCTCGCTGAACATCGCCGACAACATGGGCAACACCGAACGCCTGGCCCAGGACAATGCCCAGCAAACCAGGATCGGCCGCACCTCGATGCAGGAAGCGTCGTCGTCCCTGGAACACATCGCCACCGCGCTGAACAGCACCGCCACGGTGATCAACACCCTGGGCCAGCGCTCCCAGGAGATCGGCGGGATTGTTGGCGTAATCACCGCGATTGCCGAACAGACCAACCTGCTGGCGCTCAACGCAGCCATCGAAGCGGCGCGGGCCGGTGAGCAGGGGCGCGGGTTTGCGGTGGTGGCCGATGAAGTGCGCAACCTCGCATCGCGCACTCGTCAGGCCACGGATGAGATTTCCGGGATGATCCAGAGTATCCAGCAGGAAACCGGCAACGCCATCAGCACCATGGAACAAGGCAACGTGCTGATGCAGGAAGGCCTGGCTCGCAACGCTGACGTCGCCTCTGCGCTGGCGCGGATCGACGAGCAAAGCCGCTCGGCGGGCCAGCAGTTTGCGGCCATTACCACGGCGACCCAGGAGCAGAGCAGCACGGCGACCCTGCTGAGCAGCAACTTGCAGAGCATCGCCCTGGCCAACAGCGAGCAGCGTGAAGTGGTGTCCAACCTTGCGATCACCGCCAAGGAACTGGAGACCCTGGCGGCGGGCTTGCGGCATGAGGTTGACCGGTTTCGTTGATTGACTGTTCGGGCCTCATCGCGGGCAAGCCCGCTCCCACAGTTGACCGTGTTGTTCTGGAGTACGCGGTCCACTGTGGGAGCCGGGCTTGCCCGCGATGACGGCCTACCCGACGCGTCAAACGTCGGATCGGTCGCCCAGCCCCGGGTCCACACGCTTGCCAATGTCCTTGAGTCGCGCCAGTTGATCAACCATCCCTGGCGCTTCATCCAGGCTGCTGACAAAGGTCCACAGGTAAGTCATCACCGCATACACGTGGCCGGCCTTGACCGCCGGCGACAGCGCCAGCTGGCTGATGGCAACCACAAACAGCAGTGCCGCCAGCGTACCGATAAACAGGAACGCTGCGGCCTCGCGGTCCGACAGCCAGATGCGCAGGCGTGACAGCACCTGGTAGTGGCGCTGCAAGGTCTGTGCGCCGACCTTTTCCACCAGGCCGATTTCCTTTTCCAGGCGGTCATTCAAGCGCTCATGCAGTTCCTGATTGCGCCGGGCGAAACGTGGCAACAAGGTTGTGCACAGCACCAGCGCGGTCAGGCACGCCAGGCCGATCCACGGCTCGATCACCAACAGCATCACTGCCGCACCGACGATGGAAACCAGCGCCGTCGCGATGATCGGCACGTGTTTTTCGAAGAAATCCACAAAGTCCCGCGCCAACACCACCCGCGCAGCCGCCCGTGAGGTGCTGTGGTTTTGCAGGCGCTGGTTGAGAATCACCGGCACCGCCAGGTCCGCGTAGATACGGGTGAAGGTGCGCGTATCCAGCGCCCGTCGCGCCGCCCCGACCACCCAGAACGCCAGCACCACGGCGGCGTAGAACAGCGCGCTGCCGGCATCGTCGCGGATGATCGAGTCCACCGCGAACCCCGCAAACAGTGGGTAGGCCAGCAGCAATGCGTTCTCCAGGGCCACCAGCGACAAGGTGCAGAACAACTTGCCGGGATAGGCCTTGGCGATCGCCTTGAGGGTTTGGCTGGCGGATTGTTGCCCGATCTTTTTGCTTTCTTCGATCAGGATCTGGGGTGTTACGGATGACATGGGGGTGCACCGAGAGTGAGATAAACGCTATTATTGAGCGACTGCTCAAGTATCATTGAGCGACCGCTCAAAAAGCAAGCGCCGTCGATCTGCCGGTGCCTGAAGGAAAAGCCTCATGTCGCGTATCGACCGTAAAGACCAGATCATCGCCGCCGCCCTGGAGCTGTTTCGCAGCAAAGGGTTTGCCGATGTTTCCACCCGCGACCTGGCGGAGCATGCCGGGCTGTCCCGCAGCCACGTCTATCACTACTTCAGCGACTGGAAAGAACTGCGCCGCGAAGCGTTCGTGCGGTTCGCCAACGAGCAGCTGGACGAGGTGAGGGCGCCGCTGGTGGATCTGCCACCATTGGAAGCCCTCGAAGGTTTCCTGCGTGACTGCCTGCCCTCCACGGCAGACGCCGGTTGGGCGCTGTGGCTGGATGCCTGGGACGAAGCCATGCATGACGAGCCATTGGCCCAGGCCTACCTGGTGATCAACGCCCAATGGCAAGCCATGCTCACCGAGATCATCGAGCACGGTGTGGCATCCAAGGTGTTTCGCTGTGAGTCGCCCAAGCGCGCTGCGCGACAACTCTTTGCCGTAGCGATGGGCTATGCCGATGACTTGTTGCTCAAACCCTCCGTTAAGTCAGCTGAAGCGGTGATGGATGAGGTGATGGAAGTGGCGGGGCTGCTCCTGGCGTTGCCTAGGACGCGCTAGCAGGGCGGTACTGCAAGGCCTCCGCCAGATGATGGCGGGCGATGGCTTCCACTTGTTCCAGGTCGGCCAGGGTGCGGGCGACCTTGAGCAGGCGATGGGCTGCCCGCAACGACAGCGTCAGCCGTTCGCAGGCGCTTTCCAGCCAGCCTTCATCAGCCTTTTTCAGTTTGCAGTGCTGGCGTAGCCCCGGCAGGTCGAGAAACGCATTGGCGCAGCCCTGGCGCCGTTGTTGGCGGTCCCGGGCATCGGCGACGAGGACGGAGGCGCTGGCGGTGTCATCACCGGACTGTATGCCCGGGTTCAGCGCGGTGCTTTCCCGGGCGACGGTCACGTGCAGGTCAATCCGGTCCAGCAGCGGCCCCGAGAGTTTGTTGCGATAGCGCTGAATCTGCTCCGGCGTGCAGCGACAGCGCCCACTGGGCTCGCCCACATAGCTGCAAGGGCAGGGGTTCATTGCCGCCACCAACTGAAAGCGCGCCGGGAAACGCACCCGGTCGCGAGCGCGGGAAATCACGATATGCCCGGACTCCAGCGGCTCACGCAGCACCTCCAGGACCTTGCGATCAAACTCCGGCAACTCGTCGAGAAACAACACACCGTGATGGGCCAGGGTTATTTCCCCCGGCTGCGGTTTCGAGCCGCCGCCCACCAGCGCCGGGCCGGATGCCGAATGATGCGGCTGGCGAAATGGCCGGTGTGGCCAATGGCTCAGCGGCGCCAGGCTGACCACCGATTGAATCGCCGCCACCTCCAGTGCTTCCTGTTCACTCAAGGGCGGCAACAACCCCGGCAGACGGCTGGCGAGCAAGGTCTTGCCGGTGCCCGGTGGCCCGCTGAGCAACAGGTTGTGGGCGCCCGCCGCAGCGATCAACAGCGCACGCTTGGCCGCCAGTTGGCCCTGCACTTCACTCAGGTCGGGGTAGGGTTTGTTCAAGTACATCAGGCCACTGGAAACGAAGGGCTCGATCGGCACGTGACCGTTCAGGTGCGCCACCACTTGCAGCAGGTGATCCACGGCAATCACCTTCAACCCCGAAGCCAGGCAGGCTTCCTCGGCATTGGCCCGTGGCACGATCAAGGTGCGCCCGACCTTGCGCGCCGCCAGGGCTGCCGGCAACACACCTTTCACCGGCCGCACCTCGCCGGACAGCGCCAGCTCGCCCAGGCATTCCACGTTATCGAGGGTCAGCGCCGGTACCTGCACGCTGGCGGCGAGAATCCCCAGGGCAATCGCCAAATCAAAGCGCCCGCCGTCCTTGGGGAGGTCGGCGGGCGCGAGGTTGAGGGTGATGCGACGGGACGGGTATTGCAGCGCAGAGTTGAGGATCGCACTGCGCACGCGGTCTTTGCTTTCCTTGACGGCGGTTTCCGGCAGGCCCACCAGCGTCAGCGACGGCAAGCCGTTGGCCATGTGCACCTCGACAGTGACGGCGGGCGCTTCGACGCCTATCTGGGCGCGGCTGTGGACGATGGCGAGGGACATGCTGGTTCCTTGAAATGAGTGGCCGCTTCCTGCGGTTTTTCAAGGGTAGTCGAGTGATGGCGGCGCGCGGCGGCGAGGTTTTACAGAACGTATCGCGCTAACGGTCCGACGGCGGCACACATAGAAACTCCTTCGCCAACGTCAACCACGCCTGCGCCGCAAACGACAATTTGCACTGGCGCCGCCACGCCAGCATCAGTCGCCAGTTCAGCGCCGGCGACTGTATTTCCGCGATGCTGAACTGGCTCGCATCAAGGGTTTCGCAGAATGCCCGGGGTAGCAGGGTGATGCCCACGCCCAGTCGTACCAGGGAGGCGATAAAGTCCCATTGGCTGCTGCGGCCACTGATCCGCGGCTCAAAACCGGCTTGCGCACAGGCATCAAGTACGAATTGGTTCAGGGTGAAGGTGTCATCGTAAAAGATGAATTCGCAGGCTTGCAGTTCGCTCAACTCCACCGAGCTGCGGCCTTGCCAGGGCGAGTCATGGGGCGCGAGCAGGCACAGTGGCGATTCGAACAGGGGCATGGATTCGAATTCGGACCAGATGTCCGCCACGCGCGGCGAGTCCAGGATGGTGCCGAACTCCAGCGTGCCCTGGCGCAGATCCTGGATGGTGATATTGCCGCCGCTTTCGAACAGTTTCAGTTCGATCTTCGGGTAACGGGCGTGATACTCCGCAAAAATCGGCGCCAGTGCGAGGTGGGTAGAGGGCGAAAGCCCCATGCGCAGGGCGCCGCGCCCGACATGCTGCAAGTCTTGCAGCTCTACCGTCATTTCATCGTGCAGCGCGATCATTTCCTTGGCGCGCTTGAGCACAATTTCCCCGGCGTCCGTCAGGGTGAAGCGTTTTCCCATGCGGTCGAGCAGCCTCAGGCCAAGGCTCGACTCCAATTGCTGCACCATCTTGCTGACTGTTGGCTGGGTCAGGTGCAGCTTCACAGCGGCTTTGGTAAAGCTCTGCTGGTCGACGACTTCTACGAAATAACGGAGCGCCCGGATGTCCATCTTGCATTCCAATTTTGCATGGTTTTCATAATATTAATTCATTATATCTTTAAAAAATGGCTGGATAAGATTTGTTACATCTGTTCCCAGCCAGCGCTTCCATGACGCCTTAAGGGCCTTGCCAGACGCTTCCATGGCCAGATTTCTCGCAGTGTATGAATCAAAGGCAACGCTATTTCTGGAGAGCAACTGTGCTTAACAAAACGCGTCATTCTTTTTCCGGTTCTGATGAGATGTCTCAGGGAGCGCGCTTCGTTAAGGAGTTGCTGGCGCAGGCGCAGATCGAGGTCAACGGGCCATCGGCTGCCGATATGCAACTGCACCACAGTGCCACATTTGATCTCGCCCTGGCCAAGGGCAATCTTGGCCTTGGCGAAGACTACATGGATGGCGGCTGGGACGCCGAGGCGCTGGATGAGTTTTTTTTCCGCCTCATGCGCTCCGGCGTGATCGACCAGGCCAACCCGGCCACCTTGTTGTTTCACGCGTTCAGCTCCCGCTGGCTGAACCTGCAAAACAAGAAGCGCGCCTGGCAAGTCGGCGAAGCACATTACGACCTCGGCAATGACTTCTACGCACGCATGCTCGACTCGCGCATGACCTACACCTGTGGCTACTGGAAAGATGCCACCACCCTGGAGCAGGCGCAGTTCGCCAAGCTGGACCTGATCTGTAAAAAACTGGGGCTCAAGCCGGGCATGCGCGTGCTGGATATCGGCTGTGGCTGGGGCAGTTTCATGAGCCATGCGGCCGAGCACTATGGGGTCGAGTGTGTCGGCGTGACCATCTCCAAGGAGCAGGCGGAGTGGGGGCGGGCCAAGTATTCACATCTGCCGATCGAGTTTCGTCTGCAGGACTATCGGGATATCGACGAGCAGTTCGACCATATCGCCAGTGTCGGCATGTTCGAGCATGTGGGGCGCAAGAACCATCGGGCGTATATGGAGGTCGCCAACCGCTGCCTGAAAGACGATGGGTTGTTCCTGCTACACACTATCGGCAAGAACCAACGCAACAGCACGCCGGATCCGTGGATCGACAAATACATCTTTCCCAACGGTGATTTGCCCTCGATCGGGCAGATCGGCGACGCCATGGACGGGTTATTTGTTGCCGAGGATTTGCACAACTTTGGCGCCGACTACGACAAGACGCTGATGGCCTGGTGCGAAAACTTCGAACTGGCGTGGCCGGATTTCGCAGACACCTTTGGCCAGCGTTTCTACCGGATGTGGCGCTATTACCTGCTGTCGTGTGCAGGGGCGTTTCGCGCGCGGGATATCCAGCTGTGGCAGTGGGTATTGTCGAAGAAGGGGGTTGTCGGCGGGTATCAGCGGGTGAGCTGAGGGTTGCAACGGTTTAACGGGGACAGGCGAAACCTGCCCCGGTTGGGCCGGCTTATTCGGCGGCAGGCGCCAATCGCGCTTCCAGCTCCGCCACCTTGGCCTCAAGGCTTTCCAGTCGCGCCCGAGTGCGCGCCAGCACCACCATCTGGCTATCAAACTCTTCCCGGCTTACCAGGTCCAGCTTGCTGAAACCGCTTTGCAGCAGCGCCTTGAACTGGCTTTCAATTTCATTGCGTGGCAGCGGCGTGTCGCTGCTGAACAGGCGGGAGGCGTGGCCGCTCAGGGCGTCGAGGAGGTCTTTGGGCGCGAGCATGGGAAATAGTCCGGAAAATCTGTTGGCCGGCAGTGTATCACGCAGCGTCTATAGTCTTTTCCAGCCCCTGCGGCGCACGCTTTTCGCGCATGAGGACGGGCGGTCGCGCACCGTTTTCGTGCGTATCTTCGCTGTCGTGGCGCCCGGTAGGTGGGCACAGGCGAACAAAGGACTGATTTCAGTGATTTTTACGGAGCTGGCAAGCTTTCTGCTTAGACGATCATGACCCATGCACTGATGCAGTCGCTGTGACGATGCAGTGCGCCGACGGACCAGCGGTACATGTTTCGTCACCAGTGGTTAGCGAGCGTCGCAATGGCAAATGCCAGGGCGACGAAGCGTTACAAAGCCAGGCACTGCGCTTAGACTTGAGACGGGTTTGTTTTCCTGGGGCAAGTCCACCAATTCGGGAGAGAGTTTTCATGAAGCTAGTCACTGCCATCATCAAGCCGTTCAAGTTGGACGATGTACGCGAGTCACTGTCCGAGATCGGCGTGCAGGGCATTACCGTTACTGAGGTCAAAGGCTTCGGTCGGCAGAAGGGTCACACCGAGCTGTATCGCGGCGCGGAATACGTGGTCGATTTCCTGCCAAAGGTGAAGATTGATGTCGCCATTGACGACAAGGATCTTGACCGGGTTATCGAGGCGATAACCAAGGCCGCCAACACCGGCAAGATCGGTGACGGCAAGATCTTCGTGGTCAATCTGGAACAGGCTATTCGCATCCGTACCGGCGAAACCGATACCGACGCAATCTAAGCCGCCAAACCCCAACGCCCCAGGAGAAAACAATATGACTCTGCGTAAATTCGCAGGGCTAGGAGCCCTGTTGTCCCTCGTAATGCCGGCCCTGGCCATGGCGGCGGACCCAGTACCTGCTCCAGTCCTCAATTCCGGCGACACCGCGTGGATGCTCACGTCCACCGCGCTGGTGCTGTTCATGACCATTCCAGGCCTCGCGCTGTTCTACGGCGGCATGGTTCGCTCCAAAAACATTCTTTCCGTGATGATGCAGTGCTTTGCCATCACCGGCCTGATCACCATCCTGTGGTTCGTGTACGGCTACAGCATGGCGTTCGACACCACCGGTATGGAAGCAGGCGTCGTCAACCTCAACTCGTTTGTGGGTGGCTTGTCCAAACTGTTCCTCTCGGGTGTGACCCCGGCCAGCATCACCGGCCCGGCGGCGTTGTTCCCTGAGGCCGTGTTCGTGACCTTCCAGATGACCTTCGCGATCATCACCCCGGCGCTGATCGTCGGTGCATTCGCCGAGCGGATGAAGTTCTCCGCGATGCTGATCTTCATGGGCGTCTGGTTCACCCTGGTCTACGCACCGATCGCCCACATGGTATGGGGCGGTCCGGGTTCGTTGCTGGGCGACTGGGGCGTGCTGGACTTCGCAGGCGGCACCGTGGTGCACATCAACGCCGGTGTGGCCGGCCTGGTAGCGTGCCTGGTACTCGGCAAGCGTAAAGGCTTCCCAACCACCCCAATGGCGCCGCACAACCTCGGTTACACCCTGGTGGGCGCGGCCATGCTGTGGGTCGGCTGGTTCGGCTTCAACGCCGGCTCCGCTGCTGCCGCCAACGGCACTGCCGGCATGGCGATGCTGGTGACCCAGATCGCTACCGCTGCTGCGGCCCTGGGCTGGATGTTCGCCGAGTGGGTCACCCACGGTAAGCCAAGCGCACTGGGCATCGCCTCGGGTGTGGTTGCGGGCCTGGTGGCAATCACCCCAGCCGCTGGCACCGTGGGCCCGATGGGCGCCCTGGTGATCGGCCTGGCTGCCGGTGTGGTGTGCTTCTTCTGCGCCACTACCCTGAAACGCAAACTGGGCTACGACGACTCCCTGGACGCCTTCGGCGTGCACGGTATCGGCGGTATCCTCGGCGCGATCCTGACCGGCGTGTTCGCTGCACCGTCGATGGGTGGCTTCAACGCCGCTACTACCGACATTGCCGCACAGGTCTGGGTTCAGGCCAAAGGCGTCGGCTTCACCGTCATCTACACCGCTATCGTGACGTACATCATCCTCAAGGTGCTGGACGTGGTGATGGGCCTGCGGGTGACCGAAGAAGAAGAGGCGGTTGGCCTCGATCTGGCGCAACACAACGAGCGCGGCTACAACTTGTAAGTACGCGAAAAAAAGATGCCCGGCTTGCCGGGCATTTTTTTGCCTTGGGTTTGTCTGTGGCTAAAGGTGTATGGGTTTTTTTGCGACTTTGTGATGGGATCCGCACTGCACTTTTCAGTGTGCGAATGTCTTACAGGCATGTAGGCGTATTCGGCACTTTGTTTTTTCCCTGAGCGCGCTAGAATGCGCGCCGATAGGCGGAGAACTGTATGTGGCAACAGACCCTGATAACCCTGCGGGCCAAGCCCCGGGGCTTTCATCTGGTGACGGACGAGTTGCTCGCCGGCCTGCCTGAGTTGAAGGCCTGTCGGGTGGGACTGTTGCATTTGTGGCTGCAGCACACCTCGGCCTCGTTGACGGTCAACGAGAATGCCGACCCGGCGGTTCGCCGTGACTTCGAGCGTTTTTTCAATGCGCTGGTACCGCAAGGCACGGCGGGATATGAACACAACGACGAGGGGCCGGATGATCTGCCGGCGCACTTCAAGGCCAGTCTGCTGGGCTGTCAGCTGAGTTTGCCGGTAAGGGCCGGCCGCTTGGCGATGGGGACCTGGCAAGGTGTTTATCTGGGCGAGCACCGTGATCATGGCGGTGCTCGTAAAGTCCTCGCCACCTTGCACGGTGATGGGGCATAAGCCACTGGTTAACCGGTGGATGTTGATTTTTTTCCGGCGGCCGTCGACAGGCGGCGAAGCTGGGCTATAACTAATCTGCTTTTCGCAAGTCATGAGGTAGAACATGAGCGACGATGATCTGGAAAACGACGACCTCGAAGTAGGCGACGACGACGAAACCGAGGAAGGTCTTGAGGCGGCTGCCGAAGACGTGGCTGACGACGACGGTGGCGACGATGCACCGGTCCCGGCAGCCAAGGGCAAGGCCAAGGCTGCAGTGTCGGTTGACGAGTTGCCGAGCGTAGAAGCCAAGAACAAAGAGCGCGATGCGCTGGCCCGGGCGATGGAAGAATTCCTCGCCAAAGGCGGCAAAGTGCAGGAAGTCGAGGCTAACGTGGTGGCAGATCCACCGAAGAAGCCGGATAACAAGTACGGCAGCCGGCCTATCTAAGGCCTGCTGTCTGCTTGCTGAAAAAGCCCGCCGTCGCTGCGGGCTTTTTCATGGGCGAAACAAAATGGTCAGGGCTAACACCCATCCAAGGATGAAGAGCGTGTGTGGCGAGGGAGCTTGCTCCCGTTGGGGCGCGAAGCGGCCCCTGGTTGGGTCGACGCGGTCTTTCAGAAAGGCCGTCGTGGCTGGTTCAGGGGCCGCTTCGCAGCCCAGCGGGAGCAAGCTCCCTCGCCACAAAAGCCCTTCATCATCAGGTTATGCGTTCCAGCGGGCTAGCACGTCGGGTAGCTCGGTCAGGCTGCGAATCTCGGCATCCGGCAATTTCTCGGCCTCCCAGGCCTTGCCTGCCGGGTTGAACCACACCGCCCGCAGCCCCGCCTGCTGCGCACCGGCAATGTCATCCCCTGGATGGTCACCCACATGCACTGCCGCGCCCGGCGCTACGCCACCGCGCTGCAAGGCTTCCTGAAACAACCGCGCATCCGGCTTGGCAATACCAATGTCTTCAGCCCGGAGTGCAAAGTGGAAGTAGTCCGCCAACCCCACACGTTGCACATCGGCATTACCGTTGGTAATCACCCCCAGCAGATAGTCGCGGCGCAGTGCTTGCAGCATCGGTTCCGCTTCGGGGAATACGGTGAGTTGATGCCGGGCATGGATGAACGCTTCAAAGCACACATCCGCCATCTGCGCCGCTTCCGGCAACGGGTACCCGGCTTCCTCGAAGGCGTATTGCAGCACCTTGTGACGCAACACGCTGATGCGATATTTCAGCTCGGGATGACGCTCCAGCACCTGCTGGCGCAGGCTGCCAAACTTCTCCAGGGGCAAGTCGCCCACCTTGGTGGCGTGGGTCGCCAGCCACTCGCGCATCGATGCCTCGGCGCTGATGATGACCGGCACGTTATCCCAGAGCGTATCGTCCAGGTCGAAGGTGATCAGCTTGATGCTCATGAGTCACTGCCCTTAATGCGTTTGGCCCGTGGATGGGCGCTGTCGTACACCGTTGCCAGGTGCTGGAAGTCCAGGTGGGTGTAGATCTGGGTGGTCTTGATGTCGGAGTGGCCCAGCAGTTCCTGCACCGCACGCAGGTCCTGGGAGGACTCCAGCAAGTGGCTGGCAAAGGAGTGCCGGAGCATGTGCGGGTGCAGGTTCTGCCCCAGCTCGCGCTCGCCGGCGGCCTTGACCCGCACTTGTATGGCCCGGGGCCCGAGGCGCCGGCCTTGCTGGCTGATAAACACCGCGTCGTCCGCCGGGTTGGCCAGGGCGCGCAGGGGCAGCCACAGCAGCAAGGCTTCGCGGGCCTTCTTGCCCACGGGTAATACGCGGGTCTTGCTGCCTTTGCCGAGCACCTGCACCAGGCCATCCGCCAGGTCCAGTTGATCGAGGTTAAGCCCGGTCAGCTCCGACAGGCGCAGGCCCGAGGAGTAGAAGAGTTCGAGGATTGCCTGGTCGCGATGGGCCAGGAAGTCGTCCTCCACGGCGCCATCGAGCAATTGCAGGGCGCGATCCGTGTCGAGGGTCTTGGGCAGGCGGCGTTCGCCCTTGGGCGGCGCCAGGCCGTTGGCCGGGTCGTGGTCGCACAGGCCTTCGCGGTTCAGGTAGTGATAGAGGCCGCGTACCGCCGACAGCAGGCGCGCCAGGCTGCGGGAGGATTGGCCTTGCTGGTGCAGGCGGGCGATCAGGCTGCGCAGACCCTGGATGTCCAGGGCCTTCCAGCTGCCGATGTGTTGTTTCTCGCAGAACGCCAGGACCTTGTTCAAGTCCCGCCGGTAGGCTTCCAGGGTATGCGGCGACACCTGGCGCTCGCTGCGCAGGTGAGCGCAGTAGGCGTCCAGTTGTCGTTCCATGGCTAGCGCACCGCGCGCAATGCGCTGGTGAAGCGTGGCAGGACGCGGCCCAGCACTTCGGCGATGTAGCTCAGGAACAGCGTGCCCACCGAGCTTTTGTAATGCTGTGGATCACGGCTGGCGATGGCCAGCACGCCATGCAAACCTTGATGACTGAGGGCAACCACGGCGGTGGAGCCGATCTGCTGGCGCTGCTCGGCGCCAAACAGGAAGTCCAGCTCATGCTCGCGCAAGGTGCCGCTGATGGTCTTGCCTTCGGACAGCAGGCCGCCAATCGCGGTCTGGGCATCGCTGCCGCTGACCCAGCGACCCACCGGCATCGGGTTGTCGCTGAACAGGATCAGGCTGACAAAGGGCACCTGGAAATCCTGGCGCAGGCTGTCTTCGACGGCGATCACCGCTTCTTCCAGGCTGGCGGCGTCCATCAGGGTCAGGACCAGGCGGCGGGTCTTGTCGAACAGGCGGTCGTTGTCGCGGGCCACATCCATCAGCTGCGAGAGCCGATGGCGCATTTCGATATTGCGCTCGCGCAGGATCTTCATCTGCCGCTCCACCAGCGACACGGTATCGCCGCGCTGGTGGGGAATACGCAGGGCCGGCAGCAGTTCTTCGTGTTCAACGAAGAAGTCCGGGTTAGCCTCCAGATACGCCGCAACGGCTGCGGCCTCCAGACTTTCGCTTGGGGATGCTTGCGCGGGTACTTGAGGCTTATCAGTCATTAGATTTGCTCACTCATAGACGGACCTGTCCTTCGTAGACGCGGGTGGCCGGGCCGGTCATTTTCACCGGTTGGCCGGGACCTGCCCATTCGATGGACAGGCGTCCACCGGGCAGGTCGATCAGCAGCGGCGAATCCATCCACCCCTGGCTGATCGCGGCTACGGCAGCGGCGCAGGCGCCGGTACCGCAAGCCTGGGTTTCGCCGGCCCCGCGTTCCCACACGCGCAACTGCGCACGGGAACGGTCGATGACCTGCAGGAAGCCCACATTGACCCGCGCGGGAAAGCGCGGGTGGTTTTCGATCTTCGGCCCCAGTTCATGCACCGGCGCGTTGTTGATGTCATCCACCCGCAGCACGGCATGGGGGTTGCCCATGGACACGGCAGCCAGGTTGACGGTCTTGCCGTCCACGTCCACCGGGTAGCTCAGGGCTTGCTCGGTGGCCTGGAACGGAATGTCCGCCGGCACCAGCCGTGGCGCGCCCATGTTGACGCCGATCTGGCCGTCGCTGCGAATATCCAGCTCGATGATGCCGCTTTTGGTCTCGACGCGAATCTGCCGCTTGGCGGTCAGGCGCTTGTCCAGGACAAAACGGGCGAAACAGCGGGCACCGTTGCCGCACTGTTCCACTTCGGAGCCATCGGAGTTGAAGATCCGGTAACGGAAATCCACTTCCGGGTTACTCGGCGCTTCCACCAGCAACAATTGGTCGAAGCCGACACCGGTGTGCCGGTCGCCCCACAGCTTGGCGTGCTTGGGCAGGATGTGCGCGTGCTGGCTGACCAGGTCGAGGACCATGAAGTCATTGCCCAGCCCGTGCATCTTGGTAAAACGCAGCAACATGACCTTACTCCGGCAGCAGGCTTTCGCCAGCAAACAACTCGGCTACCGTCTCGCGGCGACGCACTTCAAACGCTTGATCACCGTCCACCAGCACCTCGGCGGTACGCCCGCGGGTGTTGTAGTTGGAGCTCATGACAAACCCATAGGCACCGGCCGAATGCACGGCCAGCAGGTCGCCTTCTTCCAGGGCCAGCTGACGTTCCTTGGCCAGGAAGTCGCCGGTCTCGCAGATCGGGCCGACGATATCGTAGCTGCGGCCTTCGCCTGCGCGTGGCTTGACGGCCGTCACATTCATCCAGGCCTGGTACAGCGCCGGACGGATCAGGTCGTTCATCGCCGCGTCGACGATGGCGAAATCCTTGTGCTCGGTGTGCTTGAGGTACTCGACCTGGGTCAGCAGCAGGCCGGCGTTGGCGACGATGTAGCGGCCCGGCTCGAACATCAGCGTCAGGTCGCGGCCTTCGAGGCGCTCGCGCACGGCCTTGATGTAGTCGGACACCAGCGGCGGCTCTTCATCGCGATAACGCACACCCACGCCGCCACCGAGGTCGATGTGGTGCAGGTAGATGCCGCACTCGCCGAGGCGGTCGACCAGCGCCAGCAGGCGGTCGAGGGCGTCGAGGAACGGTGGCAGGCTGGTCAGTTGCGAGCCGATATGGCAGTCGACACCCAAGACTTCCAGGTTCGGCAACTGCGCGGCGCGGATGTACACGTCCTCGGCGTCGGCAATGGCGATGCCGAACTTGTTCTCTTTGAGACCGGTGGAAATGTACGGGTGAGTGCCGGCGTCGACGTCCGGGTTGACCCGCAGGGAGATCGGCGCGCGAACGCCCATCTCGGCGGCCACCACTTGCAGGCGCTCCAGCTCGTCGGTGGATTCGACGTTGAAGCAGTGCACGCCAACTTCGAGGGCGCGGCGCATGTCTTCGCGGCTCTTGCCGACACCGGAGAACACAATTTTGTCAGCCTTGCCGCCGGCGGCCAGTACACGCTCAAGCTCGCCCCGGGACACGATGTCGAAACCGGCGCCCAGGCGCGCCAGGACATTGAGTACACCCAGGTTGGAGTTGGCTTTTACGGCGAAGCACACCAGGCTCGGCGTGCCTTCCAGCGCATCGGCAAAGGAGCGGTATTGCGCTTCGATGTGGGCACGGGAGTACACGTAGGTCGGGGTACCAAAGCGCTCGGCGATGGCGGACAGCGCGACACCTTCCGCGAACAGCTCGCCGTCCCGGTAGTTAAAAGCGTCCATGATGTTCCCTTAGTAGGTGTCGTGCTTGTGCGCTTTGGTTTGCGACGATTGCGCCTGTTCATTCGGGTCTTTGCTGTCATCGGGCAGATACAGCGGGCCTTTTTGACCACAGGCACTAACGAGGCAAGCGACCGCGACGAGCGCAGCAAGGGAAGAGATCAGGCGCTTCATGGCGAAATCCTTGAATATGCATTAATTGCGCCCGAGTATACCGACCACCCGCCGGATTGCCTATGCGCCGAAATACCCGTCCGGCGGGGCTTTGCCGAGTTTGTTGCGATTGTGCTTACACCAATCGAGGATAATTCACACGGCTGTGGGTAATGAAATCGGTATCCTTTGCAATCATGATGGCGCGTCCGTATTGTGCGGCGCTTGAGCGAGACCAGACACTTTTCGAGGTTCCCACAATGAGTTTGACCGAAGCCCGTTTTCACGACCTGGTGGATGCGACCCAGCAAGCGCTGGAGGATATTTTCGACGACAGCGGTCTGGATGTGGACCTGGAGAACTCGGCCGGTGTGCTCACCGTCAAGTTTGAAAATGGCACCCAATTGATTTTCAGCCGCCAGGAGCCCCTGCGTCAGCTATGGCTGGCGGCGCGTTCCGGTGGTTTTCACTTCGATTACGATGAAGAAGAAAAACGCTGGACCCACGACACCACCGATGAGCTGCTGAGCGAAATGCTCGCGCGCCTCACCCAGGAACAAGCCGGCGTCGAGCTGGACTTCGACGAGATCTGATCGTGACGCAGCCCGTTCCCGTACGCCCGCCCAAGCCGCTGTTCAGCAATGTCAGCCCGGCGGTGCCGTCACCTTGTATCAGTTTATGTCGGCTGGATGAGCACAAAGTCTGCCTCGGTTGCTTCCGTCATGTGGAAGACATCCGCGAATGGCGCTCTGCCGACGATGCGCGACGCCGCGTGATCGTCGCCCAGGCCGAGCAGCGCAGGACCTGCGCCTGAGGCCGTCTTGTTTATTTATTGTGCTGTGGTAGTGTCCGGATACACCTCAACTCATCGAGGTCCGTGAGAACCCCGCCTTTTCCTGGCGGGGTTTTGCTTTTTTGTGCAGAAAAAAGGAGTCTGCCTGAATCATGACCGCACCTTCCATCATCCTCACCCGTCTTGACGTGCAGCGTCTTGAGCAACTGATCGACCGTGTCGGCGAGGCGTCGCCGGGCGTTGAAGCCCTGCAACACGAACTCGACCGCGCCGAAGAAGTGGTTGGCCACGATGAAGTGCCTGCATCTGTCGTGACCATGAACTCCAGCGTGCATTGCCGTGAACAAGGCAGTGGCAAGGACTATCACCTGACCCTGGTCTACCCCAAGGACGCGAACGCCGACGAAGGCAAAATCTCGATCCTGGCGCCGGTGGGCAGTGCATTGCTGGGCCTGCAAGTCGGCCAGCACATCGACTGGCCAGCACCGGGTGGCAAGACCCTCAAGCTTGAATTGCTCGGCGTCGAAGGCCAGCCGAAAGACGGTGGCGCCTTTCCTCTCTAAACCTGGTTCAGCGCTTCATTGAGCGCCAGTTCCAGATCAGCCTTGTAGCGCAGGTACAGATTGCTCGGGCTTTGAACATCACCGAGCAGGCCGGACAGGTCCAGATCGGTGATGTAGCAGCGGTAACGCTCGGCTTCCCGGCGTTGCCCGACGATTTGCTGGGCGACCACCGCAAACAGTTGGTCGCCAAATTCCAGCTCGGAAAACTCCCGTTGATTGCAGTACAAGGTGATCCCCACCTGGCCCGGTGCTGCCTTGCCGATAATCGCCTGCACGTCGTAGAACGGCTTGTTGGCCGGGGTTTGCGGCGCTGGGCGCGGTTCGGCCCGCCGTGCACGGCCGCTGCCTGACGGCAACAGCTGGTAATACAGGATTTGCACCGCGCCGAAGGGCTGTTGCGGATCCAGCGGCAGCAGCGCGTCGCGGCGATAAATGATCGACTGCAGGAAGCGCTGCAACGGCACCAACAGGCTTTGCTCGTCGTGGAACGGCAGGTGTTGCTGCCAGAGCGCGTTGAACTCATCCAGCACGTACAGCTCGGCAACTCCGTCGTTGATCCGGTAGAACACCTGCACACAGTCGGGCAGGCCCATGGGCAGCAGCAGCGCCAGGTCGTGGTCTTCCAGGGCCATGGTGTCCAGGTGCAGCGGGCTGTAGCTGGCCAGTTCCTCACTGAGGTAGGCGATCAGCGCGTCCTGGGTCGCCAGTGACACATGGTTGGCCTGGCCGGGTGTCAGCTCCATCACGTGGTAGTGCTGTTGCACCTGCACCAGGTAGCGGTGGTTTTCCTGGCCCAGCAGCAGGTTTTGCGCGGTGTCGAAGATTTCCTCCACGCGCTGGGCAATGAACTGCGCGCGGTTGTGGCAGAAACAGCGCACCCGCAAGCGCGGCAAGTGATTGGGCGGTAGCTGATTGAGGTAGTCGCGCAGGCAATCGAGCAGCGCGTGGGGGCCGTCATAGCGGCTGACCATCACCTCGTTCCAACTGTTGAGCGTGACCTGGTCCAGGGTCAGCACCAGGTTTTCCCGTACGCCCGCGTAACTCAGGGAGTCGGTGCGCTCGGTGGTCATCAGGATGTTCAGGTCGCGATGATGCTTGAGCGGGTCGACGCCGACGTTGATCAGCAGCAGCACTTCCTCGGGCACTGCCGAGCGCAGCAGGCGGTCTTCATCGACGCTGGCCAGGGGCAGGACGACAGTTTGTTGCAGGCTGCCCAGCAGGTTGAACAGCTCGAATTCGGTCATGTCACTGCTGCCGGGATGCAGCGCCAGGCGGGTACTGCTGTCGATCACGCCGTTGCGGTGGCACCAGGTGAGCATTTCCAGCAAATCGCGGCTGCGCTTGATCGGCGCGAAGTGCTCCCATTCCAGGGCGGTCAGGCTGCCGTTGTACAAGCCCCAATGATGCTGGCCGGGCTCTTTGCGGTTGGGCGACTGCACCAGGGTCAGGGTGTCTTCGGCAAGGTCGGGCGCAATGCCGGGGTTGATGAACTCGACCTTGCCGGCCTTGCGCTCGAAGGCGGCGTACAGGCGCCGGCCCAGCACATTGAGATCGCGCTTGTTGATCAGGCTGACGGTCTGTTCGGTGCGGGCAAACTGGGTCAGGAAGCGATAGCTGTAGTTCAGCTCGTTGACCAGCGCCCGGCGCTCGGAGGCCACCTGGCGGACTTTCCATTGGCTGCGGCTGTCCAGCAGGGCCAGTTGGCGCTGGTCCCAACCCCATTCGCTGGCCAGGCGCTCCAGCAGCAAACGCTGCCACCCGGTGCGCTGGCCCGCGCTGAGCTTGCGGTTGACCTTCAGGTACAGGCTGCGCCGCACCAGTTCCAGGCGTTCCGGCTCATTACGGGCCTTGAGGTACTCCTCGATCCGGCGGTAGACGACGATGTACGGGTCCAGCTCGTCCAGGTCCAGCTGATTGGCAAACACAGCGCGCTTGAAGCGCAGGCTCAGGCACTGCACCTTCGGGTGCTCGCTGGCGTAGACCTCGGTCAGCAGGAGTTTCAGTACTGATTTGTAGGGCGATTCGATGCCCTTGAACAACTGCCACAAGCCGGCACCGATAAATTCACCCGGCGGGATGTGCGCCAGGTGGCCCAGGTCGAGGGTTTCATCGGCGCGAATAAAGCGTTTGGAAATCAGCGCGTGGGTGAAGTCGGCATAGCGGGTTTCTTCGTACACCGGCACCAGCCACCAGATCGGCGTGCGCCCGGCCAGCCAGATGGCGGTGCGGTAGAACTCGTCCAGCAGCAGGTAATGCTGGCTGGTGCCGCAGTCTTCTGAACTCAGTTGGCTGTCGCGCTCGCCCTGGATAAACCGCGTCGGCTCGATCAGGAAGAAGTGCGCCTCGGCGCCCATGCTCAGGGCCCAGGTTTCGAGCAGTTGGCATTTCTTGCGCAACTCGGCCAGCTCGTTCTCGCTGAGATCGGCCGCATGGCAGACCCACACGTCCATATCACTTTGATCGGCCTGGGCCAGGGTGCCCAGGCTGCCCATCAGGAACAGGCCATGAATCGGCCGCGGTGGGTTGCCGTGGCGGGGCTTGTAGGAAAACGTGCGGGTCAGGCGCTGGGCCTCGGCCAAGGCTTGCGCGTCGGGTTCAAAATTCGACAGGCCGGCCGGCGTGCTGCCCGACACATAGCCCGGCAACAGCGGGTGATTCACGTGGAAAAACAGCGGCAGCAGGGTCAACACGCTTTGCTGGCGTGGCGTCAGCCCTTCGACGGCCCGGGCCATGCGGCCTTCATTCAGGGCCAGAAACCGCGCGCGTAACTGGGCCAGCACCTTGCGGTCGATGCCTTCGTCCAGGTCGGGGCGGATTTCGTGGGTGCGGGTCATGTCGAACTCGGTGGCTCGCAGGGCCCGACGTGGGCGGCCGTGTGGGAGTTTACAGCCAGTAGCGTAGGAGGTTTAGAGGGAATTTGTTTTTGACGCCGGAATTTTATCCCGGGCGCGGGAATGCCCGCGGAATCCGTGAAGAGAGGATCCCGTGGGCGATACGAGGTGTCAGGCGGCTTCTTTGGCGGTCGTCAGAATAGTCAGCAGGCTTTGTGCGTGTTCGGCAGCGTCCCGGCCGAGGCTGGTGAGGTAACCACCGTCTGGCTGGTCGATCAGGTCTTTATCAAACAGGCGCCGGGCGGCGGCAATGGCAGTGGGAGCGGCAGTCTGATGAACTTTCAGACCTTCCTGGGAGCTGCCCAGGTTGAAGAGTGCAAGGATTTCCAGTTCGGCAACCAACTCAGGGGTATACGACATAAGGACTCCAGACTTTCTAGGAATTTTTAGACGTTAGCAGCCATAAGGTGAACGCACTTGGGCGAGCTGTCCAGTCGGAACTCATGCGGTGTTGATGTGGGGCAGGATTGTGGCCAGCAAGAGTTTGCTGGCCAGCGCGGTGTGAGGCTTATTGCTTCTCGGGTGGCAGCTCCGGCAGCGCACGCAACGCAGTTTCATACCATTCGGTATTGAAGGCGCGATCTTCTTCGAGCAGCGCGTCAATTTCGATGGCGAGGACGTGGGCCATCATTTGCAGGATGTCTTCGCGCTCGTAGCCCACCAGGGTCAGCTTGTTGAACGTGGCCTTGGCGGCGGGCGGGTTGTCGCTTTCGATCTGGTTTTCGATCGCTTCAATCAAGGTGGTCTCGGCGAACTCTTCTTCGTCGTTGTCGATATCGGTTGGCTCGCTCATGGCAGGCTCCTGGAGGAAAGGGCGCCAGTCTACCCCCATTCACTCGGCTGATGCTGCTGGCCAGGCGCGGCCTCCCGATCTATAACCACTGCTGCCAACCCCGTACACGGCCTGGAGGCTTTGTGATGCTCAAGCTTTATGGATTTTCGGTCAGCAACTACTACAACATGGTCAAACTGGCGCTGCTGGAGAAAGGGCTGCCCTTCGAAGAGGTGCCGTTCTACGCAGGCCAGACCCCTGAAGCCTTGGCCGTGAGCCCCCGGGGCAAGGTGCCGGTGCTGGGTGTCGAGCAAGGGTTTATCAACGAAACCAGCGTGATCCTCGAATACCTCGAACAGACCCAGGGCGGACGATCGCTGCTGCCGAGCGAGCCGTTCCAGCGCGCCCAGGTGCTGGCGTTGTGCAGGGAAATCGAGCTGTACATCGAGTTGCCGGCCCGGGCGTGTTTTGCCGAGGCGTTTTTCGGAATGCCGGTGCCGGAGGCGATCAAGGAAAAGTCCAGGGCGGAGTTATTGCTGGGGATCGCATCGCTGGGGCGGCACGGGAAGTTTGCGCCGTATGTGGCGGGGGACAGTTTCACGATTGCGGATTTGTATTTTGTGTACAGCGTGGACCTGGCCTGTGCCGTGGCCGGGAAGCTGTTCGGGCTGGATCTGTTGGCTGAGTTGCCGAAGGCCAAGGCGTTGCTGGAGCACTTGCAGGCGCTGCCGAATGCCCAGCGGGTGGCGGCGGACAAGGAAGCGGCGATGCCGGCGTTTATGGCGATGATTGCTGCCAAGAAATAGATCTTGGGTGTTTGTGATGAGGCTTTCGCGAGCAAGCCCGCTCCCACATTTGACCGAGTTCCACCTTTGGAATGCAGTCGAATGTGGGAGCGGGCTTGCTCGCGAAGCTTTTAGCGGCTGGCGAGCAATGCCTGGCCGCGAACCACGGCAGCCTTCACCTGCGCCGGCGCAGTCCCGCCGACATGGTTACGGGCATTCACCGAGCCTTCCAGGGTCAGCACCGCAAACACGTCCTGCTCGATCTGGTCGCTGAACTGGCGCAGTTCTTCCAGGCTCATTTCCGCCAGGTCCTTGCCGGTGTCCACGCCGTACTTCACGGCATGCCCGACGATCTCGTGGCAGTCGCGGAACGGCAGGCCACGGCGTACCAGGTAGTCCGCCAGGTCTGTGGCGGTGGAGAAACCGCGCAGGGCCGCTTCACGCATGATGGCGTGCTTGGGCTTGATCGCCGGGATCATGTCGGCAAAGGCTCGCAGCGAGTCGCGCAGTGTATCGGCGGCGTCGAACAGCGGTTCCTTGTCTTCCTGGTTGTCCTTGTTGTAGGCCAGCGGTTGGCCTTTCATCAGGGTCAACAGGCCCATCAGCGCACCGAATACACGGCCGCTCTTGCCGCGTACCAGCTCCGGCACGTCGGGGTTTTTCTTTTGCGGCATGATCGAGCTGCCGGTGCAGAAGCGGTCCGGCAGGTCAATGAACTGGAATTGCGCGCTGGTCCACAGCACCAGCTCTTCGGAGAAGCGCGACAAGTGCATCATCGCAATGCTGGCCGCGGCGCAGAATTCGATGGCGAAGTCACGGTCCGACACGCCGTCCAGGGAGTTGCCGCCCACGGCGTCGAAACCCAGCAGCTGCGCGGTGTATTCGCGGTCGATCGGGTAGGTGGTGCCAGCCAGTGCAGCGCTGCCCAGAGGCATGCGGTTGGCGCGCTTGCGGCAGTCCACCAGGCGCTCGTAGTCGCGGCTGAGCATTTCGAACCAGGCCAGCAGGTGGTGGCCGAAGGTCACAGGCTGTGCGGTCTGCAGGTGGGTGAAGCCGGGCATGATGGTGCCGGACTCACGCTCTGCCTGCTCCAGCAGGCCTTTTTGCAGGCGGGTGATCTCTGCCAGGATCAGGTCGATCTCGTCCCGCAGCCACAGGCGGATATCGGTAGCCACCTGGTCGTTACGGCTGCGACCGGTGTGCAGTTTCTTGCCGGTCACACCGATGCGGTCGGTGAGGCGGGCCTCGATGTTCATGTGCACGTCTTCCAGGTCGACGCGCCAGTCGAAGGTGCCGGCTTCGATCTCGCCACGGATGGTGGTCAGGCCGTCGATGATGCTGTCGCGCTCGGCGTCGGTCAGCACGCCGACCTTGGCCAGCATCGTGGCGTGGGCGATCGAGCCCATGATGTCGTGGCGGTAGAGGCGCTGGTCGAAAGTGACGGAGGCGGTGAAGCGCGCGACGAAGGCGTCGACGGGTTCACTGAAGCGGCCGCCCCAGGACTGGTTGGTCTTGTCGGTGCTCATGGATTCGCTCGTGATCTGCTGGAAAGAGGGCATGAAAGTGTGGCGCCGATAATAACAGGGTTGCCCCCGGAGGCGACGATGGCGGGGCGGGGCATTTTTATTTGTTTCCAAGATGGCTAAGTGCCTTGCCCCCGGACTCGCGCAGGACGAGACTGGAGCCAGGACCGATCGGGGGGGAAACTTGCGGTCCTTGGTCAAACAAAGCGTGTTTATTGAAACGATATTTGACGATTGAGCAATATCGTCTTCGCCAGCGTCTACAGTTGCACTGATAGAGCTTCGCGCTGACGGAAGGTGCACTGCACCAATGCCGGGCGATGAGGTCGAACTCCAGGCTATCCATTAGAGAGGGGGTGTTCGTATTGTGTATCAGCAAACCCTACGACGATGCCCGAAGGCAGCAGGCTTTGGGCGCGATTGAACAGGTCCGGGTAAATATTGGTGCCACTCTCGGGGCACTTTTTGCCGCTCGCGCTAGTCTTAGCGTGGATCGCCGTGACGGAAGTCACCGCACCTGTCTACGCTATCCTTGTGCGAGACTCACGCAGGAATCCAGCGCAATATGAATGTCCTGATCGTTGATGACGAACCCCAAGCCCGCGAGCGACTGAGCCGTTTGGTCAGTGAACTCGAGGGTTACAATGTCCTTGAGCCGAGCGCCACCAGTGGCGAGGAAGCCTTGGCCCTTATTGACAGCCTCAAGCCGGACGTCGTGTTGCTCGACATCCGCATGCCGGGCCTTGATGGCTTGCAGGTGGCTGCCCGCTTGAGCGAGCGAGAATCGCCGCCTTCGGTGGTGCTGTGCGCCTCCCAGGATGAGTTCTCTTCCGAGGCCCTGGATGCCAGCGGCGCCAGTTTCCTGGTCAAGCCGATCAATGCCGATGCGTTGCTTCGCGCCTTGAAAAAGGCCGAGCGTCCCAATCGTGTCCAACTGGCAGCCTTGACCCAGCCCGCAGCCCAGGGCGGCAATGGGCCACGCAGCCATATCAGCGCCCGTACCCGCAAGGGCATCGAGTTGATTCCCCTGGACCAGGTGGTCTACTTCATCGCCGATCACAAGTACGTGACCTTGCGTCACGAGGCTGGTGAAGTGCTGCTCGATGAGCCACTCAAGGCGCTGGAAGATGAATTTGGCGACCGCTTTGTGCGCATCCACCGCAATGCGCTGGTGGCCCGCGAGCGAATCGAGCGTCTGCAGCGCACGCCGCTTGGGCACTTTCAGCTGTTCCTGAAGGGCCTCAATGGCGACGCCCTGATCGTCAGCCGGCGCCATGTCGCCGGTGTGCGCAAGATGATGCAGCAGCTTTAGCCCGAGGGCTGACGCGAGCTTCACCGCCCATATCCCGGTGCGACGCGGCCAGGGAGGCCCCGCACTTGCTGATTCAAATCAAAGCGCATTTGCCTGAGCTGTTATTATCTGCCGTATCTATTCAGTACGGATTGATCCATGTCCTCTCGCGAAATCCGCATCGCCACCCGTAAAAGCGCCCTGGCCTTATGGCAGGCCGAGTACGTCAAAGCACGTCTTGAGCAGGCCCATCCCGGCCTCAAGGTGTCCCTGGTGCCCATGGTCAGTCGCGGCGACAAGCTGCTTGATTCGCCATTGTCGAAAATCGGCGGCAAGGGCCTGTTCGTCAAGGAGCTGGAAACCGCGCTGCTGGAAAACGAAGCCGACATCGCCGTGCACTCGATGAAAGATGTGCCCATGGACTTCCCTGAGGGCCTGGGCCTGTTTTGCATCTGTGAGCGCGAAGACCCCCGCGACGCCTTCGTTTCCAATACCTATGCCTCCCTGGATGAGCTGCCGCTGGGCAGCGTCGTCGGCACCTCCAGCCTGCGTCGCCAGGCGCAGTTGCTGACCCGCCGCCCGGACCTGCAAATCCGCTTCCTGCGGGGCAACGTCAATACTCGCCTGGCCAAGCTCGACGCCGGTGAATATGACGCGATCATTCTCGCGGCAGCCGGCTTGATCCGCTTGGGCTTTGAAGACCGCATCACCTCGGCCATCAGCGTCGAAGACAGCTTGCCGGCCGGCGGGCAGGGCGCTGTGGGCATTGAATGCCGCACCGCCGACAGCGAAATTCATGCGCTGCTCAAGCCGCTGGATCACCAGGACACCGAAATTCGCGTCACCGCCGAACGTGCCCTGAACAAGCACCTCAATGGTGGCTGCCAGGTACCGATCGCCTGTTACGCCGTGCTTGAGGGCGAGAACCTCTGGCTGCGTGGCCTGGTGGGCGACCCGAGTGGTGGGTTGTTGCTCACCGCAGAGATTCGCGGGCCGCAAAGCGAGGCCACCAGCCTGGGTATCAAGGTCGCCGAGGAACTGCTGGAAAAAGGCGCCGGTGCCATTCTGCAAGCGGTGTACGGCGAGGCCGGGCCGCAGTGATGCAATGGCGTGTGCTGCTGACGCGGCCTGCCGAGGAGTCGGCGGCCCTGGCGGCGACGTTATCCGAAGAAGGTGTTTTCAGCAGCAGCCTGCCGTTGCTGGAGGTTGAAGCGCTGCCTGTCACGCCTGAACAACAGACTGTTTTTCGCGAGCTGGACCGCTATTGCGCGGTGATCGTGGTGAGCAAGCCGGCCGCGCGCCTGGGCTTGCAGTTGTTGGCTCAACACTGGCCGCAACCGCCGGCGTTACCGTGGTTCAGTGTCGGCGCTGCTACGGCGCAGGTGTTGGCCGAGCATGGCCTTGATGTCAGTTATCCCCAGGACGGCGACGACAGTGAAGCCTTGCTTGAACTGGTCGCCTTGCGCGAGGCTATCTCGAAGCCCTGCGCCCGGGTGCTGATCCTGCGGGGCGAGGGCGGGCGAGAGCTGCTGGCTGAGCGTTTACGCGAGCAAGGTGCTAGTGTCGACTATCTGGAGTTGTATCGCCGTTTCCTGCCGGACTACGACCGTGCAACGCTGACCCAGCGCATAAACGTGGAACGCTTGAACGGCGTGGTGGTCAGCAGTGGGCAGGGTTTTTTACACCTGCAAGCGCTGGCCGGTACAGATTGGCCCCAGGTGGCACAGCTGCCGTTGTTCGTGCCCAGCCCGCGAGTCGCCGAGATGGCGCGTGCCGCTGGCGCGAAAGAAGTTGTGGATTGTCGTGGCGCCAGTGCCGCGGCTTTGTTAGTGGCGTTACGGAGTGTTTCCGTTCCCACTCTCTAATACGCAAAGGATGGATACGTGAGCGAAACAGCCTTGCCTAAAGATGAAGCTCAGCCCGCGCTTGATGCGCCTGTTGAGACACCGGTCACCACCGCCCCGCGCCGTGGCAACGGCCTGGCCATCGTGGCCTTGTTGCTCGGCGCCGCCGGCGTTGCCTCCGGTGGCTGGGGGATCTGGCAGGTCCGCGCACTGCAGGCGAGCAGCCAGCAACAGCTGGGCCAAGTGCAAACCCTGGACGACCAATCCCAGAGCCTCAAGCAGAGCCAGCAGCAGCTGTCGGCCCGTCTGGGGCAACTGCCCGGCGCCGATGAGCTGGAAGAGCGTCGCCGGCTGGTGGCGCAATTGCAGGGTGATCAACAACGCCTGAGCCAGCGCCTGGAAACCGTGCTGGGGGCCAGCCGCCAGGACTGGCGCCTGGCCGAGGCCGAGCACTTGATCCGCCTGGCCAGCCTGCGTCTTTCCGCCTTGCAGGACATCAACAGTGCCCAGGCACTGGTCCAGGGCGCTGACGAAATCCTCCGCGAACAAAGTGACCCTGGCTCCTACGCCGCCCGTGAGCAGTTGGCCAAGAGCCTCGCCGCGTTGCGCAATATCGAACAGCCCGACCGTACCGGGCTGTACCTGCAACTGGCGGCATTGCGCGATCAGGTCGTGCAGTTGGCGGCCATCGCGCCGGAATACCAACTCCCTGAAGGGGCCAATGATGGGCGTCCGACCACCGACACGGACAGCCGTTGGAGTCAGTGGTGGGCGCAGATCTCGCGGTATTTCCGCATCGACTTCAATCCTGATGACAACATTCGCCCGCTCCTGGCAGGGCAAGGCCTGAACCAGGTGCGCCTGGCCCTGAGCCTTGCGCTGGAGCAGGCGCAATGGGCGGCGCTCAACGGCGAGCCGGCGGTGTACAGCCGATCCCTGGGCGAGGCCCGCAGCGTGTTGCAGGACAACTTCAATCAAGACAACCCGCAAAGCAAAGCCATGCTGGCCCGTATTGCCGAGCTTGAGCCCAAGGCCGTCTCGGTGGTCACGCCGGACCTGGCCGCGAGCCTGGCTGCCGTGCAGGCTTACCTTGACCGTCGCCACCTGTCTGCCGAGGAAGCCAAGGCTTCCGCTGGCAAGCCGGCGACCCAGGAGTAAAGCCGATGAAGCGCTTCTATGTGATCCTGGTGCTGGCGATTGCGATCGCCCTGGCACTGGCCGTGGGCATTTCGAAACATACCGGCTACGTGCTGATTACCTATCCCCATGTGCTGCATTACGAGTCCGGGCTGTGGTCGACGCTGGTGGCGTTGTTTGCCATCGGCCTGGTGATCTATTTGGCCAGGGTGCTGCTGGGCCTGGTGCTGACCTCGGGTGGCGTGGTCAATCCGTGGTCGCGGCGCAACCGCAGCCGTCGGGTCCAGGTTGCCATTGAGCAGGGCCAGATGGACCTCGCCGAAGGGCGCTGGGCCAGTGCCGAGCGTCACTTGCACCGTGCGGCCGAAGCCGAACGCCAGCCATTGCTCTACTACCTCGGCGCCGCCCGTGCGGCCAACGAACAGGGCCGTTATGAGGAAGCGGATGGCCTGCTGGAACGCGCGCTTGAGCGCCAGCCCCAGGCCGAACTCGCGGTAGCCTTGAGCCATGCGCAGTTGCAGATGGACCGCGGTGACACCGATGGCGCCCTGGTCACCCTGCAGGCCATGCATGAGCGTCATCCGCATAACGTCCAGGTATTGCGCCAACTGCAGCGGCTGTATCAACAGCGTGGCGACTGGTCTTCGGTAATCCGGCTATTGCCGGAGTTGCGCAAGGACAAGGTGTTGCCGCCTGCCGAGTTGGCCGACCTGGAGCGACGCGCCTGGGGCGAGAACCTGACCCTGGCTGCCCAGCGCGAAGAGCAGGGCGAGGCCGGGCAGCAATCCCTGGAGCTGGCCTGGCAACAACTGACTTCGGCCCAGCGCCAGGAGCCGCAACTGGTGCTGGCGTACGCCGAACAACTGCGCCAGTTGGGCGCGGACGCCAAGGCCGAAGAAGTGCTGCGCGGTGCCCTCAAGCGCGAGTACGACAGTCATCTGATCCGGCTCTACGGGCTGCTGCGTGGCAGCGATCCGGCGAAGCAGTTGAAGTTCGCCGAAGGCTGGCTCAAGGACCATCCAGGCGATGCCAGCCTGCTGCTGACCCTGGGGCGCCTGTGCCTGCAAAACAGCTTGTGGGGTAAGGCGCGGGATTACCTTGAAAGCAGCCTGCAGGTGCAGCGCAACCCTGAGGCCTGCGCCGAGCTGGCACGCCTGCTGGCGCAGTTGGGCGACACCGAGCGCAGCAACCAGTTGTTCCAGGAAGGCTTGGGCTTGCTGGACAAGCGTTTGCTGGCGTCACCGCTGCCGGTACCGGCACGGGTTTGAAGTAGGAAACAGAGTAAGGGTTGCCTCAGAATTGTCTGGTGGCCAACCCTTCAATAACGCCCAATAGCTGTAGTCAATACGGCTTGTAGTAAACTCCTACGTAGACGCGCGTTTAATCGCTCGCCTTCTGACGGGATATCCCTACGCTCTCGCGGAATCGTCTGCTCTGGCGCGTATTGAAAGGGGTAAGGTCTTTCCTCTACCGTAACTACCTATCTCTTGCGTTGCGGATAAACAATGTCTTTGGCCCCCTCACGCTCCCTGTTCCTCCTGGCGTTCCTGGCTGGTGCGCTGACGCTGGGCGCGTCCTTTTACCTGGAATACGCCGCGCTTTTGCGGCCTTGTTTCCTGTGCCAGGTGCAACGAATTCTTGTGGCTGCCTTCACGCTGATCAATCTCGTGGCAGCGATTCATGGGCCGAAGCGGTCCGGGATCTACCTGTATTGGGCGGCGAGCATGGGGTGTGCAGTGCTGGGCGCCATTACCGCCGTACGCCAGGTGCTGCTGCAAAATACGCCGCCGGAACAGTTGCCTGCCTGTTGGCCCGGCCTTCAATCCATGATCGAGAACCTGTCGCTGAGAGAGACGTTGGCCTTGATCTTCAAGGGCACCGTCGACTGCGTGGAAATCAACTGGACGCTGTTCGACTTGAGTATTCCCGAGTGGAGCCTGCTGTTCTTCGTGGCGATGCTGATCCTTGGCATCGCGCAGTTCTCGCGGTTGCTGCTGAGCCAGCGTTTTGGCCTTGCACGGCACTGACAGGTAACCGCAGGTTGTAGGAAGGGATTAAACACTTGTATGAACTTTCTCTCCTGCGTACCTTGATGACATAGTCGTGCGGGCATAATCTGGCCCGCACGCGTTATTGAAACAGACTGTTCGATGCACCTTTGCCCGGTTGCCGCTTTAACCTTGAAGTGTTGCGCGGGCAGCGTGCGGCGCCCCTATAGGGAAGAGAGATCATCATGCTGGAACGTTGTCAGAATGCTCAGGAACGCTGGGGTGGGGTGCACAAACTGATCGATGGTTGGTTGAAAGCGCGTCACGAACTGGTTCGGGCCTTTGATGCTCTCGGTGCCAAGCCCGAAGCGCTCAGCGAGAACCGCAAGCCGTTGCAGGAATTCTGCGGCGTATTGGTGGACTACGTATCGGCGGGGCACTTCGGTATCTACGAGCAGTTGACCAGAGAGGCCGAGGCTTTCGACGATCAACGTGGCCTCGATTTGGCGGAGACGATTTACCCGCGTATCGATGTCATCACCGAGAAGCTGCTGGCGTTCAACGACCTGTGTGATGCCGGCCAGTGCGTTGCAGAAAAATTCAAAGAACTGGGTGGTTTGCTTCACGAGCGTTTCGAGCTGGAAGATTGCCTGATCGAAGTGCTGCACAACGCTCACAAGGAAGAGTTGACGGCTAAGGCCTGACTCCCCCCGACACAAGAAAACGGTGCGCATTGCGCACCGTTTTTCGTTTGGGCTCAGGCGCCCGCGTTGAGCAATTCGATCTCGAATACCAGCGGCGTATAAGGCGGGATCAGTTCGCCTGCGCCATCAGCGCCATAGGCTTGGTCGGATGGAATCACCAGGCGCCACTTCGCGCCCACCGGCATCTGTTGCAACGCACTGCGCCAGCCACTGATCACACTGTCCAGGCGAAACCACTGAGGTTGTGTGCTCTTGTCGAAGACGGTCCCGTCGGGTAACCGCCCAACATAATTCACTTGCACGCGATCATCGGCCGCCGGTTTCTTCCCGCTGCCAGGGGTCAGTTCGGTCAGCAGGATGCCGTCTGCCAATTCACGCACACCACTTTTGGATTTCTCACTGGCTAAAAATTGTTGCTCGGCAGCGAGTGCCTTTTCACTTTGTGGTGCTCGATTGTCCGGCGCGTTTTGTGCTTCGTGCTGGGCAAGGATCTGTTCGATGCGTGTGTCGTCCAGGGCCAGTGGCTTACCTTGATAGGCCTGTTTGAGTCCGTCGATCAGCGCCTCTACCTGCAACCCAGGCATCTCCTGGCGCAGGCGCTCACCCAGGCTCGCACCCAGGCTGTAGGCCAGGTCGTGGTCATCTTTGGAGGGGGATTTCTCGCTTGCGTTGGCCACGCAAAGCACCACGCTCAACACTAAAAAAAGGTAACGCGACATGGGCGTTCTCCAGCCGAAAGTGCGATGGATTATGCCAGTGTGAATGCTTAAAAAGTGGCGTGGATTTTCGTTATATCAATAAGAATTTTCGTGCGGTGCAACGCAAGCCAATCGATACTGTCAACATGCCCTAGCGGCGGTAAGAGCAGAGGGCTAGTATGAGCCGCACCCACGTCAGCCAGGAGGTAAACCATGTCGGCCAAACAGAAGCCTGTAAATACCCCGTTGCATTTGCTCCAACAACTTTCGGGCAGCCTGCTCGAACATTTGGAAAGCGCCTGTTCACAAGCCTTGGCTGATGCTGAGAAGTTGCTCGCCAAGCTTGAAAAACAACGCGGCAAAGCTCAGGAAAAACTGCACAAATCCCGCACCAAACTGCAAGGCGCAGCGACCGCTGGCAAAGCCAAGGCACAAGCCAAGGCCAAGGACGCCGTCAAAGAACTTGAGGACTTGCTCGACGCCCTCAAGGATCGTCAATCCGAAACCCGCACCTACATTTCCCAACTCAAGCGTGATGCTTCCGAGAGCCTGAAATTGGCCCAGGGTGTTGGTCGTGTGAAGGAAGCTGTAGGCAAAGTGCTGAGCACCCGTGCTCCGGCTAAGGCCGTTGCAGCCAGCGCGGCGAAAAAACCAGCCAGCAAGGCAGTCGCTGCCAAGGCACCTGCAAAAGCTGCGGCCAAGCCTGCGGCAAAAGCACCGGCTAAATCGGCTGCCAAACCAGCGGCTAAAACTGCTGCTGCAAAACCAGCTGCCAAGCCAGCTGCTAAAACCGCTGCTGCAAAACCAGCTGCCAAACCAGCCGCTAAAACCGCTGCTGCAAAACCAGCTGCCAAGCCAGCCGCTAAAACCGCTGCTGCAAAACCAGCCGCCAAACCAGCCGCTAAAACCGCTGCTGCAAAACCAGCCGCCAAGCCAGCTGCTAAAACCGCTGCTGCAAAACCAGCCGCGAAGCCAGCTGCTAAAACCGCTGCTGCGAAACCAGCTGCGAAGCCAGCCGCTAAACCCGCTGCTGCAAAACCTGCCGCGAAGCCAGCTGCTAAAACTGCTGCTGCAAAACCAGCTGCGAAGCCAGCCGCTAAAACTGCTGCTGCAAAACCAGCTGCCAAGCCAGCCGCTAAAACTGCTGCTGCAAAACCAGCTGCGAAGCCAGCCGCTAAACCTGCTGCTGCAAAACCAGCCGCGAAGCCGGCCGCTAAACCTGCTGCTGCGAAACCAGCTGCCAAGCCGGCCGCCAAACCTGCTGCTGCCAAACCAGCCGCTAAACCTGCCGCCGCCAAGCCAGCACCAGCCAAACCAGCTACTCCAGCTGCGAAGCCTGCGACCCCGGCTGCACCTGCTGCCAGCACCACAGCGCCAACCGCTCCGGCCAGCAGCACGCCTGCACCGGCAGCGCCAAGCGTCACCCCAACCAGCGCTTCCTAAGTGCCGGTAACCGCGGCGCGCAGCTGATGCAGCGCGTCGTGGTCAAGGTTGGCGGCTTCGGCCGCCAGTCCTTCAACCCATGCTTGATGATTCACCTCGGCCATCGGCCAACGCTGCGCCACACCTTCCAGGCGTGATAGCAGCAGCCTTTCTGCATCCAATTCCAAAGCCTTGACCCGCTCCCGTAACGCTCCCAGCTCAGCATCCTGCTGCGCCATGGCCCGCCATTGCGTGCGTACTTGCCGCAGCGGCTCGACCACCTCCGCCTGCCACGGCCCGGCGATCTGCCGCAGTGCCTGCAAGCGCGACGTTTCCGGCGCCACACCCCGCTGCTCCAGCCACAACCCGCACAACACCAGGCACACATCAGCCCCTTGCGCCTGCAAGCGCAGGCACGCGTCCTCGACGCCCGAGCGGGCGTAGGTCGAGAGGGCAAAGCTCCACAGGTCAGCGCACATATTCACACCCAAGCCAGCGGCCAACGAAGCTGGTAGACTCCGCCGCCATTATGATCCGACTTCAAAGCCTAACATTACAGCGTGGCCCGCAACGTCTTCTCGAAGACGCCGAGCTGACCCTGCACGCCGGTCACAAAGCCGGCCTGATCGGTGCCAACGGCGCCGGCAAATCCACGTTGTTCGCCTTGCTGCTGGGTGAGCTGACTCCCGACTCCGGGGATTGTCTGCTGCCGGCCGACTGGCGCATCGCCCATATGCGCCAGGAGATCGACACCCTCGACCGCATTGCGATCGACTACGTGCTCGATGGCGACCTGCGCCTGCGCCAGGTGCAACACGACCTCGCCGAGGCCGAGAAAGCCCAGGACGGCGCCGCACAGGCCCGCCTGCACTCGGAACTGGACAGCGCCGACGGCTACACCGCCGACGCGCGTGCGCGCAAGATGCTTGCCGGCCTTGGCTTTACCAACGAACAGATGGACCGCCCGGTCGCCGACTTCTCCGGTGGCTGGCGCATGCGCCTGAACCTGGCCCAGGCGCTGATGTGCCCCTCGGACCTGTTGCTGCTCGATGAACCGACCAACCACCTGGACCTCGATGCGATCCTGTGGCTGGAAGACTTCCTGAAAAGCTACCCGGGCACCTTGCTGCTGATTTCCCACGACCGGGATTTCCTCGACGCCGTGGTGGACAACATTGCCCACGTCGACCAGAAGAAAATCACCCTGTACCGCGGTGGCTACAGCGCCTTCGAACGCGCCCGTGCCGAACGCCTGGCCCAGCAACAGCAGGCCTACGAGAAGCAGCAGGCGCAGCGCGCGCACATGGAAAGCTACATCGCCCGGTTCAAGGCCCAGGCCACCAAGGCCCGTCAGGCCCAGAGCCGGATCAAGGCCCTGGAGCGCATGGAAGAACTGTCGGCGGCCCACGTCGATTCACCGTTCGACTTTGTGTTCCGCGAGTCGGTGAAAATCTCCAGCCCGTTGCTGGACCTTTCCGATGCCCGCCTGGGCTATGGCGACAAGACCATCCTCGAGAAGGTCAAGTTGCAGCTCACCCCTGGCGCGCGGATCGGCCTGCTCGGCCCCAACGGCGCGGGCAAGTCGACCTTGATCAAAAATCTCTCGGGCGAATTGCAGCCTTTGGCCGGCCGCCTGGTGCGCGGTGAGAACCTGGTGGTGGGCTACTTCGCCCAGCACCAGCTGGACTCCCTCGACGCCAAGGCCAGCCCGCTGCTGCACCTGCAGCGCCTGGCGCCGACCGAACGCGAACAGACCCTGCGGGACTTCCTCGGTGGTTTCGACTTCCGTGGTGCGCGCATCGACGAGCCGGTGCTGAATTTCTCCGGTGGCGAAAAGGCCCGCCTGGCCCTGGCCCTGATCGCCTGGGACCGGCCAAACCTGTTGCTGCTCGACGAACCGACCAACCACCTCGACCTGGAAATGCGCCTGGCGTTGACCATGGCCCTGCAGGAATTCAGCGGCGCGGTACTGGTGGTGTCTCACGATCGCCACCTGCTCAAGAGCACCACCGATAACTTCCTGCTGGTGGCTGACGGCAAGGTCGAGGAATTCGACGGCGACCTGGAAGACTATGCCCGTTGGCTGTCGGACTACCGCCTGCGCAACGCGCCGGTCAGCAACACGCCGGTCAACCCGGACAAGACCGACAAGAAGGCCCAGCGCCAGGCCGCGGCTGCATTGCGTCAGCAACTGGCCCCGCACAAGCGTGAAGCGGACAAGCTGGAAGCCGAATTGGGCAAGATCCACGAGAAGCTGGCGAAGATCGAAACCAGCCTGGGTGACAGCGCCGTCTACGAGCCGGCCCGCAAGGATGAATTGCGCGACCTGCTGGCCGAACAGGCCAAGCTCAAGGTGCGTGAAGCGCAGTTGGAGGAGACCTGGATGGAAGCCCTCGAACTGCTGGAATCCTTGCAAGCGGAGCTGGAGGCGCTGTCCTGATGGAAGCGCTGCAACTGCCGGCCCAATGGATCGCGCCGATCTGGGTGGCCGTACAGATTCTGCTGATCCTGCTGGCCGGCTATCTCGCCCAGCGTTTCGTCGCCAAATGCCTGAACCGCCTGGGGGAACGTTATCCGTTCCCGCCGCAGTTGCTGATGCCGCTGCGCGGCGGCCTGCGCTGGCTGATCATGGGCAGCGCGCTGATCTTCGTGCTGGAGCGCCTGGGCGTCTCTGCCACGGTGTTGTGGACGGCGTTGTCGGGTTTTGTGGCGGTGGCCGCGGTGGCGTTCTTCGCCATGTGGTCGGTGTTGTCCAACCTGCTGTGCGCCATCCTGATCTTCACCGTCGGGCCGTTCCGCCTGGGCGATGTGGTCGAGTTGGTGGACACCGTCGACAAGCCCGGCGTCAAAGGCCGTGTGGTGGCGATCAACCTGCTCTACACCACGCTGATCGAAGTGGAGGAGGCCGGTACCGGCAGTGTCATGGTGCAAGTGCCCAACAGCCTGTTCTTCCAGCGCTCGGTGCGCCGTTGGCGCGGCAGCGACGTGCTGCCTTAACCTGTGGCGAGGGAGCTGCCGTGGCGAGGGAGCTTGCTGTGGCGAGGGAGCTTGCTCCCGCTGGGCTGCGTAGCAGCCCCAAAAAAGCCGGGAGCGCTACGCACTCCAGCGGGAGCAAGCTCCCTCGCCACAGCAAGCCCCCTCGCCACAAAGGCGCACCCCAAAATTTTTCTAGCCATTTCTCGGCCGGCAGCGTTAGTTTAGAAACATTCAGCAAACTAAGCTCTGAGGTGTGTAATGGCGCTCGACACATGGCTGGCCTTTTTCCTGGCCAGTTGGATCATCAGTCTTTCCCCTGGCGCCGGTGCCATTGCGTCGATGTCCAGCGGCCTGCAATACGGTTTCCTGCGCGGTTACTGGAATGCCCTGGGCCTGCAATTGGGCCTGGCGATGCAGATTGCCGTGGTCGCCGGTGGCCTGGGGGCGATTCTTGCCGCATCCTCCACCGCGTTCTATGCGATCAAATGGTTTGGCGTAGCGTACCTGGTGTACCTGGCCATCAAGCAATGGCGCGCGCTGCCAACCGACCTGAGCGATGACGCGGCGATTCGCCCGATCGGCAAGCCGATGGCGATGATGTTCCGCGGGTTCCTGGTCAACGCCAGCAACCCCAAGGCCCTGGTGTTCATGCTGGCGGTGCTGCCGCAGTTCGTGAACCCGCAGGCGCCGCTGCTGAACCAATACCTGATCCTGGGCGCGACCATGATCTGCGTGGACATGATCGTGATGGCCGGCTACACCGGGCTGGCGTCGAAAGTGTTGCGCCTGTTGCGCACACCGAAGCAGCAGAAGCGCATGAACCGTACGTTTGCCGGGTTGTTTGTTGGTGCGGCGGGCTTTCTCGCAAGTCTGCATCGCGCAACGGCGTAACTGACGAAACCGGATCAAAAAATGTGGGAGCGGGCTTGCTCGCGAATGCGCAGTGTCAGTCACCAGATGTATTGACTGACCCACCGCATTCGCGAGCAAGCCCGCTCCCACATTGGTTTTATGTCGGTAGCGGGATTTTCGTTCAGCGCAGGATCTTCGGCGCTTCATCCCGTGGCAGGTTATTGCGCAATGCAGGCTGTCCAGGTGCTTCCTGATAACCACCGCCGAGTTGTTCGGCCAACTGCCGCGCCACATCCTCGCCCAACGCCTTCGACACTTCCCGCACCACGCGAGGCCGGTTCAGGCTCACGCGCACGTCACGGTTGTTCACCAGCTTGGTGTCCTGGCCTTCGCCCATGGCGGTAAACGCCGAGGTGATCTCAAAGGTGCGGGTGTTGATCAGGCTGAAATCCGCCACCAGCGTCAGGCCCAGCACCGCCGAGTAGCTGTTGGTGTGGTCCAGCGCGTTGATGTCCTGGGTGAAGTCGATGTCCGACAAGGTGCCGAACAGCACGTAGTCCGCACCCTTGAAGTTACCGGCCTTGATCCGCTTGATCACGTCATACACATCGCCCTTGGCGTCCGCGGTGTAAGGCGTGCCCTGCACCAGCTGGAACTGCCGCGACTTGAGGATTTCCCCCTTGATGTCGCCGCTGAACTTGCGCAGCTCGGTCTGCTCGATGTAGCTGGTACGGCTTTCATACTCGCTGTAGCTCGAGCCGCCGCTGGCGTTGTAGGCGCTGGCCTGGAAATTGTTGCTGGCCGCGACCTGGTGGATGTACTCCTCCACGCGAGCCTCGTAGGTCAGGTCGGTTACCGCGATCTTCGGTGCGGCCGAGGCGCCAAAGGCGCACAGCAGGCCGATCATGCCGATCCATGCACGCATTGCTTAGCGCTCCGTGGTCTTGCGGATTTCTTTTTCGTCCATCCATTCGGCCAGGCCGCTTTCGACGTCGACCAGTTGCAGGCTGAACTTGTAGAACACGTCCTTGTAGTCCGAGCTGCGCTTGACGATGGAGCTGATGGAGCCTTCCAGGCGGTACTTGGCGGCGACCATGTTGCCGGTCTTGCTGACGGTCGACTTCTTGTACAAGCCGCTCTGGTTCTGCAGCTTCAGCTGGTCGACCTGGCTTTGCATGTCAGTGTTGTCGCTAGCGAAGCGGGCGGTGCCGGTCTTCATCAGCTGGGTCTTGATCGACGTGGTGATCTCGCGGGTATCGATGTACTCGCTGGTCTTGTTCTTCACGTCATACACCTGCACCACCGGGCGGCCTTGCAGGATGCCGGACTGGGCCAGGGAGCGGGTCATGCTTTCGGCGATCATCTGCAGGTCGGTGGAGCCGAACTCGTTGGTCACCAGTTCCACGGCCTTGCTGTCGCCGTAGCTGATGTTTTTACCGCCCAGGACTGGCGAGGTGTTGGCGCAGCCGCTGGCCAGGACGGCCACCACGGCGAGGAACGAGAAGCGTGCAAACATGGGGATGTCTCTCTGAAACTGAATGAGTGGGTGGATCAAGGCGTCTTCACTTCAAGGCGGAAGTCGGCAGCCTGGGGCAGGTTGGCGATGGCCGGCAGGAAGGTCGCCTGGTTTGCGTAGAGGTTCAGCACCTTCCAGGTCTCTTCATCACCCACCGGGAAACCGTCGGCACCCAGCCAGGCGAAGCGGTAATACATCATCTGGTTGCTGCTGGTGATGTTGCTCAACTGCACCTTGGCGGTCAGGAAACCGTTTTCCCGGGCGACCCGGATGGCGCCGACGGCGATGCCCTTGAACTTGCCCATCACCACGATCTTGCTCGCGGCGCTTCCGGGTTCCGGCGGTGGCGGGGTGGCGCAACCGGCCAGCAGGACCAGCGCCAGGGCGCCGAGGATGAAATGACGCATAGCGTGCTCCTTAAGGTTGTTTGAGAGTGGCGACGGCCTGGGGCGGATTGTTCTGCACCACGTGGGCTGCAAGACCGCCGGCGAAGACCTGGTTGCCGACCACGCGCAGGGTGATCACCTGGTAGCGCTGATCGGCCTTGACCGTCACCAGCGTGCCGCCCAGGGCGTTGGGCAGGCTGACCTGGTGCTCGCCGTGCTTGAGGCGCAGGCGTGTCACCTGGGTCATGTCCGGCAGGGTGCGCCAGGTGCGGGTGTCGGCGCCTTCGGTGACGGCCGAGGCAATACCGAGTACCAGGCCTGCCATCGGGTTGGTCTTGTTCAGGTTGTTCTGGGTGATGCCGCGAGTGACGGCGCGCACGGTGGTGCGCAGGATGATCCCCGGCATGTCATCCCGCAGGGCGCGGCGGGACATGGCGGTGGTGCTGTTGAGGGCAGTGAGGTTCTGTTGCCAGCCGTCGACACCGATCTGGGCGAAGGGCGCGGTCGAGGTGTCGGGCTTGATCACCGGGAACGACAGTGGCGTGATCACCAGGTGGCCGTCGATGGGGATCGGCAACGGCAGGCGAATCGAGTCGCGGGCCGGCGCCAGGCCGCTTTGCACCACGATCAGCACGTCAGTCTCGTCCGCACCGACCTTGGATTTGTCCAGGTCGAGCAGGGCCTGTTCCAGCAGCGGTGTGTTGGGGCGCAGTTCGGCGGCCTTGCGATAACCCGGTGCGGCCAGGTCTTTTTCGCCCAGAGCTTCGTAGACGAAGCCGGCCAGGTAGTGGCTGAAAGCGCTCTGGTAGCTGTTCTTCAGGCCTACCACTTCAGGGGCGTTGAGGCTCTCCACCGGGTAGCCGCGCAGGTCCTTGAACTGGGTCGCGATGCCCTGGCGCTCGGCCTCGTTTTCGCTCTTGAGGTATTCCTTGTCCCGCAGGTCGGCAATCACCGCTTCGCGTTCGTGGGTCTTCTTGATCTCGGTGCGGGCACCGTCGAAGTCATTCAGCGCCAGCAGGTTGAGGGCCATCTGCGTGGTCAGCATGACCTTTTCGTAGTCGTAGCCTTCGTAGCGGCGGACCTTGTCATTGACCAGGAAGGCGCCGAACTGCGCGAGGTACTTGTCGGTGTCGAACTTGACCGACTCTTCCCACTTGTAGACTTGCAGGTCGGCGCTGCGCCAGGCGACCTGGCTGCCGGTCAGGTCGCCCTTGGCGCGCAGCAACTCACCCTTTTCGAAGTAGTAGAGAAGGTCCTTGTCGTCGCCGGTGTTGTTCTTCTCAAGCAGCGTCAGCGCGGCGTCGACGTTGCCGGTGGCCAACTGCTGATTGGTGGCTTGCAGCTCGGTGTCGTAGCTGCGAAACATCGAACAACCGGACAGCAAGGTCACTGCCGCGAGCGCGAGCGAGGTAAAGGCGCGAGATGCCATCGAAGAGCTTCTTCCCTGAACGTAATCGGCCGAATGTGCTGGTCGGGCCGAATCACCAATGGCAGGAAGGCGTTGCGATCCGGCCAATTCCTCATAAAAAGAGGAGCTGAAATGCCATTTCGAAATAACGAAGGCGCGGCATTATAAGCTGCATTACTGGCAAAACAATGGCCTTTTGGATCCGATTTTTAGCTCGGATGCCACTACCTAAGTGTCGTTATCCCCATCCCCGAATCACTAACGCCTTGAGTCAAACCCCTTAAGGTTTGACAATGTGTTACTTCGTATTTCCCTTTGAGATCCATTCATGATTGCCCCCTTCCGTTTTCTTGCCTGGCTGGTGCTGCCGGCGTTGATGTCGTGCAGTTTCAACCTGCTGGCTGCAACTGCCGAGGGCGCGCCCCAAGCCCTGCATTTACTGGACTACATCGGTGCGGACTACCCCCCGACAGTGGAGGCGGGCAAGGTTATCGATGATTCCGAATACCGTGAACAGGTAGAGTTTCTCGGGGTGTTGCAGGGGCTGGTGGCCGATCTACCGGAAAAGCCCGAGCGCGCCGAACTGATCAAAGGCGTGGATGAACTGCTGGCCGCCGTAACGGCCCATCAGGACGGCGCGGTGGTTGCGCACCAGGCCCGGCAATTGGGCGCCAAGTTGGCAGTGGCCTATGAAGTCAGCCAGGCCCCGGCCATTACCCCCGATCCGACGCGCGGTGCGCCGCTGTACGCGCAGAACTGCTCGGTGTGCCACGGCGCCACAGGCGCCGGCGATGGCCCCGCAAGCGTGGGCATGACGCCGCCGCCCGCCAACCTGCGGGACGCTGCACGCCTCGATCGCTTGAGCCTCTACGCGATCTACAACACCCTGGGTCTGGGCGTGGAAGGCACCGACATGCCGTCGTTTGCCGATCAACTGGACGACCGCCAGCGCTGGGACCTGGCGACCTATATCGCCGGCTTCACCGCCGACCCGGCTGCCGCGAACAGTGAAAAGTCCTTCAACCTCGCCGACCTCGCGCGCCAGACCCCCAACGAAGTGCTGGCTGCCGAAGGTCCCGGCGCAGTTGCCACCTTCCGCGCCCAGCGCGCCCAACCGCCGCAGGTCAAGCGTGGCCCGGCGCAGTTGCTTGATTACACCGCGGCCACCCTCGACAAAAGCCTCGCCGCGTTCCGCAATGGCGAGCACGAGCAGGCCTACGACCTGTCGGTAGCCGCCTACCTGGAAGGTTTCGAGCTGGTTGAAAGCTCCCTCGATAACGTTGATGCCAACGTGCGCAAGGACACCGAAAAGGCCCTGATGGCCTACCGGCAGTCATTGCAGGACGGCTTGCCGATCGAGCAAGTGCAGCAGCGCCTGGATGTGGCCAAGGGCAAGCTCACCGAGTCCGCCGGCCTGCTGGGCAGCGATGGCTTGAGCTGGTCCCTGAGCTACATCTCCGGTTTGTTGATCCTGCTGCGCGAAGGCCTGGAAGCGATCCTGGTGCTGGCGGCGATTCTCGCGTTCCTGCGTAACACCGGCCAGCAATCGGCGGTGCGCAGCGTCAACGTCGGCTGGGGCCTGGCGCTGTTGGCCGGCTTGGCGACGTGGGCGTTAGCGGCTTATGTGATCGACGTCAGCGGCGCCCAGCGCGAGTTGCTGGAAGGCTGCACGGCGCTGTTTGCCAGCGTGATGGTGCTGTGGCTCGGGGTGTGGATGCACGACCGCCGTCACGCGGCCGCCTGGCAGGACTACATCAAGAGCAGCCTGGTAGGCGGTGGCGGGCGCTTCGGTTTTGCGATGCTGGCGTTCTTCTCGGTGTACCGCGAGCTGTTCGAAGTGATCCTGTTCTACGAAACCCTGTGGTTGCAGGCCGGCCCTGCCGGGCACAACGCGGTATTGGCCGGTGGCGCCACGGCGCTGGTGCTGTTGGTGGGCCTGGCCTGGGTGATTCTACGGGGCTCGGCGAAACTGCCGCTGGCGCTGTTCTTCGGCATAAACGCGGCGTTGCTGTGCGCGCTGTCGGTGGTATTCGCCGGGCATGGCGTCAAGGCGTTGCAGGAAGCCGGGATCTTCGGCACCCGGCCGGTCGCGTTCTTTGACTTCGACTGGCTGGGCATTCACGCCGATGCCTATTCCCTGAGCGCCCAGGCTGTGGCGATCCTGGCGATTGTGGTGCTGTACGGTCGCAGCCGGCTCGCTGAAAAGCGCCGGGTGGTGGCTTAACCATGCGCGTGTGGATCGATGCAGACGCCTGCCCCCGGGCAGCCAAGGATCAGGTGGTGAAGTTCGCCCTCAAGCGCCAGTTCGAAGTGGTGCTGGTGGCCGGGCAGAGCCAGATCAAGCCGAGCTTCTCGTGCGTGAAGTTGATCGTGGTGCCCAGCGGCCCGGACGCGGCCGATGACTACCTGGTGGAGCACGCCGTGCCCGGTGACTTGGTGATCTGCAGCGATGTGCCGTTGGCCGACCGCTTGGTGAAGAATGGCGTGGCTGCGCTCGACCCACGAGGCAAGGAGTTCAGCCCGCAGAACATGAGCGAGCGGCTGGCGGTGCGTAACCTGTTCACCGATCTGCGGGAGCAGGGGCAGATGGGCGGTGGCCCGCCGCCCCATGGGGACAAGGACAAGCAGGCGTTTGCCAATTCGCTGGATCGGATTCTGACCCGGCTGATGAAGGCCTAATCGTTCTCGTGGGTGAGTTCCAGCACCCGGTCCACCAGCTTGTTGATGCCTGACGCCACTTCGCTGATGCGTTTGCCCAGCATGTAGGCCGGGGTACTCACCAGCTTGCGCGCCTTGTCTTCGACGATGTCGTCGACCGCGCATTCCTGGTGGGTGGCGCCCATCTTGTCCATGGCGGCTGCGGTGTCGGCGTCATTGCCGATGGTGCAGGTCACGCCTGGGCCATAGATCTTCGCTGCCAGCGCCGGCGAGATGCAGATCAGCCCGACGGGCTTGCCCGCTTCGGCAAACGCCTCGGCCAGTTCCAGCACCTGCGGGTTGACGCTGCACCCGGCGCCTTCCACGGCAAAGTTCGACAGGTTCTTCGCCGCGCCAAACCCCCCGGGCACGATCAGTGCGTCGAAATCCTCGGCGTTGGCCTCACGAATGTCCTTCACCTCGCCACGGGCAATGCGCGCCGACTCCACCAGCACATTGCGCGACTCGGGCATCTCCTCGCCCGTCAGGTGGTTGATCACATGCAACTGGGCAATGTTCGGCGCAAAACACTGCACCTCGGCGCCGCGCTGGTCCAGGCGCAGCAGGGTGATCACGCTTTCATGAACCTCAGCCCCGTCGTACACGCCACAGCCGGAAAGGATCACTGCAATCTTTTTGCTCATGGGCATTTCTCCTGATTCATGGCGTTAAATGTCTACTCATTTGTCACTCATTGCCAATGGGATATCCAGCCGCTACACCTACTCTAGATGTAACAATAATTGACCGGACTTGCCCATGGACTTCGTCCCTTACGCGGTACCGTTTTTCATTGCCTTGATCGTGGTCGAGCTGCTGGCCGACTACCGGCGCGGCCAACGCAACTACCGGGTGGCCGACGCCATCAACAGCCTCAGCACCGGCGTGCTGTCCACCACCACGGGGCTGCTGACCAAAGGGGTGGGCATCCTCACCTATGCCTTCGCCCTCAAGCACCTGGCGATCATTGAGCTGTCGGCCCAAAGCGTCTGGACCTGGGTGTTCGCTTTTGTGTTCTATGACTTCTGCTACTACTGGCTGCATCGCATGGGCCATGAGCGCAACATCCTCTGGGCCGCGCATTCCGTGCACCACCAGAGCGAGGACTACAACCTCAGCACCGCCTTGCGCCAGACCAGCACCGGCTTCCTGCTGAGCTGGATCTTCTACTTGCCGCTGGCCGTGTTGGGCGTGCCGCTGGTGGTGTTTATCAGCGTGGCGTCCCTCAACCTGTTGTATCAATTCTGGGTGCATACGCGGCATGTGCCGAAGCTCGGCTGGTACGAGTGGTTCTTCGTCACGCCATCCAATCATCGGGCCCACCATGCACAGAACGCTCTCTACATGGATCGCAACTACGGCGGGGTGTTCATTATTTGGGACCGCCTGTTTGGCTCCTTCCAGGAAGAAGACGATAACGAGCCGGTAATCTTTGGCGTGACCACGCCCTTGGCCAGTTGGAACCCGCTGTGGGCCAACCTGCAGTTTTATGCGCAGCTGTGGAGTGATGCACGGCGCACCGAAAGTGGGTGGGACAAGCTGCGGATCTGGTTCATGCGCACCGGTTGGCGCCCGGCGGATGTGGCGGCAAAGTACCCGATGGCCAAGCCGGACTTGAGCCAGTTCCGCAAGTTCGAGGTGCCGCTGGATGGGCGCCAACAGATTTACATCGCGCTGCAGTTTGCCGCGTACGTGGGTTTTGGCAGCTACCTGATGAATTTCGGCGAGGGCTTGCCGACCGCTGCCCTGGTGTTGGGCTGGAGCGCGATGGCATTGGGGTTGTTTACCCTGGGGGTGGCGCTGGAGAACCGCCCGTGGGCGTTGAAGGCTGAACTGCTGCGCCTGGCACTGAATGTGCCTTTGGTGTGGCTGGCGCCGCTGGTGGGGCTGTGGCCGGCCAGCGCGTTGGGCTGGCTGGGCCTGGTCAGTTACAGCTTGCTCAGCGGCATCGGCCTCTACTGTTGCAGAGACCGGCTTACTCGACTGGCGTCGTAGGCTTTTCGGCTTTTTCAGGTTCGCCGGCCGCCAGGCGAACCTTCTCGGCGGCACAGGCTTCGCGGGTCAGGCGGGCGTTCTTGACGCGCCGGCGAATCCACAAGCCCAGGCCCAGCACCAGCAGTGCGCCCAGCACCCACAGCTCGTATTTCTTGACGCTGCCCAGCATGCCTTCCAGTACCGCGCCGAAATGGTAAGCCGCAGCGCCCAGCGCAGCGGCCCACACGGCGGCGCCAATCCCGTTGAGCAACAGGTAGCGACCCGGCGGGTAGCCCGACAAACCAATGGCCACCGGCATCACCGTGCGCAAACCGTAGACAAACCGGAAGCTCAGCACCCAGATGTCCGGGTGCTTGCGAATATGCTCCAGGGCCTTGTCGCCCAGCAGTTGCCAGCGCGGCTTGCGCGCCAACAGTTTGCGGCCGTGCTTGCGTCCCAGGAAGTACCACAACTGGTCGCCGGCGTAGCTGCCGAAAAAGGCAACGACCACCACCAGGTTGATATCCATGTATCCACGGAACGCCAGGAAGCCTGCGAGAACCAGGATGGTTTCGCCTTCGAAGAAGGTGCCTAGGAACAGCGCAAAGTAGCCGAAGTCATGCAGAAATTGTTGAAGCATGGTCTGGGTGCTGGCGAAATGAACGCGCAGCCTACGCCTTCGTGAACATTCATGAAAGTATCGAGATGTGTCACGAAGTGAACAATTCCTACATAAACGACGAATGCGACTACAGGTCGCACGCCGGTTGCCTTACGGCGCATGAGCTAACCACAACTGTAATTCCTTCGTCATAATGGCCGCTTATAACTGTCACGCTCGCCCGTCAAGCCGGGCTCAGGAGTCTGCCGTGAGCTTTACCCCCGCCAACCGCCTGTTTCCCGCCACTCGTCTGCGTCGCAACCGTCGTGATGATTTTTCCCGGCGCCTGGTGCGTGAAAACGTGCTGACGGTGAATGATCTGATCCTGCCGGTGTTTGTGCTGGACGGTGAAAATCGTCGGGAAGCGGTGGCGTCGATGCCGGGCGTGGAGCGCTTGACCATTGATTTGCTGCTCGAAGAGGCCGCGAGCTGGGTTGAACTGGGGATTCCGGCGCTGGCGCTGTTCCCGGTCACGCCGTCCGGGCTCAAGTCCCTGGACGCCGCCGAAGCCTGGAACCCCGACGGCATCGCCCAGCGCGCCACCCGCGCCTTGCGTGAACGCTTTCCGGAGCTGGGGGTGATTACCGATGTGGCGCTGGACCCGTTCACCACCCACGGGCAGGATGGCATTCTCGACGAAGAAGGCTATGTTCAGAACGACATCACCGTTGATGCGCTGGTAAAACAGGCCTTGTCCCACGCCGCAGCGGGCGCCCAGGTGGTGGCCCCCTCGGACATGATGGACGGTCGCATCCAGGCGATTCGCGAAGCCCTGGAGCTGGCCGGCCACGTCAACGTGCGCATCATGGCCTACTCGGCCAAGTACGCCAGCGCCTATTACGGCCCGTTCCGCGATGCGGTGGGTTCGGCGCTGAACCTGGGCAAGGCCAACAAGGCCTCGTACCAGATGGACCCGGCCAACAGCCACGAAGCCCTGCACGAAGTGGCCGCGGACCTGGCCGAAGGCGCCGACATGGTGATGGTCAAGCCCGGGATGCCGTACCTCGACATCCTTTATCGGGTCAAAGAGGAATTCAAGGTGCCGACCTTTGTCTATCAGGTCAGCGGTGAATACGCCATGCACATGGCCGCGATCCAGAATGGTTGGTTGAGTGAAGGGGTGATCCTTGAATCCCTGACTGCCTTTAAACGCGCGGGTGCCGATGGCATCCTGACTTACTTCGCCGCCCGCGCTGCCCAATTGCTTAGAGAGCAACACTAGCCCTCACAGGAACACTCGATGAATACCGAAGGACTCACAGAAGTTGCCGTAAAAGACGCTCACCCGGTGGTCGAACAAGCTACCGAGACCCCGCCGGAGCTGGAGCCGGCCCCGCCTGCCGTGGTGGCCGAAGCGCCCGCTGCCGCGCCGGTACCGGTGGTTGCGGTTACCAACCTGGATGACAGCAGCCTGTACATCCATCGCGAGCTGTCACAACTGCAATTCAACATCCGCGTGCTGGAACAGGCGCTGGATGAGTCCTATCCGTTGCTGGAGCGGCTGAAATTCCTGCTGATCTTCTCCAGCAACCTGGACGAGTTCTTCGAGATCCGTGTCGCCGGCCTGAAGAAGCAGATCACGTTCGCCCGTGAACAAGCCGGTGCCGACGGCCTGCAACCGCATCAGGCCCTGGCCCGCATCAGCGAGCTGGTACACGGCCACGTGGACCGCCAATACGCGATCCTCAATGACATCCTGCTGCCGGAACTGGAAAAGCATCACGTGCGCTTCATCCGGCGCCGTCACTGGACCACCAAGATCAAGACCTGGGTGCGCCGCTACTTCCGCGACGAAATCTCGCCGATCATCACCCCCATCGGCCTCGACCCGACGCACCCGTTCCCGTTGCTGGTGAACAAGAGCCTGAACTTCATCGTCGAGCTGGAAGGTATCGACGCCTTCGGTCGCGATTCCGGCCTTGCGATCATTCCGGCACCGCGCCTGTTGCCACGGATCATCAAGGTACCGGAAGAGGTGGGGGGCGCAGGCGATAACTATGTATTCCTTTCGTCGATGATCCACGCCCACGCCGATGACCTGTTCCAGGGCATGAAGGTCAAGGGCTGCTACCAGTTCCGCCTGACCCGTAACGCCGACCTGGCGCTGGACTCCGAAGACGTCGAAGACTTGGCCCGCGCCCTGCGCGGCGAGCTGTTCTCCCGTCGCTACGGTGATGCGGTGCGCCTGGAAGTGGCGGACACCTGCCCGAAACACCTGTCGGACTACCTGCTCAAGCAGTTCAACCTGAGCGAGACCGAGCTGTACCAGGTCAATGGCCCGGTGAACCTGACGCGCCTGTTCAGCATTACTGGCCTGGACAGCCACCCGGAGCTGCAATACACGCCGTTCACCCCGCAGATCCCGAAACTGCTGCAAAACAGCGAGAACATCTTCAGTGTGGTGAGCAAGCAGGACATTCTGCTGCTGCACCCATTCGAGTCCTTCACCCCGGTGGTCGACCTGCTGCGCCAGGCCGCCAAGGACCCGCACGTGCTGGCTGTGCGCCAAACCCTGTACCGCTCCGGCGCCAACTCCGAAATCGTCGATGCGCTGGTAGACGCCGCGCGTAACGGCAAGGAAGTGACGGCGGTGATTGAACTGCGGGCGCGGTTCGACGAAGAGTCCAACCTGCAACTGGCCAGCCGCCTGCAGGCGGCCGGTGCGGTGGTGATCTACGGCGTGGTCGGCTTCAAGACCCACGCCAAGATGATGCTGATCCTGCGCCGCGAAGCCGGTGAGATCGTGCGCTACGCCCACTTGGGCACCGGCAACTACCACGCCGGCAACGCCAAGCTCTACACCGACTACAGCCTCCTGACCTCCGACGACGCCTTGTGTGAAGACGTCGGCAAGCTGTTCAGCCAGTTGATCGGCATGGGCAAGACCTTGCGCATGAAGAAACTGCTGCACGCGCCGTTCACCCTGAAGAAGGGCATGCTCGACATGATTGCCCGCGAGACCCAGTTCGCCCTCGAAGGCAAGCCGGCGCACATCATCGCCAAGTTCAACTCGCTGACCGATCCGAAGATCATCCGCGCGCTGTACAAGGCCAGCCAGTCGGGTGTGCGTATCGATTTGGTGGTGCGTGGCATGTGCTGCCTGCGGCCGGGCATCGCCGGGGTCTCCCATAACATCCACGTGCGTTCGATCATCGGGCGCTTCCTGGAGCACACGCGGGTGTTCTACTTCCTCAATGGCGGCGAGGAGCAGATGTTCCTCTCCAGTGCCGACTGGATGGAGCGCAACCTCGACAAACGCGTGGAGACCTGCTTCCCGGTGGAAGGCAAGAAACTGATCATGCGGGTCAAGAAGGAGCTGGAAAGTTATCTCACCGATAACACCCACAGCTGGAGCCTGCAGTCGGACGGGCGCTACGTGCGCAACACCCCGACCGGCAACCAGAACCCGCGCAGCGCCCAGGCGACGTTGCTGGAGAAGCTGGGCAGCCCGATTCTGACGGTGAACTAAAAACCGACGCGGTCAAAAATGTGGGAGCGGGCTTGCTCGCGAAGGCGGAGTTTCAGTCAACAGATTCAGCGACTGATCCACCGCTTTCGCGAGCAAGCCCGCTCCCACATTTGTTTTGTGGCGTTGGATTGTTCCCACGCTCTGCGTGGGAATACATCCTGTGACGCTCCGCGTCACTCACTCATATCAGCGCACGTTCAGCGTGAACCCAACCCGCGTCAGCCACTCGGCTTCCTGGGCGAAATCCGCCTGGGTCAGCTGGTTTTCATCCAGCCAGTTCTTCGGGAATACCACGTCCAGGCTGTCGGCATTGGCCCGCAGGACCACTTGCGGCATTTCCTGGGTACCACGGATGTGGTGGAACAGGATCGCAAACCGCAGCAGCGCGCACAGGCGAATCAGCTTGATGCCCTCGGCACCGAACTCGGCAAACTTGTCCCGGGGGATGTTGCGGCGGTGGCCGCGTACCAGCAGCGCGAGCATCTGCTGGTCTTCACGGGAGAAACCCGCCAGGTCCGAGTGCTCAATCAGGTAGGCGCCGTGCTTGTGGTAATGGTAGTGGGCGATGTCCAGCCCCACTTCATGGACCTTGGCCGCCCAGCCCAGCAGTTCACGCCACACGCCGTCTTCCAGGTCCCAATCCGCTGCGACCTGGTCGAAAGCATGCAGCGCCTTGCGTTCAACCCGCGCCGCCTGTTCCAGGTCGACGTGGTAACGCTCCATCAACGAGCTGAGGGTGCGCTCACGGACGTCTTCATGATGATGACGGCCCAGCAGGTCGTAGAGCACCCCTTCACGCAGGGCGCCATCGCAGTGGTCCATGCGTTGCAGTTCGAGGGCGTCGAAAATCGCTTCGAGAATCGCCAGGCCCGCCGGGAAAATGGTGCGGCGATCAGGCTTGATGCCTTCGAAGTCGATCTTCTCGGCATCCCCCAGCTTGAACAGCTTGCGCTTGAGCCAGGCCAGGCCTTCGGCGTTGACCTCGCCAGCGCCATGGCCGCCGGCCTTGAGGGCCAGGCCGATGGCGCGGATGGTGCCGGACGAACCGATGGCCTCATCCCAGGTCAGGCGGTGCAGGGCGTGCTCGATGCTCATGATCTCCAGCCGCGCCGCCGTATAAGCCTGGGCGTAGCGGGCCGGGGTGATCTTGCCGTCCTTGAAATAGCGCTGGGTGTAGCTGACGCAGCCCATTTGCAGGCTTTCGCGCAGCAGCGGCTCGAAGCGCTGGCCAATAATGAATTCGGTACTGCCACCGCCGATGTCGGCCACCAGGCGCTTGCCCGGAGTGTCGGCCAGGGTGTGGGACACGCCGAGGTAGATCAGGCGTGCTTCCTCGCGGCCGGAGATGACCTCTACCGGGTGCCCGAGGATCTCCTCGGCGCGGCGGATGAACTCGCCCCGGTTGCGGGCTTCGCGCAGGGCGTTGGTGCCGACGATCCGCACGGCGCCCGGGGGCATGCCGTTGATCAGTTGGGCAAAGCGCTTCAGGCAATCGAGCCCGCGCTGCATGGATTCTTCATTGAGCTGACGCTCGTCGTCGATCCCGGCAGCCAGCTGCACTTTCTCGCCGAGCCGCTCAAGGATGCGGATTTCGCCGTTCTGGGCCTTGGCCACGACCATGTGAAAGCTGTTGGAGCCCAGGTCGATGGCGGCGATCAGGGACAGATTCTTGGCTTGGGATTGCGGCATGGTTAAGGGGTCTCGGTCGATAACCTCGCCATCGTGCCACGATCAACCGCTGACGCCAACGCGTAGTGCTTCCGGAATTCGCTCATCGGTGTCTTGGAGGAAAATCTGCAGGATATGTAGGGCGATTCTTGATGCGCCTGGCGATTGTTCCGTAGGGCAAGTGGAGTAACGGAAATGTCCAGCTTTAATAGGCTTCCTGAATATGCCTACATGGCTGGGTTAATTGTTCCAGTCGATAATTAAGTCAGGACTACTGCAAGGATGATCTAAGGGGACATTGTTTTTTTACCGCTCTGACACTAGTTCAGGCGTCGTCTCATTCTTTCTTCGGGTGTTTACGAGAGAGACTGTCACTCGGCAATTAGGCCGTGGTGTTAACTATTTGTAGTTTGCCTATCAAGGTTGATAGCAGTTGGGCATGGAATAGCCCGGCGAACCACATGCACCTGAGAACTTCAGTGACAGGATGAACATGAACAGAACATTTGGTTTGGCAATAGTGGTCGTTGGCCTGGCGGTAAGCATGGGTACTCAAGCAAACACAAGTGGTGCCGGGAACCTGAGAGTCACCGGAACCATTAAACCAGCTGCATGCACGGTAAACCTCGGCGCCACAGGCGGCACCGTTGATTACGGTACGATCAATGCGTCGAGCATTCCGCTGACCTCTTTCTATCCTCTGCCGGAAAAGTCGCTGCCGTTAAGCGTCAACTGTGGTGCGGCGGCTGCCCAGATGGCACTGTCCGTTACTGACTCACAAACAAACAGTGTCGTAAGGGGGATCCTGGGAACCGGCTTCACCGACAACCACAACTTTGGTCTTGGCGCGGTCGGAACCAGGAATACCGGTGGCTATTCGATCAGGCTCGCCACCTTGACCACTGTCGGCGCTACGCTGTACCCGCTTAGAAGGACAAGCTCCGGCGGTGCCTGGAGCACCAGTGACGGCAAGGTCGAAAAATCTCCTTACCAGCACTCCTGGAGCCGTAATAACAACACAACTCCAGCCGCGGTCTCTTCCGTTACCGGCACTCTCGTAGTCAAGGCTGTGATCAATCGCGGCGATGCACTGGATCTCAGCAGGGATATTCAATTGAATGGAGCTGCTACTTTGGTAGTAACTCGAATCTAACTCTATAAACATGGCCAGCATTTAGCAGGCGGTCGCGCACCGTGGCTTCGTGCTGGCTCTTTATATGCGTATAGGTACTTCGTGATTGTCAACGGTGCGTTATCTGGTTGCGGGTAGAGTTCGATGAGTCGTCTTTTAAATGCAGTTAATGCTCTGTTCTGGTGTGCGAATCTTTATTTTTTGGTTTCTGGCAGTGTAAGAGCGGATGGGATGGAGCCGGAAACATCCGTTGTTATTCTTTATGAAGAGAACGGTGAAGCGACGATCAACGTAAAAAATACGGACGCTGGCCCTGCTTTACTTCACACAGTCATTCAAAACGTCCCGGAAGATCCGGAGACACTCTTGATCGTTACGCCTCCTATCGCCCGTGTCGAACCGGGCGAAACACAACTTGTGCGGTTTATCAGTACCTTGAAGCAGCCGCTCAAGACTCAGCGATTGAAGCGCGTCACCTTTGAAGGTATTCCGCAGGCGCGCGCCGAAGGGCGCTCGACCATTGGAGTGACCATTCGACAGGACTTACCGCTGATCCTGCATCCCCAGGGCTTGCCGCGGCATCAGGAGCCATGGAAGTTGCTGAAGTGGAAGCTGCGGGGAAATCGGCTGACGGTTCATAACGACAGTGCCTACGTGGTCCGGATGGGGCTGGAGGTGCACCTGCTGCCGTCGAGGCACCCGGCGATATTGCCGCGCACCTATATCCTGCCTGGCGAAGTGTTATCAACCCGCATCGAAGAGGCGGTGGCCCAGGTCAGCGGTGTCGAGATTCAACCGGCGACGGTCTACGGGTATTCGGCAACCGCCTACGAAGCCTCCGTTGTTGTCGAGGCGGGTTGAGCGGTCTATGAGAAATGCTACCCATGCAAACGATTGGAGCCTCTCTGTACGACCCATTCGAACCTCGGTTTCCCGGACTTGTATCGGCCTGGCAACGCTGTGGAGCCTTCCCGCCTACGCGCTGGAGCTCGGATCGGGTTTTGATCTGGCGGTCTTGTCGGCGAACGGGATCGACCCGAAGGTTGCCCATTATTTTCGCAGTGCTGCGCGATTCCGCGAGGGCGTGCACGTGGTGGGGCTGCAGGTCAACGGCACCTCATTGGGCCTGGTGGAGGCACGCTTCGATTACCAGGGGCAGTTGTGTTTTACCCCGGTCCTGCTGGACAAGGCCGGGTTGCGGTTGCCAGCCTCGATTATTCGGCCGGGCATTGCGCCCGACCAGGCGTGTCATGACTTTCTCGGTGCTTACCCCGCGACCATCGTCAAGTTGCGCCCCGGCAGCGATGAGGTATCGCTGGTGGTGCCTACTCAGTCAATGCGCGAGGCCGAATGGGATGTCGGCAGTTTCTACCAGGGCGGCACGGCAGCCTTGTTCAATTACGATGTGCAGGGATTCGAAGAGCGCTTCAACAGCGGCTCTTCCCGCTCGGTTTCGGCCTACACCGAGGCGGGATTCAATATCGGCAACTGGATCGTCCGAAGCCGCCAATTCTTTGTCTCCGATAACGGCAAGCGCAGCAGCGAGCATGTGAATGCCTACGCCCAACGCGATTTCGCGCCCCTGAAGTCGACCTTCCAGGTCGGGCAGATTTCCAGCAACAACCCGGTGTTCGGTGGGTTACAGCTGTCGGGTTTCCAGCTCTCGCCGGATGGCCAATCGCGCAGTCCGGGTGGCAGCAGCGTGGTGGTCGAAGGTTTGGCCCAGAGCCCATCCCGGGTCGAGGTGCGCCAGGCCGGGGTGTTGATCCATACCACACTGGTACCGGAAGGCCCGTTCACGTTGACCGGATTACCCATACTCAATGGCACCAGCGATCTTGAGGTCAGTGTCATTGGCACTCGCGGTGGCAGGCATGGGTTCACCGTCCCTGCCGCGTCCTTTGCGGGGGCGGTACCGATAGAGCCCGGTTATTACTTCTCCCTGGGCAAGGTGCGCGGGGCAAATCCGGGTGCCGGGGAGCCTCCGGTCGTGGCGATGGGCAGTGGGACCTGGGGATTGGGGCGCAACTCGTCACTGGGATTCGGCCTGTTGAGTACCGACGAATACCAGGCGGCGGGTGGCGTGTGGAGCAGTGTTTTTTTCCAGCACCTTTCGGTTGGCGTGCGCCAGAACCTGTCTCGCGATGGCCGGGACGAAGTTACCGGGGCTCGCAGCTCAGTCACCGTGGGAAGTCCGCTGTTCGCCGGCATTGAAATGACGTCGAGTGCCACTACCCAGACGCGGGATTATCGCGAAGTACTGGAAGTGGGGCAGTCGACGCGGCGTGACCAGCGGGATGCCCGCTTCAAGGACCAATACACGGTAGGTTTGAGTTGGGTCGACCCGTCCCTGGGAGGCTTTTCCGTCAGTTATTCCCGCAGCTCGCAATTTGATGATCGCTCCGCCGAACACGTCTTTGCCTCATGGAACCAGCAGTTCAATGGCACCCAGGTGGCTTTGATTGCGGATTCCTGGGTGGGCGGCTCTCGACCGCGCAAGGTCAGGAACACCGTTCGAGACGAGCGCAGCGATGTGTCGGATAAGGGGCTTTCGCTTCGGTTGCAGGTCACCGTGCCGTTCGGTGGGGATCGCCGCGTCACCTCGTATGCCAGTCGGCGGGGCGACAGGTTCGATCTTGGGGCCGCCTTCAGCGATCGGGTCAACGACTATGTGAACTATGAAGTGGGGGTTGCGCGTGAGCAGGCGAGCCGTACACAGGCTGTTCACGCCCGCGTGAATGCCATGCCGCGTTACACCCAGATAGGGTTGGGTGTGCGACATGATTCATTGAGCACCGGGTATACCGGCCAATTGCAGGGCGGCGTGGTGGTCCACGACAGAGGCATGACGTTCTCGCCCTATGCCGTCCAGGACACCTTTGGAATTGTCTCGGTGGGTAATGTCGGGGCAGCCAAGGTTTCGACGCCGCAGGGGCCGGTCTGGACTGACTACCGCGGGCAGGCGGTGATCGCCAGCCTGCCTGCCTACCGCAGCAGCAATGTCGAGGTGCAAACCCAATCCCTGCCCAAGCGCATCGATCTGAAAAACGGCACCAAGGTCCTTGCGGCCGGACGCGGTTCTTTCAACACGATCGATTTCGAAGTAGTGAAAGTGCGCCGTGTATTGCTTGAGGTCCGTGACGCGCGGGGCCAACCCTTGCCCCAGGGAGCCTCGGTTTTCGACAGCAACAATGCTTTCCTGACCAGCGTCGTGGGCGAGGGCATGGTCTTCCTTAACAGCCTGGATGAGTCGCGAGCGCTGAACATCTCCTTGCCAGATTCAAGCACCTGCTTGTTGCAACTGAACCTTGAGCCAGAATCCAATGACGACAAATTCTATGAAACAGGTTCGGCGCTCTGCCGTACCCTCTGAGCCGGTGGGGCCTTTTGACGGTGGACGCCTGCGTCATGGGCTTATCCTTTACCTGCTGCTGTTTGTCGTGGTGTTGGCCAATGAGGCGCGGGCAGATAACTGCCAGGTGTCCTTGAGCCAGCCCCGGGTTGATTACGGTCTGGTTCGCCAGGCCGAGCGGGGCGACCCACAGATCGCGCTGGGCAAGCGCACGCTTCGCCTGAACATGGCCTGTGAGGCGCCTGTATCCATGGCGCTGCGCTTTACGGGCGTACCCGCAGGCCTGGAGGGCTTTCGGTTTGGGCGCCAGGGGCATTTCACCCTGAGCCTGCAGTCCGCTCAAGTCGATGGAAAATCCGTTGAGCTGGTAATGCCGCACCTGTCTGAAGAGCCGGCGACCGGACGATTGCTGCCGGGCCATAGGCTTGTTGCACACGTAGCGGGTATGCCGGTGCATGGGCGCCGCTTCACCGCCCTGGTCAACGTCGAGACCTTCCTGCCTGCGGCTTTACTGGCCGTCAGGGATGAAACGACATTTGAGGGGCAGGGCGATTTTGAGTGGGCGCCCGGGGCCTGATGCCTCAGTCCGTGCGCTCCACCGAACCAATGAAGTTGGCCAGCTCGGCGGTCTGCGGATTGGCAAACAGGATTTTCGGGTCGCCCACTTCATGCACCTTGCCCTGGTGCATGAACACCAGCTTGTCACCCACTTCCCGGGCAAAACGCATCTCATGGGTGACCATGATCAGTGTCATGCCATCCTTGGCCAGTTGGCGCACTACGCTGAGCACTTCGTTGACCAGCTCCGGGTCCAGGGCCGAGGTGATTTCATCGCACAGCAGCACTTTGGGCGACATCGCCAGTGCCCGGGCGATTGCTACCCGCTGCTGCTGGCCGCCGGACAAACGATCGGGGAACGCGTCGAACTTCTCCCCCAGCCCAACGCGCTCGAGCATTTGTCGCGCCAATTGTGCGGCCTTGGCTTTCGGCACTTTCTGCACCACTTGCGGCGCAAGCATGACGTTTTCGCCCACCGTCAGGTGTGGGAACAGGTTGAACTGCTGGAACACCATGCCGACTTTCTGCCGCAGGGTGCGCAGGTCGGCGCGGGCGGCGTCGAGGTATTCGCCGTCGACTTCAATCACGCCGTCGTTGATCGACTCCAGGCCATTGAGGGTGCGCAGCAGGGTGGATTTGCCCGAGCCGCTGCGACCGATGATCGCCACCACCTGGCCTTCTTCGACACTCAGGTCAATGCCCTTGAGTACGTGGTGATCGCCGTAATATTTATGCAGGGCGGAAATTCTAAGCAGAGGCATGCAGTCTCCTTTCCAGGTAGCGCGCACTGAGGGACAAGGGGTAGCAGAGCAGGAAGTAACCCAGCGCCACCAGGCCATAGACCATGAAGGGTTCGAAGGTAGCGTTGGCGAGCATGCCGCCGGTCTTGGTCAGCTCGGTGAAGCCGATGATCGAGGTCACGGCGGTGCCCTTGACCACTTGCACCGAGAAACCCACGGTTGGCGCCACGGCAATGCGCAGGGCCTGGGGCAGGATCACGTAGCGCAATTGCTCCAGCGGGTTCAGGGCCAGGCTCGCGGACGCCTCCCATTGGCCGTGGGCGATGGAGTCGACGCAGCCACGCCAGATTTCGGCCAGGTAGGCGCTGGTGAACAGGGTCAAGGCAATCGCCGCCGCCAGCCAGGGCGAAATGTCCACGCCGAGCAAGGCGATGCCGAAGAACACCAGGAACAGTTGCATCAACAGCGGCGTGCCCTGGAACAGTTCGATATAGGTGCGGGCGACATTGCGCGGGAACGCCTTGGTGCTGATGCGCATAGTCATCACCAGCAAACCGATCACGCCGCCGCCGATGAACGCCACCAGCGACAGCAGCAAGGTCCACTGCAAACCGGTGAGCAGGTTGCGCACGATGTCCCAGAACGAAAAATCACTCATCGGGCGTTCCTCATGACATAGCGCCGGCCGATCCAGTTCAGCAATTGGCGGATCATCAGCGCCATGCACAGATAGACCAGGGTCGTCAGCGCATAGGTTTCAAAGGCGCGGAAGTTGCGCGACTGGATAAAGTTGGCGGCAAAGCTCAGTTCCTCGGTGGCGATCTGCGAGCAGACCGCCGAGCCGAGCATCACGATGATGATCTGGCTGCTCAGGGCTGGCCAGACCTTGCCCAGCGCGGGCAGCAACACCACATGGCGGAACGCCTCGAAACGTGTCATCGCCAGCGCGGCCGCCGCTTCCAGTTGCCCGCGGGGGATCGCCTGGATCCCGGCGCGGATGATCTCGGTGGAGTACGCCCCCAGGTTGATCACCATCGCCAGCACTGCCGCCTGCCATTCGGTGATTTTCAGGCCGAGGGACGGCAGGCCGAAGAAGATGAAAAACAACTGCACCAGGAACGGCGTGTTGCGGATCAACTCGACGTACACGCCGAAGATCCAACTGAACGGCTGGATCTTCCACGCCCGCACCACGGCGCCGACGATTCCCAGCGCCACGCCCAGTACTGCACCGATGGCGGTCAGTTCAAGTGTGAACAGCGCGCCGCGCAGCAGCAGATCGGTATTGGCCAGGACCGGCACAAAGTCGAATTGATAGGCCATAGGCTAACCCTCGTTACCGCGCTCAGAGATCAGCCGGCAGCGGCTCTTTGAGCCACTGCAATGCATTCTTTTCCAGGCTGCCGTCGGCCTTGGCCGCGACCAGGATCTGGTTCACCTTGTCCAGCAGCGCCGGCTCGTTCTTGTTCACGCCCACGTACACCGGCGAGTCCTTGAGCTTCACTTTCAGTGCCGGCACGCGCTTGGGGTTGCGTTCGCTGATGGCCACCATCACCACGTTGCCGCTGGCGATCAGGTCCACCTGGCCGGCGAGGTAGGCGGCGATGGTCGAGTTGTTGTCTTCAAAGCGCTTGATCGTCGCCTCTTTAGGCGCCACGGCGGTCAGCTCGATGTCTTCGATGGCGCCACGGGTCACGCTGATGGTTTTGCCCTTGAGGTCGTCAACGGTGCTGATCGGCGCATCGGGAGGGCCGAATACGGCGAGGTAGAAGGGCGCGTAGGCCTTGGAGAAGTCGATGACCTTCTCGCGCTCGGCGTTCTTGCCCAGGCTGGAAATCACCAGGTCGACCTTGCCGGTGGTGAGGAACGGGATGCGGTTGGTGCTGTTGACCGGGGTCAGTTCAAGCTTGACCTTGAGCTGGTCGGCCAAAAGCTTTGCGGTGTCGATGTCCAGGCCGCGGGGCTTCATGTCCGGGCCGACCGAGCCGAACGGCGGGAAATCCTGGGGCACGGCCACCTTGAGGGTGCCACGGGCGACGATATCGTCCAGACCGTTGGCCTGGGCGGGCGCCTGGCTCAGCATCAGGCTGGCAAACAGGGCAGTGAGCAGGGCGCTGCAACGCTTGGTCATGGCGACTCTCCGAAAAGGACGAAAGGATTTTCCGGTTTTTGCCAGTGCACAGCCCATGCCAGCACCGCCGTATTTCGCGCCAGAGCCGGTGGCTGTTGAGTCTTGGCGGTCTTACTGGTCTGAACAGTTACTGGGTTTTCTGCACCCTTTTCGAGCGCCGTCAAAACCGCGCGAGCCCCTTTGGGGCGTGGCTTGCCGGGCGCTGCGAATAGCTTTACAACTAGCCGCTCAGTTGACTGGAAACCTGAGTTTCTTATGAATTCCATCGCCCAAGCCGTACCGGAAGTGGCGCTACAGGCCATCCGCAAATTGATCGCTGACGAGGGCTTCGGGCCGGGTGATGCGTTGCCCTCCCAGCGCGACCTGGCGCTGCAATTGGGCGTGAGCCGGGCCTCTTTGCGTGAAGCCTTGTCGTCCCTCAGTGCCTTGGGCGTGGTAAGTGTGCAGCCGGGCAAGGGCGTGTTCGTGCAAGCGGCCGAAGAGCTGCCGGGGTTGGCCTGGCCGTTTACGGCACAGGCGACGCCGCTGGATATCTTTCAACTGCGCTACGCCCTGGAAGGTTTTGCGGCGGGGCTGGCGGCGGTGACGCTGACCACCGGGGAGTTGGACATCCTGGAAGATAACGTCGAGGCGATGCGCAAGGAGCTGAAGGCCGGTGATTTCGAGGCAGCCGCCCGGCTGGACTTCGAATTCCACCGGCGCATCCTGCTGGCCAGCGGCAATCAGGCGATGGTGAGCATCCTCAGCGCCAGTGCCGAGGTGTTCCTGGAGAGCCAGAAACTACCGTTCATCCGGCCGGAGCGGGCCATGGAGACCTGGCAGGAGCACCGCAAGGTCCTCCGTGCCCTGGCCCGACGCGCCAGCGGGGCGGCGCAGAAAAGCATGCAGGAACATGTGCGTAACGCGGCGTTGCGTACAGGGATTGCCTTCATCACTCCCGTAACCCCATGAGTTGGGCTATACCCAAACTCATGCGCCATCATAGGAAGAGTCAATCAGCTGCAGCTTCCTGAACGCGGGAAGGGCGGCTATGATGGGCAACGTTTTTTTTGCTTACAACCCGGAGACATCCATGAGCAACGATCTTATCAAGCACGTCACCGACGCGACCTTCGAGGCCGAAGTACTGAAGGCCCAGGGCCCGGTGCTGGTTGACTACTGGGCTGAGTGGTGCGGTCCTTGCAAAATGATCGCTCCGGTCCTGGACGACATTGCCACCACTTACGAAGGCAAGTTGACCATTGCCAAGCTGAACATCGACGACAACCAGGAAACTCCGGCCAAGCACGGCGTGCGTGGTATCCCGACCCTGATGCTGTTCAAGAACGGCAACGTCGAGGCCACCAAGGTCGGCGCGCTGTCGAAGTCCCAGCTGCAGGCTTTCCTCGACGCCAATATCTAAGCGTCCTCAAAAAGCCCCGCAATTTGCGGGGCTTTTTCGTGAAACAGGGCTAGACGCTCTGAAACTCAGGTGGTACATTCGGCCCCGCACTGGTTTCTCCACTGCCCCCTGCAAGCCGTCGCCGACGCTCTCCTTTTCGATTAGTACGCGATCCTGTCGCCTTCTCTGCGGCGCGGCCTCATTAAGCCAAAAGCTTAATTTCCCCCCCTCCATAAATGATTACGTCATTCCTATATGAATCTGACTGAACTCAAGCAAAAGCCGATTACCGAACTGCTCGAATTGGCCGAACAGATGGGCATAGAAAATATGGCCCGTTCGCGCAAGCAGGACGTGATTTTCTCCCTGCTGAAAAAGCACGCGAAAAGCGGCGAGGAAATCTCCGGTGATGGCGTGCTGGAGATTCTCCAGGACGGCTTCGGCTTCCTCCGCTCTGCAGACGCTTCCTATCTCGCCGGCCCAGACGATATCTACGTCTCGCCGAGCCAGATCCGTCGCTTCAACTTGCGCACCGGTGACACCATCGTTGGCAAGATCCGCCCTCCAAAGGAAGGCGAGCGTTATTTCGCTCTGCTCAAGGTCGACACGATCAACTACGATCGTCCCGAGAACGCGAAAAACAAGATTCTCTTCGAGAACCTGACGCCGCTGTTCCCGACCGTGCGCATGAAGATGGAAGCCGGCAACGGTTCCACCGAAGACTTGACCGGTCGTGTCATCGACCTGTGTGCCCCGATCGGCAAAGGCCAGCGCGGCCTGATCGTGGCCCCGCCGAAAGCCGGCAAGACCATCATGCTGCAGAACATCGCAGCGAACATCGCCCGTAATAACCCTGAAGTTCACCTGATCGTGTTGCTGATCGATGAGCGTCCGGAAGAAGTAACCGAAATGCAGCGCACCGTGCGCGGCGAAGTGGTTGCCTCGACGTTCGATGAGCCGCCAACCCGCCACGTGCAGGTTGCCGAAATGGTGATCGAGAAGGCCAAGCGCCTGGTCGAACACAAGAAAGACGTGGTGATCCTGCTCGACTCCATCACCCGTCTGGCCCGTGCCTACAACACCGTGATCCCAAGCTCCGGCAAGGTGCTCACCGGTGGTGTCGATGCCCACGCCCTGGAGAAACCGAAACGTTTCTTCGGCGCTGCGCGGAACATCGAAGAAGGCGGCTCGCTGACCATCATCGCCACCGCACTGGTTGAAACCGGTTCGAAGATGGATGAAGTGATCTACGAAGAGTTTAAAGGTACCGGCAACATGGAACTGCCTTTGGACCGTCGTATCGCCGAGAAGCGGGTGTTCCCGGCCATCAACATCAACCGTTCCGGCACGCGCCGCGAAGAGTTGCTGACCGCCGATGACGAACTGCAGCGCATGTGGATCCTGCGCAAGCTGCTGCACCCGATGGACGAAGTTGCGGCCATCGAGTTCCTGATCGACAAGCTGAAAACCACCAAGACCAACGACGAGTTCTTCCTGTCGATGAAGCGCAAGTAACACGACGCTTCGGTCAAAAAGGATGGCGCCCCATGGGGCGCCATTTTTTTTGTTTCTGGAAAAGGAGGTTTGGCTTTAGTGTGTGTCTGTTTAGAAACAAACTCGCGTGTGTGACTACACTCGCTGTCCATCCGATCAGGCAAATTACAAGATTTTATGACCATTCTCGCTTATCGCAGGGACATTGACGGCCTGCGTGCCATAGCTGTGCTCGCTGTTGTGCTGTTTCATTTTGGTGTACCGGGCTTTACCGGCGGCTTTGTCGGCGTCGACGTGTTTTTCGTGATCTCCGGCTACTTGATCACCTCGATCATCTGGCGCGAGCGTGAGGCCGGCCGTTTCAGTTTTGTCAGCTTCTGGGCCAGGCGAGCGCGGCGTATCCTGCCGGCACTGTTCGTGATGATGCTCGGCGCGCTGGTGGTGGGCTGGTTCCTGCTGGCGCCAAAGGATTACAGCGAGTTGGGGCGCTCGATACATAACCAGGTGGTGTTTATCTCCAACCTGTTTTTCATGCGTCAGGACGGTTACTTTGATGTGGCCTCCGATATCAAACCGTTGCTGCATACCTGGTCATTGTCGGTTGAAGAACAGTTCTACATCCTCTTCCCACTCCTGCTGACACTGCTGTCGAGCCGGCTCAAATATTGGCGCACGGCGCTGTTCGTGTTGTTGCTGGTGTCATTCGGCATGAGTACATGGGCGGTGGCCCACGCTCCGGAAAGAGCCTTTTTCCTGCTGCAGATGCGTGCCTGGGAGCTGTTGGCGGGCGCAATGCTGGCGGTAATGCCGGTACGCGAGTACCGCGCCAGCCCGGCGTTGGCGCAGGCCGTCAGCCTTGCCGGCCTCGGCCTGATCCTGCTGGCGGTCTTCGCGTATGACCCGAGCACGCCTTTTCCCGGCGCCGCAGCGCTGTTGCCGGTGGTGGGCGTGGTCTGCCTGATTTGGGCCAACGGCCAGCAAACTACCCTGACGAGCAAGCTGCTGGGTAGCCGCTTGCTGGTGGGGATTGGCCTGATCTCCTACTCCTGGTACCTGTGGCACTGGCCGGTGTACGTGTTTGGCAAGTACGCCAGTGTCGACGGGCTGGGTCCGTGGGAGCTTGGTGCACTGTTTGTGTTGAGCCTGGTGCTGGGTTATGCGTCCTGGCGGTTTGTCGAGGCGCCGTTCCGTGAGCGTCGGCTGTTGGCAGGGCGCAAGCAAATCCTGGTGGCGGCGGGTATCGCGCTGCTTGGGGTGGGACTGCTCGGCAAAGGCCTGGTCTTGACGAAGGGCTTGCCTTGGCGCCTGTCGCCCGAGGCGCTGCAATTTGCCCAGGCGCGCGAGTGGAGCCCGGACCTCATGGCCTGCCTGGTGGATGGTGGGAAAAATCGCCACCATGGATTTTGTCATTTCGGACCTCAGTCCGCGCCGACGCGCGCGCTGGTCTGGGGCGATAGCCATGCCACGGCGCTGGTTCCGGCGTTGCGAGACGGCGCCAGCAAGTACGGTGTCAGCGTCACGCAGGCAGGTTATGCCGGTTGCCTGCCGTTTAATCGCAAGGAAAGCGTTCCGGGCTGCTTGACCTTTAACCAGCAGGTCACGCAACTGCTCGGCAAGGAAACCTTTAGCGACGTGGTGCTGGTGGCGCGCTGGAGCCTGTATGTCTATGGGCAGCGCGATGGTGACACCGAGGCTTCGTTGCTGGACCCGGCGACCGGAACCTATGACCGCGCCTTCGCCGAGCGGCGCTTCGCTGAAAGTCTGGGCGCCCTTGTGCAGCAATTGCGCGCCAGCGGTCATCGGGTGTGGCTGGTCAAGGAAGTCCCCCTGCAGGAATTCAGTCCGCCTTACCGCCTGAGTCGCCTGGCGATGCTCGGCCGGCCCACCGACAAAGAAGGCATGCCCCTGGATGAGCACCTCCAGCGCCAGGCCTATATCAGCAGCGTATTCGAGCGCATGGCGGCGGCTGATCCCGGGGTAAAGGTAATGGATCCGGCGCCCAAGTTATGCAGTGCGAATGACTGGTGCCGGGTGGAACTGGACGGTCAGTCGCTGTACACCGACGACAATCACCTCTCGGCGGTTGGTTCGCGGTATGTCGAGGCGTTTCTTGAACCCTTGTTCAAAGCCTTGCGCGATGAAACCCAGGCATCGGCTCTTTGAGTCTGTGTCGTCGGCAATGCTGCTCAATAAGCTGCCAGCGACCGTAAGAGCAGGTAGGATGTACGCCTATTTTACGGGTGGCATGGTTAATGAAATTCAAGGATCTTCGGGATTTCGTGCAGCAACTTGAGCAGCGCGGAGAGTTGAAACGTATCCAGGTGCCGATTTCCCCGGTCCTGGAGATGACTGAGATTTGCGACCGCACCTTGCGCAACAAGGGCCCGGCGCTGCTGTTCGAAAACCCGGTGGGCTTTGATATCCCGGTGCTCGGCAACCTGTTCGGCACCCCCGACCGCGTGGCGTTTGGCATGGGCGCCGAGTCGGTCAGCGAACTGCGCGAGATCGGCAAGCTGCTGGCCTTCCTCAAGGAGCCCGAGCCACCCAAGGGGCTCAAGGACGCCTGGTCGAAGCTGCCCATCTTCCGCAAGATCATCGCCATGGCCCCCAAGGTCGTGAAAGACGCGGTTTGCCAGGAAGTGGTGATCGAAGGCGAGGATGTCGACCTCGGCATGCTCCCCGTGCAGACCTGCTGGCCTGGCGACGTCGGCCCGCTGATCACCTGGGGCCTGACCGTCACCAAGGGCCCGAACAAGGACCGCCAGAACCTCGGCATCTACCGTCAGCAAGTGATCGGCCGCAACAAGGTCATCATGCGCTGGCTGAGCCACCGTGGCGGCGCGCTGGATTTCCGTGAGTGGTGCGAAAAGCACCCCGGCCAGCCATTCCCTGTTTCCGTGGCCCTGGGCGCCGACCCGGCGACCATCCTCGGCGCCGTCACGCCGGTGCCCGACAGCCTGTCCGAGTACGCTTTCGCGGGCCTGTTGCGCGGCAATCGCACTGAGCTGGTGAAATGCCGCGGTAACGACCTGCAAGTGCCGGCCACCGCCGAAATCATCCTCGAAGGCGTGATTCACCCGGGCGAGATGGCCGATGAAGGCCCCTACGGCGACCACACCGGCTACTACAACGAAGTCGACAGCTTCCCGGTGTTCACCGTCGAGCGCATCACCCACCGGATCAAGCCGATCTACCACAGCACCTACACCGGCCGCCCGCCGGATGAGCCGGCGATCCTCGGCGTGGCGTTGAACGAAGTGTTTGTGCCGATCCTGCAAAAGCAGTTTCCGGAAATCACTGACTTCTACCTGCCGCCCGAAGGCTGCTCGTATCGCATGGCCATCGTGACGATGAAGAAGTCGTACCCCGGCCACGCCAAGCGGGTAATGCTGGGTGTGTGGTCGTTTTTGCGACAGTTCATGTACACCAAGTTCGTTATTGTCACCGACGACGACATCAACGCCCGGGACTGGAACGACGTGATCTGGGCCATCACCACGCGTATGGACCCCAAGCGCGACACGGTGATGATCGACAACACGCCGATCGACTACCTCGACTTTGCTTCCCCGGTATCGGGCCTCGGCTCGAAAATGGGCCTGGACGCCACCCATAAATGGCCGGGTGAAACCACCCGCGAATGGGGCCGCGTGATCGTCAAGGACGAAGCGGTCACTGCCCGTGTCGATGCGCTCTGGAAAGAATTAGGAATAGATTGATGCGTGTAACCCTGCAGCCTTCCGGTGCGGTACTTGAACTGACGCCTGGCGAGCGGATCCTCGAGGGCGCGCGCCGCCTGGGCTACGATTGCCCCCAGGCCTGCCGCAATGGCGTGTGCCACGTGTGCGCGGCGCTGCTGGTGGAAGGCCGGGTGCAGCAAGCCGGTGAGGTGCGTGACCATGGCGAGTTCTATACCTGCATTGCCGAACCGCTGGAAGATTGCATTGTGTTGTGGGATGGCGTGCTGGCGCCGGGAGAGTTGCCGGTGCGCAAACTGTCTTGCCAACTGAGTGAATGCGTCGAGGTGGGCGGTGACGTATGGCGCGTGCGCCTGCGGGCTCCGGCCGGCAAGGCGGTGCGCTACCACGCCGGGCAATACCTGATGATCGAGCGGGAAAACGGCGAGAAGTCGGCATTCTCCCTGGCCTCGGCGCCCCACGCCGGGCGCGAGCTGGAATTGCACGTGCTGGCCCGGGAAGACAGCGCCCGCAGCCTGCTGGAGCAGTTGCAGCGCAACCAGATGGCCCGCATCGAAATGCCGTTTGGCGACACCCACCTGGCGGAACTGCCCGACGGGCCGCTGGTGCTGATCGCCGCCGGCACCGGCATGGCCCAGATGCATAGCCTGATCGAACACTGTCGCGCCAGTGGCTTCAAGCACCCGGTGCATCTGTATTGGGGTGTACGTCGACCGGAAGACTTCTACGACATCGAGCACTGGGACCCGTGGCTGCAACTGCCCAACCTGTTCCTGCACAAAGTGGTCAGCGACCTGTGTGGCTGGGAAGGGCGCTGCGGGCTGTTGCATGAAGCGGTGTGCGAAGACATCAGCGACCTCAAGGCCGTGCATGTCTACGCCAGCGGTTCACCGGCGATGATCTACGGCACCCTGGATGCGCTGGTCGAGGCCGGCATGGATGCACACCAGATGCGTGCTGACGTATTTGCCTACGCACCCCGCCCGTAACGTGTGGCGAGGGAGCTTGCTCCCGCTGGGCTGCGCAGCAGCCCCGAAACAGTCGCTGGGATCTATCTGAAAGACCGCATGAACTTCAGGGGCCGCTTCGCGACCCAGCGGAGCAAGCTCCCTCGCCACAGAAGCCCTTCAGCGGCTCGATCAGAAACGAACGCCCGTGGTCACCATCGCCGCATTGAACCCGAGCAACACCAGCTCGGCGGCGACCGGCCCGTAGTGGGTGCCCACCGAGGGGATGATCACCGGCGCTACCCCCAGTCCATTCAGCGGAATCTTGTCGCGGTACTTGCCGCGATAGCCCTGGATCACACCCCCTGTCAGCTTCAAGTACACCGGGTAATCGGGCATGTCGTAGCGTTTGCCGGCATAGGCGTAGTACGAACGCTGGCTGAACGAGTTGCGAAACGTCGCCCCGCCATACACCAGGCCTGACGCTTCATTGCGCTCCAGGCCGATCAGGTCCTGGTTGTTGTTGTGGTCCTTGTCCGGCGCAAAATGCCGGGTGTAGACGCTCGTCTGGGCATACCAGAAGCCTTTTTCGTCCTGGGTCGGCACTTCCGCCGCCAGGGCGGTGGTGGCCTGTGCCAGGAACAACAGGCTGGGCAGTCGGTATTTCATGGAGTGACCTCGGTAGTCGATTCGGTTGGCGGCCAGGTGGGTCGTGACAGGCGCCTATTTTGAAGGCTCAGCGTGCCCCCAGGCTGAACCTGCGCTGAAACTACAGGGATTGAGGCAGCCAATCCTGATGAGCGGAGCGGCCTGGGCTTATGCATTCGCTTATTCTTTAAAGGTATTTAATTTGTTACATAAATATCATTAAGCTATATGCCAACGGACTACCGACTTTCTGCCAATAACCAATAAATGACCGCCACCGTCCGCCACACGGATCGATCGTACGAGCTCAGAGCATTGACGTTCTGGCTTTTGATTCCAAGGGGAGCGGTATGGGGAGCAACAAGCAGCACCTGCTGTACACGGCGATTTTGTCGGCTAATTTGCTGACCGCTGTGGGATTCAGTCCAGTGGCATCCGCCGAAACGGCCACTGCCGATGTACCCAAACTCGATACAGTCATTGTCACCGGCACCCGCGCCCAAGAGCGCACCGCCAGTGCCTCGTTGTCACCTATCGATGTGATTTCCGGCGACACCTTGCGCAGCACCGGCTCTGATGAGTTGGGCGCGGTGTTGGCCCGATTGATTCCTTCCATCAACTTTCCACGCCCGAGCCTGGTAGACGGTGCCGAACTGGTGCGCCCGGCGCAGCTGCGTGGCCTGTCACCGGACCAGGTGTTGGTGCTGGTCAACGGCAAGCGTCGCCACACCAGTGCCTTCGTCAATCTCGGCGGTGCGGTTGGGCGTGGCTCGGCGCCGGCGGATTTGAATGCGATCCCGTTGTCGGCGGTCGACCATATCGAGGTGCTGCGTGACGGCGCATCGGCCCGCTACGGCTCCGATGCGATTGCCGGGGTGATCAACGTGATCCTCAAGCATGACGACCACGGCGGCTCGATCACCAGCAAGTTTGGTGAGTACAAGAAGGGCGACGGTATCCAGCGCAACCTCAGCGGCAACACCGGTGTGGCGCTGGGCGATAACGGGTTTATCAACATCTCTGCCGAAGGCGCCGACAACGATTACACCAACCGCGCCGGCAAGGACCTGCGTCCGGGCAGCGTTGGTTCGACGACCTACGGCCAGCGGGTGTTCCGCCAGGGCGAGCCGGCCACTGACCAGGGCAAGCTGTTTCTCAACTCGGAATATTCCTTCAGTGATGCGGCCGAGTTCTATGCGTTTGGCGGCTACAGCAAGACCCGCGGCGAGACGGCGGCGTTCTACCGGGCCAGTAACGCGAGCAACAACATTCCTGCGCTCAACCCCAATGGTTACCTGCCGTTGATTCGCGGTGACGTGGAAGACACGTCCCTGGCGGTCGGCCTGCGCGGCTTGTTGGCCTATGACTGGCACTACGATGTGTCGGTCAACTACGGCAAGAACCAGTACCAGATCGGTACCGAAACCATCAACACCTCGCTGGGCCTGGCCACGCCGCGCAAGTTCGACAACGGCACGTTGGTCAATGACCAGAAGCAACTCAGCCTGGACCTGTCGCGGGAATTCAGCCTGGGCTGGTTGCCGTATCCAGTGTCGGTGGCGTTTGGCGGCGAATACCTGGACCAGGGTTACCAGATCAAGGCGGGCGACCCGGCGTCCTACTACCAGACCGGCAGCTCGGGCCTGGGCGGCTTCCGTGATTCCGACGCCGGCACCAGCACGCGCCACAACTGGGCGCAGTACCTGGACCTGGAAACCAACTTCACCGAAAAACTCAGTGCCTCCGCCGCCGTGCGTCACGAGGACTACAGTGATTTTGGCTCCAACGTCAGCGGCTCGCTCTCGGCGCGCTACGACTTCACCCCGCAAGTGGCCTTGCGCGGCAGTGTATCCAACGGTTTCCGTGCGCCGTCCCTGGCACAGCAAAACTTCGCCTACACCTCGTCGCAACTGATCGGCAACACCATCCAGGAAGCCGGCACCTTCCCGGCCAACAGCCAGGTGGCGCGCCTGCTCGGCGCTGAAGACCTGAAAGCCGAGAAGTCCCGCAACTACAGTCTCGGCCTGGTGCTGGAGCCGACCGACAACCTGACCGTGACCGCCGATGTCTACCGTATCGACATCAGCGACCGCATCAGCCTGTCCTCCAACCTGGACCTGAGCAAGAACCCGGCTGCGCTCGCGTATCTGCAGGCCAATGGCGTCGGCAACATCAACTACACCACGGTGCGCTACTTCACCAACGCCACCGACACCACCACCAATGGCGTCGACCTGGTGGCCAACTATCGCTACCAACTGGACAACGGTGTGCGCTGGAACAGCACCGTGGGCTACAACTACAACCACACCAAGGTCACCGACGTAAAAGCCAACCCGTCCGTACTGGATAGCCTGGGCGCGAGCCTGGTTCGGGTGGATCGTCGCGAGCGCATCGGCCTGCTGGGCGATACCACGCCACAGCACAAGCTGAGCCTGGGCAACGACCTGAGTTTCGGCAACTGGGCGCTGCACAGTAATTTGGTGCGCTATGGTTCATTCACCAGCTACCAGGCCGACCCGACCAACGACCAGCGCTTCAAGGCCGCCTGGCTGTTGGATCTGTCAGCCGACTACAAGCTGAAAAACTGGACCTTCACCGTTGGCGGCGACAACGTCACCGACAAATACCCGGAAAAACTCAATGCCTACGCCAGCAGTGGTGGCAATTTGGCCTATAGCACTTTTTCGCCGTACGGTTACAGCGGCGCGTTCTATTACGGTAAAGTTGCTTACAACTGGTAACAGCTTCTCGTAACAACAAAGGAGACCTAAGCGATCTGCCATGACCGCCATTGAATCTGATCTTTTGCAATTGGCTTACCCTCCGCGGCTCGATCTGGGGCCGCAACTCACTCACGAACAGTTGATGAGCTCGATGCAAGCCACCATGGCGCTGCACAAGGGTGGGCCGGTCTGGCTATTCGCTTACGGTTCGCTGATCTGGCGGCCTGAATGTTCGTCGACACAGCGGATGCGGGCGCGGGTCCACGGTTATCACCGGGGCTTGTACCTGTGGTCCCATGAGCACCGGGGCACGCCGGAAATACCGGGGCTGGTGTTTGGCCTGGATCGCGGCGGCTCGTGCAGCGGGTTTGCCTACCGCTTGCCGGAAGATCAACTGGAGGCCTCGCTGTATGCCCTGTGGCAGCGCGAGATGCCGTATCCCTCGTACCGGCCGCACTGGCTCAGCTGTCGTCTGGAAGATGGCAGCCAGGTGCAGGCATTGGGATTTGTCCTGGAACGGCACCTGCCCAGTTATGCCGGCAATTTGCCCGACATCGTGCTGAATCACGTGTTGCAAAGCGCTTGCGGGCGTTACGGCACTACGCGCGATTATGTCGAGCAGACCGTCAACGCCCTGCGTAGCCACGCCATGCCAGACAAGAATCTGGAGGCGCGGCTCAAGCGGTGTTCCAAAGGCTGTTCCGACGATTAACGTGCGGCACTGACGCTATTGGTGTGCCACAAGGTGGGGATCAGGAACGCGATGGCCAGCAGGCACGCGCCGATCAGCAGCACGAAACCACCGTCCCAACCAAAATGGTCAACGGTGTAGCCCATGGCCGCACTCGCTGCCACTGAACCACCCAGGTAACCGAACAGGCCCGTAAAGCCCGCTGCGGTACCGGCGGCTTTCTTCGGTGCCAGTTCCAGCGCCTGCAGGCCGATCAGCATCACCGGGCCGTAGATCAGGAAGCCGATGGAGAACAGCGCGATCATGTCGATCATCGGGTTGCCCGGCGGGTTGAGCCAGTAAACCAGGGTCGCCACGGTGACCAGGCCCATGAACACAATGCCGGTCAGGCCACGGTTGCCACGGAAGATCTTGTCCGACATCCAGCCGCACAGCAGCGTGCCCGGAATGCCCGCCCACTCGTAGAAGAAGTACGCCCACGAGGTTTTATCCACGTCGAAGTGCTTGGCTTCCTTGAGGTACGTCGGTGCCCAGTCCAGCACGCCGTAGCGCAGCAGGTAGACGAAGACGTTGGCGAAGGCGATGTACCAGAGCATTTTGTTGCGCAGCACGTACTTGACGAAGATTTCCTTGGCGCTGAATTCGTCCTCGTGGCTGGCGTCGTAGCCTTCCGGGTAATCGTTCTTGTATTGCTCGATGGGCGGCAGGCCCACCGATTGCGGGGTGTCGCGCATGGTGATGAAGGCAAACGCCGCCACCAGCAGGGCCACGGTAGCCGGGACGTAGAACGCCGCGTGCCAGTCGTTGAACCAGGCCATGCCCAGCAGGAACAGCGGGCCGATCAAGCCGCCGCCGACGTTATGCGCCACGTTCCATACGGAAACCACACCGCCACGTTCTTTCTGCGACCACCAGTGCACCATGGTCCGCCCACTTGGCGGCCAGCCCATGCCCTGGGCCCAGCCGTTGATGAACAGCAGAATGAACATCATGGTCACGCTGGAGGTAGCCCAAGGTGCGAAACCGAAAATGAACATCACCCCGGCGGACACCAACAGGCCGAAGGGCAGGAAGTAGCGCGGGTTGGAGCGGTCGGACACCAGGCCCATGAGGAACTTGGACAGGCCGTAGGCAATTGCGATCGCCGACATTGCCAGGCCCAGCTGGCCACGGGTGTAACCCTCGTCGATCAGGTACGGCATGGCCAGGGAGAAGTTCTTGCGCAGCAGGTAGTACCCGGCGTAACCGAAGAAAATACCGGCGAAGATCTGCCAGCGCAGGCGTCGGTACGTGCTGTCTATTTTTTCTTCAGGCAGGGGCGCCTGATGTGCGGCAGGACGGAAGAAAGCAAACATTCAAGAGCTCCAGATTTCTTGTTTTGACTGCGGATGCGAATGTTACAGTTTCGTTACCGAAAATAGCACCGCCTCTTATCTGCGGGCATAGGAATTGAGTGCAATTGCATGTTCTTTTACGAACATGTCGCTTAGAGGCAAGTGAGGGACGTTTTCAGGAGGGGATGCCAAGAAGCTGTGGTGAGGGAGCAAGCTCCCTCACCACAGGCAGTGATTCGGTTCAGTTGCCGTTGGCGGCTGCGATATCACCTGGAAGCAGGTGTTCCTGGATCTTCTGGCTGCGGGATTCCACCAGTTGACCCTGGTCGTCGAAGCGCAACACGATCAGCCAGTCATACACATTTTCCGGCCATTTCTTCATCCCGGTCAGCGCCGCGCCGTCACCGCCGAAGGCCTCGATCAACTTGTCGATATGCCCGTGATGCCAGGCGATCAACACGGTCTGCGCCTGGTTGGACTTGCGCAGGGACTTCACCAGCTTGCCGACTTGATCGTCTGAGTAGGGTGTTTCAAGCGGGAGCTGCAGGCGCTGGGCCAGGGGTGTCAGGGTCAGGCGCGGGCGAGAGCTTTCCTTGCTGTCGCTGGTAGCGATCAGCCGCTGGGGCACCACGGAGATGCCGTTCAACAGCAGCGGGTCGAAATAGCTGGCGTAGGCCGCCGCCCGCTGTTCGCCCTTGGGGCTCAGCAACGGACCTTCATCGGGTTTTTCCGCATGGCGCACGATCAGCACCGTCACGTTGTTCAGCCCGCGTACATCCTTGCCCTCTTTATGGGCAAAGGCGTGAGCCGACACCATCATCAACAACCCCAGAAACAGCGCGCGCAGCGGTGTGACCATTATTCATTCCTGCCAGTGAGTGAGTGCCTCGGCCGATCATGGGCCCAGGCACTCCGCGGACAAAATGAAACAATAGTCAGCGTAGCTGCACCACGACCTTGCCCACAGCCTTGCGCTGGCCGAGGTCGTTGATCGCCTGCGCCGCCTGCTCCAGCGGGTACACCTGGGACACCAGCGGCTTCAACTTGCCCTCGGCGAACCAGCCGAACAGTTGCTGGAAGTTGGCGGCATTGTCCTGCGGCTGGCGCTGGGCGAACGACCCCCAGAACACCCCGACCACCGCCGCGCCCTTGAGCAGCGCCAGGTTTACTGGCAACTCAGGAATGCGCCCGCTGGCAAAGCCCACCACCAGCAGCCGGCCATTCCAGGCGATGCCGCGAATGGCCTGGTCAAACAGGTCGCCGCCCACCGGGTCGTAGATCACATCCACGCCATTGCCGCCGGTAAGGCGTTTGATCTCGTCCTTGAGGCTGGCTTCGCTGTAGTTGATCAACTCATCGGCACCGGCAGCCTTGGCCACCGCCAGCTTGTCGGCGCTGCTGGCCGCGGCGATCACCCGGGCGCCCATGGCCTTGCCGATTTCCACCGCAGCCAGGCCGACGCCGCCGGAGGCACCGAGCACCAGCAGGGTTTCCCCGGGTTGCAGGTTGGCCCGCTGCTTCAGGGCGTGCATCGACGTGCCGTAGGTCATGCTGAAGGCGGCGGCGGTGTTGAAGTCCATGCTCGGCGGGATCGGCAGCACGTTGTAGCCCGGCACCGCGACCTGCTCGGCGAAGCTGCCCCAGCCGGTCAGGGCCATCACCCGGTCACCGACCTTCAGGTGGCTGACGTTCTCACCGACTTGGCTGATCACGCCTGCCGCTTCACCGCCTGGCGAAAATGGGAAGGGCGGCTTGAACTGGTACTTGCCCTCGATGATCAGGGTGTCCGGGAAATTGACCCCGGCCGCATGCACGTCCAACAGGATTTCGTTCTTCTTGATCGCCGGGCTTTCGACGTCTTCCAGCACCAGGTTTTCGGCGGGGCCGAAGGCTTTGCACAGCACAGCTTTCATCGGACTATTCCTTTTGGCGTGTTGGCCGATAAGTGTAGGTGGGCAGGGCGACGGGTCAACGAGCATGCCCCGGCCTGATAAGTCGCCATAAGCTTGTGCTCAGGGCTGCTAGCGTTATGCTACTGGGCAACCGAATTGAGGAATGAACTGTGAAAGCGTGGATCCTGTTGATGCTGGCCCTGACACTGCCGACGGCAGCCCTGGCCGAAGAAGCCAAAGAAGGCGAAGCGCCGAAGGTCAGCTATATCAGCCTGAGCCCGCCGTTTGTCGGTAACTACGGCCTGGATGGCACCGCGAAGCTGCGGGTGTTCAAGGCGGATATCGCCCTGCGGGTCACCGGTCCCGAGGCGGCCGCAGCCGTGAAAGCCAACGACGCGCTGATTCGCAACCAATTGGTGGCGTTGTTTACCCAGCAGACCAACGACACCATGAGCAGCGTTGATGGGAAGGAAAAACTGCGCCAGGAAGCCCTGAAGCAGACCCAGCAAGTGATGAACGACGAAACCGGCAAGCCGCAGGTTGAGGATCTGTTGTTCAACAACCTGATCATCCAGTAAGCCGGTCGCTTCGCGCCCTTCGCGAGCAAGCCCGCTCCCACAATTAACCGCATTCTCATGTTAGAACTCGGTCAAGTGTGGGAGCGGGCTTGCTCGCGAAGAGGCCCTGACAGACACCTCAGGAAGCCAGGCTCTTCCTGAACCGCGCCAACGCCACCGCAAAGAACAGCAACCCAATCCCCGCCAGCGCCAGCAAGTCCGGCCACACCACATTCACACCCGCATCCCGGAACAGAATTGCCGCACTCAGGCTCACAAAGTGCGTCGACGGCGAGCCCTGCATCACCCATTGCAACCACTGCGGCATGCTGTCCAGCGGCGTGCTGCCGCCGGACAACAGCAGCATCGGGATAATCACCGGGATCGCCAGCAGGCCAAACTGCGGCGTCGAGCGGGCGAGGGTGGCGAGGAAGATGCCGAGGGCAGTACTGGCAAACAGGTACAGCGCCGTCACCAGCAAAAACAAAGTCAGCGACCCGGCCAGCGGCACGCCGAGCAAGCCTTTCACCACCACTTCCAGCGACAGCCAGGTGCACAGCACCACCACCAGCATGTTGCTCCAGATTTTCGCCAGCATGATTTCCAGCGCAGTCAGCGGCAGCACCAGCAAATGGTCGAGGGTGCCGTGTTCGCGCTCACGCAGCAGCGCGGTGCCGGTCAGCACGATGGCGAGGATGGTGATGTTGTTGACGATCTGAATCACCGCCAGAAACCAGCCGCCTTCCAGGTTGGTATTGAACAGCGCCCGGGTGGTCAGCAGCGCCGGCGCCTTTTGGGCGGCATCGGCCTGGTTGCCATAGGTCAGCAATTCCCGCTGGAAAATCCGCCCGATATACCCGGCACCCATGAATGCCTGGCTCATGGCCGTGGCATCGACGTTGACCTGCACCCCCGGCTGGCGCCCGGCCAACAGGTCGGCCTGGAAATTCGCCGGCACGTTGATCACGAAGGTGTACTGGCCGCTGTCCATCACCTTGTCCAGTTGGTCGTACGGCAACGGCACCGCCGCCTGGAATTCCGGCGGTTGCAGCGCTTCGGCCAGTTGCCGGGAAAGCGCGCTGTGGTCTTCATCCACAAAGGCCACGCTGGCGTTGTGCACGCCGATCACCGAGCCGGCGGCGGGCATATAGATGGCGACGGTAAAGGCGTAGAGCAGGAACAGCAGCAACACGCTGTCGTGGCGCAGGCTGGTCAGTTCCTTGATGCCGAGGCGCAGGATATGGGCGAACTTGTGCATCTCAGGCCTCCTGCTTCTTGAGCATGATCAGGCTAAGCCCGGTGAACCCCAGGAAAAACCCGAACAGCGCCAGGCACTGTGGCCATAGCTGACGCAGGTCCAGGGCCTTGGTAAAGGTGCCCACCGCAATGTCGAGGAAGTAGCCCGCCGGGAACAACATGCCCATCAACGCGGCGGCGCCTTCCAGGGACGAGCGCGGCACGATCAGCCCGGAGAACTGGATGGTCGGCAGGCTGGTGATGATCATGGTGCCCAGAATCGCTGCGATCTGGGTGCGGGTGAACGCGGAAATCAGCAGGCCCATGCTGGTGGTGGCCAGCACATACAGCAGGCCGCCGAAAGCCAGGGTCACGCCGCTGCCCTTGAACGGCACGCCGAACAGCCAGCGGTTCATCGCCACCAGCAGGCCCAGGTTGATCAGGCTCACGGCCAGGTACGGCGCCTGCTTGCCCAACAGGAATTCCAGGCGGGTCAGGGGTGTGGCGTAGAAGTTGGTGATGGAGCCCAGTTCCTTCTCGCGCACGATCCCCAGGGCCGTGAGCATTGCCGGGATGAAGGCGAGGATCAGCGCCATCACGCCGGGGCCGATAGCGTTCACGCTGACCACGTCCTGGTTGTAGCGAAAGCGGGTTTCCAGTTTGGCGGCGGCTTGCTGATTCAGTGGTGTGCTGTTCAGTTCGGCCAGTTGTTGGAGGTTGGCCTGGTGCACGGCCTCGACATAATTGCGGCTGGTTTCCGCACGGAACGGCATGCCGCCATCGAGCCAGGCGGCCACGGCGGGTTGGCGGCCGGCGTAGAGATCGCGGCCGAACCCTGGCGGAATCTCCAGCGCCAGTTTGATCTCCGAGCGCTGCAGGCGTTTGTGCAGTTCGTTGGAGTCAGTGATCGGCGACTGTTCGGCGAAATAGCGCGAACTGCGAAAGGCCTCCAGATAGGCGCGGCTTTGCGGCGTCTGATCCTGGTCGTATACGGCGAAGGCGAGTTTCTCCACGTCCAGGGAAATGCCGTAGCCGAAGATCACCATCATGAAAATCGCCCCCAACAGGGCGAAGGCCATGCGCACTTTGTCCCGCAGCAGTTCCTTGCCTTCGCGGCTGGCCACGGCCAACAGGCGGGCGACGCTGAACCCGTGTTTGCTGACGGGTGGGGCCATGGGTTCGCTGACGGTTTCGGAGGGCGCGGTGGCCGCTTCGGGCGCGCCTTGGGCCTGTTCGAGGCAGGTGACGAACGCCGCTTCCAGGGTTTCGCCGTGGAACTGCTGTTGCAGCGCGTCCGGCGTGTCGCAGGCCAGCACCTTGCCCGCGTGCATCAGCGAGATGCGGTCGCAGCGCTGGGCTTCGTTCATGAAGTGGGTGGACAGGAAGATCGTCACGCCCTGTTCCCGGGACAGTTCGATCAGCAGCCGCCAGAAGTCATCCCGCGCGGCCGGGTCGACGCCCGAGGTCGGCTCATCGAGGATCAGCACTTCCGGGCGGTGCAGCACCGCCACCGCCAGGGACAAGCGCTGGCGCAGGCCCAGCGGCAACTCGCCGGACGGCTGCTCGGCAACGTCGCCCAGGTCAAAACGCTTGATCAACTCGTCGATGCGCTGGCCGCTCTCGGCCTTGGGCAGGTCGAACAACTGCGCATGCAGCACCAGGTTCTGGCGCACGCTGAGTTCGCCGTACAGCGAGAAGCTTTGCGACATGAAACCCACGCGCTTGCGGGTGGCCAGGTCCTTGGCGTTTACCGGGTTGCCCAGCAGCGTGGCGGTGCCCTCGGTGGCGGGCATCAACCCGGTGAGGACTTTCATGGTGGTGGTCTTGCCGCAGCCGTTGGAGCCGAGGAAACCAAAGATCTCGCCCCGGCCAATGGCGAAGCTGACCTTGTTGACTGCCGTGAAGTCGCCGAAGCGCAGGGTCAGGTCGTGGGCTTCGATGGCGATGTCGGTGTTGTCGCTTTGCCGGGGCGGAATCACCAGCGGTTCGTTGTTATGGGCACTGTCGCCCTGGAAATGGGTGAAGGCTTCGTCCAGTTTGCCGCTGGGCGTCGCGGCGGCGAGTTCGCTGCTCAGGCCGTCGGCGATCAGCTTGCCGCGGTCGAGCATCAGGCAGTGTTCAAACTGCTCGGCTTCTTCCATGTAGGCGGTGGCCACCAGCAGTGTGAGCTGCGGGCGTTCGCTGCGTACGGTTTCCACCAGTTCCCAGAAGCGTCGACGGGACAGCGGGTCGACGCCGGTGGTGGGTTCGTCGAGGATCAACAGGTCCGGGTCGTGGATCAGTGCACAGCACAGGCCGAGTTTCTGCTTCATGCCGCCGGAGAGCTTGCCGGCAGGTCGCTCGGCGAAGCGTGCGAGGTCGGTGGCCAGCAGCAGGTTGTGCATGCGCTGGTCGCAATCGGCTTTTGACAGGCCGAACAGCGTGGCAAAGAACCGGATGTTTTCGCTGATGGACAGCTCGGGGTAAAGGTTGCCGCCCAGGCCTTGAGGCATGAAGGCGATACGCGGGTACAGGCTGTTGCGGTGGCGGCGGTCTTCGATGGAGCCGCCGAGTACTTGCAGTTCGCCTTGTTGAAGCTTTTTGACCCCGGCGATCAAGCCCAGCAGGCTCGACTTGCCGGCGCCGTCCGGGCCGATCAACCCGCAGCGTGTGCCGGCGGGCAGGCTGAAGGCGATGTCGATCAGCGCCTGTTGCTTGCCGTAGCGATGGTTGATCCCCGTGGCGTGCAGCGCCAGGCCGTTCATTGCAGGTTGGCCGGCCAGTCCAGGTCAGCGGTGCGCACATAGCCGGCGCCGGGCATGCCCGGTTTGGCTTGGGGCACGGCGCTTGGTTGGGTCAGGCGCAGCTTGACCCGGAACACCAGCTTCTGACGTTCGTCGCGGGTTTCCACTTCCTTGGGGGTGAACTGCGATTTGGCGGCGACGAAGCTGATTTTCGCCGGCAGCGGTTGCTTCGGCAGGGCGTCGAGGACGATCCGAGCCTCACTGCCGACGGTCAGGGCGCCGGTTACCGAAGCGGGCAGATACAGGTTCATGTATTGGTCGTTGGGGTCGATCAGCAGTAACACGCGACCACCCGCGCCGAGCACTTCGCCGGGTTCGGCCAGGCGTAGCTGGATGATGCCGTCGATAGGCGCCCGCAGGCTGCTGTCTTCGATTTCACTGGTGAGCTGGGCGACCTGAGCCTGGGCGGCGCCGATGGCGGCCTTTACCGAATTGACCTGGGCCTGGGCGGCGACCACGGCAGCGTTGCCGGTGTTTTGCCGGGCCTGCTGCTGGTCGATCAGCTGGCCGCTGGCGAAGCCGCGCTTGTACAGCTCCTGGGTGCGCTTGAGTTCCTGGCTGGCCAGCAGTTGTTCGCTCCGGCGCAGTTGCACATTGGCTTCGGCAGCAGCGAAATTCTCCCTGGCCCGCAGCACTTCGGCTTCGGCCTGGGCGCGCTGGGCTTCCAGGGTGCGGGTGTCCATGCGCGCCAGCAGTTGGCCCTTGAGCACCTTGTCGCCTTCGTCCACCCGCACTTCGGCGAGGCGACCGGGGATCTTGGCGGCGATCTGCACTTCAGTCGATTCCAGCCGGCCATTGCCCATGCTCAAGCCTTCGGGCAGGCGGTCTTGGGTGGATTGCCAATAGCCGAAGCCGCCGGCGGCCAGCAGCAAGACAATCAATGGAATGGCGAAAAGATGGGAGGTGCGGTGGTTCGTCGACATGGGTGCATCCTGCGGCGTTAGCGTCCTAGTTTGACCGATCCTGCCCGGAGGCCCTTGATGCGGGTCAAATGAAGCGCCAGCCTAACCCGGTTGGCGCGCAGATGCATGCGCCATGGGCGTGACCGCAGGGTTCTGCTGTTTCAGCGCAGGCCGAGTACGGCGGCCCATTGCTCGGCGGTGACCGGCATCACCGAAAGGCGGCTGCCTTTTTGCACCAGGGGCAACTCGGCGAGGGCGGTTTGCTGTTTCAGATAGCCCAGCCCCAGGACCTTCGCAAAGGTCTCGACGTGGGCAACATTGATCGCGCTCCACGGGTTTTTTTCAGGGCTGGCCTTGGCGTCGAAATAATGACTGTCGGGCTCCAGCGCGGTCGGGTCCGGGTAGGCTGCCTCGACGATTTTACCGATGCCGGCAATCCCCGGTTCCGGGCAGCTGGAGTGGTAGAAGAAGAACTGGTCACCCACCGCCATCGCCCGCAGGAAGTTCCGCGCCTGGTAGTTGCGCACCCCGTCCCACCGGGCCTCGCCGAGCTTTTCCAGGCCCTTGATGGACAGTTCATCGGGCTCGGATTTCATCAGCCAATAGGCCATGTTTTCGCTCCTCAAAAGTCGATTGGGAAAGTTGTCCTGCAATTTTATGACAAACCGACAGTCGGTTGGCGTCAAGGTTTGCGTGTTGGTTCACGTTAACGCAGAATGCCGGGGTTTTGAGCTTGACGCAGCTGGCACGGACTACTAATGGAACGTTGCTGTCATCGTGTGCAAGATGCCTGAAGGGGGGCAATCGATGAAACGCAAACCGGATTTACTATGGATTTTGGTTATTTTGTTCGGCCTGGGCGTTGTGACCACCGGCTATGCGCAGAGCTTGTGGTCGAACAAGACTGACGCACCGATTGAACTCGCACAGCAACAGCCGCAACCGTTCAAACGCTGACCCGTCTTCAAGGCGCTGCTGATTCCAGTAGCGTCTCTGCTATATACCAATCCTTATCGGTGACTGTGCCCTCAAGCGGTACATCCCAGCTTGCCTGTGCCAATCGTTCGACCTTCTGGCATTCATGGGCCAGGCCCAACAGCGTCGGCTTGCGCCAGGATTTCCGGCGGGCCATGTAGGCCAGGCTGCGGTCATAAAACCCGCCGCCCATGCCCAACCGTCCGCCCTCATCATCAAAGCCAACCAGTGGCAGCAGCACCAGGTCCAGCGCCCAGACCTTGCGTTGTCGGCTGGCATTTACCTGGGGCTCGAGGATGCGAAAACGGTTGGGCCTCAGCTTTTCGCCGGGGCGCACTCGCTGGAACACCATCTTGGTTCGCGGCCATGCACTGAGCACCGGCAGGTAAGTCGCCTTGCCCCGGCGCTGTGCAGCGCGCAGCAGCAGGCGCGGATCGATTTCACCGTCCGTCGGTAGATATAAGGATAGGTGTTTGGCCCGGCGAAACAGCGGGTGCTGTGCCAGTTGCCGATACAGGCCCAGGGCGGCCTGGCGTTGCTCGCTTGGCGTCAGGGCGCGGCGGGCTTTGCGCAGCATGCGTCGAAGTTGCGGGCGTGAAAGCGGCGCAGGTTCGGTCATGGTTTTCGGCTCATAAAACAATGCCAGTCCTGGGACTGGCATTGGATTTGGGAATCAGGCTCCCCGACAGAACCGCTGTCGACTTAGCCCTTGAACCCGAAAGTTCAAGGTGGAAGAAACAGTAGGCTTTAAGGCTTTCCGTCTAGCGGACATGCACACCAGCCCAACGTGTAACTTCCAGGGTAGTGCGAATCGGCTCAGGGACATCGCCGACTGGCAAGCACGCCAGGGAGTGGGGCGAGTATACCCGAAACCGACGCCACAATCAGCCCTTGGGTGGCTCTGGATCGGTAGAAAGTACCAGATCGACCCGCTCCAGCAGGTCGCGCACCTGCTCGCGCGTCGAGCCGCTGGCCTGCACGTCAGGCCGTTCCTGCTTATGCAGCAGATCGTGGGTAATGTTCAGGGCGGCCATCACGGCGATGCGATCGGCGCCGATGACTTTGCCGCTGCTGCGGATTTCGCGCATCTTGCCGTCCAGGTAGCGGGCAGCGCTCACCAGGTTGCTGCGTTCTTCCTGGGGGCAGATGATCGAATATTCTTTGTCGAGAATCTGCACGGTGACGCTATTGCTTGAACTCATGAGTCTTGCTCCAGGGCCTTCAGGCGCGAAATCATCGATTCGACCTTACGCCGGGCGATTTCGTTTTTTTCAATGAGGTGAGCGCGTTCCTCGCGCCAGGTCTTTTCCTGAGCTAATAGGAGTCCGTTTTGGCTCTTAAGTTGCTCGACCCGGTTAATTAGCAGCTCGAGTCTGGCCATCAGCGCTTGCAGGTCGGTGTCTTCCATTGGGTTCCACTGGATTTTGTCTGATGAATGGCAACTGCTGGATAAACGATCTGACGCCCTTGATAGTCTTGGTACGTCTGCCGATGCTAGGATACAGCGCTTCATTCTAGACATTGCGCCGTCTGGCGCCTAGCTCACCATGCCCATTCAGAACTCCCCGTACGATGCTTTTTCCAAACTGCTGAGTTCCAGCGGTCATCCTTGCTCGCCTGCCGAACTGCACGGCGTGCTGCTGGGCCGCAGCTGCACCGGTGTCGGCTTTGATGCCGACAACTGGCTGGCCGACGTCGCCGAGCTGCTGGAAACCGAGCCTACCGAAAACGTGCGCAATGCGCTCATCGGCCTGCAAGAGATGGTTAAAGGCGAGCTGACCGGTGATGACGTCACCGTCGTCTTGCTGCTGCCTACCGATGACGCGCCGCTCACCGAGCGCGCCGCCGCGTTGGGCCAATGGTGCCAAGGCTTCCTCCACGGTTTCGGCGTGAACGCCGGCGGCCTCGACCTGAGCACCGATGCCCAGGAAGTGCTGCAGGACCTGGCCGCCATCTCTCAGGTGCAAGACGCCCTGGAAGAGTCCGAAGACGGCGAAAGCGACTACATGGAAGTCATGGAATACCTGCGCGTCGCGCCGCTGCTGCTGTTCACCGAGACCCGTAAATCGGCTGAGCCCGCTGCACCCAAGCCGTCGCTGCACTAAGAAAGGAAGCCCATCTGCCCATGATCCATATCCCCAAAGCGGAATACACCCGGCGCCGCAAGGCGCTCATGGCGCAGATGGAACCCAACAGCATCGCCATCCTGCCGGCGGCCGCGGTAGCCATCCGCAACCGTGACGTCGAGCACGTCTACCGCCAGGACAGCGACTTCCAGTACCTGAGCGGCTTCCCCGAACCGGAGGCGGTGATCGTGCTGATGCCCGGCCGCCAGCACGGCGAGTACGTGCTGTTCTGCCGCGAACGCAATGCCGAGCGCGAACTGTGGGACGGCCTGCGAGCGGGCACCGAAGGCGCGATTCGCGATTTTGGCGCCGATGACGCCTTCCCGATTACCGATATCGACGACATCCTGCCCGGCCTGATCGAAGGCCGCGACCGGGTGTATTCGGCCATGGGCAGCAATGCCGAATTCGACCGGCACCTGATGGAGTGGATCAACGTGATCCGCTCTAAAGCGCACCTCGGCGCCCAGCCACCGAACGAATTTGTTGCCCTGGATCATCTGCTTCATGACATGCGCCTGTATAAATCGGCGGCAGAAGTGAAGGTGATGCGCGAGGCGGCGCGGATTTCCTGCGCGGCCCATGTACGGGCGATGCAGGCCAGCCGCGCCGGGTTGCATGAGTTCAGCCTGGAAGCGGAGCTCGACTACGAGTTTCGCAAGGGCGGGGCGAAGATGCCGGCCTATGGTTCCATCGTCGCCTCGGGGCGCAACAGCTGCATCCTGCATTACCAGCAGAATGACGCGGTGCTCAAGGACGGCGACCTGGTGCTGATCGACGCCGGTTGCGAGATCGACTGCTACGCCAGCGACATCACCCGCACCTGGCCGGTGAGCGGCAAGTTTTCCGCCGAGCAGAAGGCGATTTATGAAATCGTGCTGGCTTCCCAGGAGGCCGCCTTTGCTGAAATCGCCCCGAACAAGCATTGGAACCAGGCCCACGAGGCGACGGTGCAAGTGATCACTGCCGGGCTGGTGAAGCTGGGATTGTTGCAGGGTGATGTCGACGAACTGATCGCCAGTGAAGCCTATAAAGCCTTCTACATGCACCGCGCCGGCCACTGGCTGGGGATGGATGTGCACGATGTCGGCGAATACAAGGTCGGCGGCGAGTGGCGGGTGCTGGAAGTCGGCATGGCACTGACCGTGGAGCCGGGGATTTACATCTCGCCGGACAACCAGAACGTGGCGAAGAAATGGCGTGGCATTGGCGTACGCATCGAGGACGACGTGGTGGTGACCAAGCAAGGCTGTGAAATTCTGACCGGTGGCGTGCCCAAGTCCGTCGCCGAGATCGAAGCATTGATGGCGAGCGCCCGATGAGCCGGGTCAACCTGGCGATTATCGGCGGCGGCCTGGTGGGTGCCAGCCTCGCATTGGCCTTGCAGGCCGGGGCCAAGGCCCGGGGCTGGAAGATCGTGCTGATCGAGCCGTTTGCCCCCGGCGACAGCTACCAGCCGAGCTATGACGCGCGTTCTTCAGCGCTGTCCTTTGGCGCGCGGCAGATCTATCAACGGTTGGGCGTGTGGCAGGAAATCTCTCGCCGCGCCGAGCCGATCAAACAGATTCATGTGTCGGACCGTGGCCGCTTCTCTACCGCGCGCCTGTCGGCCATGGAAGAGGGTGTGCCGGCGCTTGGCTACGTGGTGGAAAACGCCTGGCTGGGCCAATGCCTGTGGCAAGGGCTGGACAAGGACGTGGTCAGTTGGCGTTGCCCGGCGGAAGTTACGCGCATGGAGCCGCTTGCCGATGGCTACCGCCTGACCCTCAATGACGAAACCGTGCTGGAGTGCGACCTCGCGGTGCTGGCCGATGGCGGTCGCTCAGGTTTGCGCGAGCAACTGGGCATCGGCGTTAAAAAGCGGCCGTACAACCAGAGCGCCCTGATCGCCAACATCACCCCAAGCGAGGCCCACAACGGCGAGGCGTTCGAGCGGTTCACCGACGAAGGCCCGATGGCCTTGCTGCCGTTGCCGGACAACCGTTGCGCGCTGGTCTGGACCCGCATCGGCATGGACGCCAAGCGCCTGGCCGAGCTGGACGAACGCAGCTTCCTGAATGAACTGCAGGGCGTGTTCGGCTACCGCCTGGGCACCCTCAAGCAAGTCGGTGCGCGCCACCTGTACCCGCTGACGCTCGTGGAAGCGGAAGAACAAGTGCGCTCTCATCTGGCCGTACTTGGCAATGCCGCCCACAGCCTGCACCCGATTGCCGGTCAGGGCTTCAACCTGTCCCTGCGGGATGCCTACGCGTTGGCCGAGGCGCTGCTGGCCGGGCCGGCGATTCCGGGCGACCTGGCGACACTGCAGGCGTACCGCGAGCGTCAGCGCATGGACCAGAAGCTCACCGTCGGCTTCTCCGATCAGGTCACCCGCCTGTTTGGCAGTGCGCAACCGTTGGTCGCGCTGGGCCGCAACATGGGCTTGCTGGGCCTCGACTTGCTGCCGCCGGCCAAGCGC